>NZ_JBEPNB010000006.1:0-165186 GCF_040546065.1 Micrococcus sp. UYEF5
GCTCTCCCGCCCGGGCGGCGACGCCCGCGCGGTGTGCTCGACGCTGTTCCCCCGGGCGGGGCCCCCCCCCCCCCCCCCCCCGCCCCCCCCCCCGGGGGGCCCCCCCCCCCCCCCGGCCCCCCCCCCCCCCCGGGGGCCCCCCCCCCCCGGGGGGGCCCCCCCCCCCCGCGCCCCCCCCCACCACTCTGTGTGTGGAGGGGGCGGCCTGCGGGTCGGGTCGGTTGGCCCCGGCTCAGGCCGCCAGGTCCACGTCCTTCGTCTCCTTCATGAACAGGCCGGTCAGGCCGGTGAGGCCGCCGACCACCATGAGGTAGATCGGGAACGCGCTGGTCCACCCCTGCGCCGTCAGCCACGTGATCAGGTACGGCGCCGTGCCGCCGAAGATCGCGGTGGCCAGTGAGAGCATGGTGGCCACGCCCTTGGCGCGCACCGCCGTGGGCAGCGCCTCGGACCAGACGGCGCCGTTGACGCCGAACAGCAGCGCCACCGCCAGCAGGGCGATGGTCTGCACGAGCAGGAACGAGGCGAAGGTGCCGTCCAGCATGCCGAACAGCGGGAACGGCAGCACCACGAAGAGCAGGCCGAAGGCGATGACCAGCGGACGGCGGCCGACCCGGTCGCCCAGCAGGCCCGCCCCGAGGATGGCGACCAGGAAGATCACCTGGGCCACGAGCGAGGCCGAGAGGGTGGTGGACTTGTCCATCTGATGGGCCACCTGCGCGTGCGTGGGCAGGTAGATCAGCCACGTGTAGAACATCAGGGAGCCGCCCGCGGAGACCAGGAAGATCGTCAGCAGGCCGCGCCACACCGCACCCGGCTCCCGGCGGGGGGCGTCGTCGGCGGTGGGCACCACCTGCTGCGCCGCCGTGAAGTGCTCCGACTCCGTCAGGCTCCGTCGCAGGTACAGCGCGTAGAGGCCGAGGACGCCGCCGATGCCGAACGCCACGCGCCAGCCCCAGGACGCCACCTGCTCGTGGGAGAGCAGCGTGTTGACGGCCAGGCCCACGAGTGTCGCCAGGATCGTGCCCACCACCACGGACACCCACGACGTCGCCCCGAACAGCCCGCGCCGGCCCTGCGGCGCCCGCTCCACGAGGTAGGTCACGGAGGTGCCCATCTCGCCGCCGTGCGCCAGGCCCTGCAGCAGACGGGCGATGACGAGGATCACCGAGGCGAGGACGCCCACCGTGCCGTAGGTGGGGGTGAAGGCGATGATCAGGCTGCCGAGCGCGGTGATCATCATCGCCGCGAAGAGGCTGCGCTTGCGGCCCACCCGGTCCGCGTAGGCGCCGAACACGTAGCCGCCGATGGGGCGGGCGACGAAGCCCACCGCGAAGACGGCCAGGGTGGCGAGCAGCTCGGAGGTGGGGTTGTCCGCGTGGAAGATCTGCGCCGCGAAGACCGGGGCGAAGATCGTGTAGACGTTCCAGTCGTACCACTCCAGCGCGTTGCCGAAGTTCACGGCCAGCATGTCCTTCAGGCTCCGGGGGCGGGCCCCGGGCACGGGAGCGGGCCGGGCCGCACCGGTGGCCGCGGTGCTCATGACCGCCCCTCGAGGCCGGCCTGGGCATCGCCGTCGGCGCCGGGCACCCGCATCTCGAAGGTCTCCCGCACCACGGTGTAGTCGAAGTAGCCCAGGCGGGCGATCGGCTGGATGCGCGGGATGTCGAGGCGGCCGTCGGAGGTGATGACGTCGTCGTCGATGTGGATGGTGTCCACGTGGGCGAAGACCACGTCGATGGTGCCGACGTTCGAGTCGCCCTTGATGCGGTGCGTCGAGTGGTAGCGGCACTCGAAGCGCACGGGGGACTCGGCGACCATCGGGATGGGGTGGTTGTCCGCGTAGACCTTGGTGACGCCGTGCTCCGCGATGCTGTCCCACTCGCTCTCGCCCGGCTCCAGGGCCATGGCGGAGACGTTGACGGCCTCGCGCAGGTCGTAGGTGGCCATGTTCCACACGAACCAGCCGGTCTGCTCCGCGTTGAGGACGGTGTCCTTGCGGCGTCCGTCCGGGTACTGGTTCGCGGAGAACATCACCATGGGCGGGTCGAAGGTGAGGTTCTGCCACTGGCTGTAGGGGGCGATGTTCTCCCGGCCGTCCGTGCTCACGGAGGACAGCCAGCCGATGGGCCGCGGCACGGTGGAGCTCTTGAAGGGGGAGAAGGGCAGGGGGTTGGCCTCGTGCTGCGGGCGGTACTTCACGGGTCCTCCATGTGATGCCGGTAACAGGATGTGGGCCACGCTACGCCGCATATTCCGGATATATCAAGGGGGTGCGGGAAGATGACTGCCTAGGCTGGGCCCATGAACAAGTCGGAGGAGGCCTACGCCCGCCTGACGCAGAAGATCGAGACCGGGGAGCTGCCACCGGGCGCCATCCTCAGCGAGGCGGCCCTCATCGACGCCGCCGAGACGGGGCGCACGCCCCTGCGCGAGGCCGTGCAACGCCTCATCCGAGACCACTGGCTCCTGGCCGGTGGGGGACGTGGCCTGCAGGTGCCCCCGATCTCCGTGGACGACCAGCTGGAGAGGCTGGAGGTGCGGCGGTCGCTCGAGGCGCTGGCCGTGGGACTGGCCTGCGCACGGGCGGACGAGGAGCAGCTGGCCGCCGTCGCAGCCCACGTGCGGCACCTGCGCACGGTGGAGGACCTGCCGGCGTACGTCGCCGCCGTCGGGCGCTCGCACGAACTCCTGCGCACGATCGCGAACAACCGCTATCTCGCCGATTCCCTGGTCCCGCTCCAGGGGCTGTGCCGCCGGTTCTGGCTCGCCACCACGAAGGGCCTGCCCGACGAGGTCGAACGCGGCCGGGCGTTCTACGTCCCGGCGCTGGAGGCGGTGACCCGGAGGGACTCGGCAGGAGCCCGGGCCGGGGTGCTGGCCCTGCACGACTTCCTGGCACGCTCGGCACTGGACTACGCCGCCCGACGCGCGGCCCACGGCAGCGCCGAGCCCCCGGCCCCGTGGGCGGAGGGACGCTGACGCCCGCGGCCCCCCGCGCCGGAAGGGACCCCCGGCCCGCTCAGGCCAGCAGCGACGCGTCCGTCCGGTGACGGCTGACGATCGTGTGGATCAGCCGGGCCGCGGCCTTCGCCGTGCGGCCGTCCACGTCCAGGGCGGGGTTGAGCTCCACGACGTCGGCCAGGGCCAGCTTCCCGGACTGGGTGGCCTCCAGCGCGCACGCGTGGATCACCTCGTACGGCACGCCGAAGCCGGCCGGTGCGCTCACCCCCGGGGCGACGGCGGCCGGCAGCACATCCAGGTCGATCGTCAGGTAGAGCACGTCCACCGCGTTGATGAACGAGCGCACCCAGCGGCGGACGCCGGTGACGTCGGCGGTCTGGGCCTGCTCGTCGGTCACCCACGTGACCCCGCGTTCGCGCGCGGTGTCGAACAGGGCCCGGGTGTTGTTGGCCTCGCTGATGCCCACCACCGCGTAGGAGAGCTGATGCTCCGCCCCCTCGGCGTCCCGCAGCGCCTGCAGGAACGGGGTGCCGGAGCTGGGCCGCGGCGCCTCGCGCAGGTCGAAGTGCGCGTCCAGGTTGAGGATGCCCACGCGCGTGCCCGCGCCCACGCGCGTGGAGCCGGTCAGGCCCGTGATCGAGGCGTAGGCGGTCTCGTGTCCGCCGCCGAGCACCACGGCCAGGTCGTGGGCGTTCAGCAGCCCGCTGACCACCGTGCCCAGCTCGGCCTGGCCCGCCTCGAGCTCGCCCGGGGCGTCGTCGTCGCCGCGGTCCACGGACACGTCGCCCGCGTCCACGAGCGCGCCCGTGCCCTCGAGGTACGCGAGCGAGGCGAGCGCACCGCGCAGCGCCTCCGGGCCGTCCTCGGCGCCCACGCGGCCGTGGTTCCGGCGCACGCCCTCGTCCGAGGCGAAGCCGACGAGCGCCGTGGACCGCGCGCCCGACGTCGGAGCGCCGGCACCGGGGTGGCGCTGCGTCGTCGTGGGCTCGCCGCGGCCGTCGGCGGGGCGGACGACCTGGTGCCAGCGCAGGTGCTCGGGGGTGTCGCCGTCGGTGCGGCCGGTCCAGGCGGGGGAGAGGGACGAGGAGGGGAGCTCGGAGGTCATGGGCCCATCCCACGCCATCGACGGGCGGGTGCGCAACGAGGGCCGGACGACGCCCGACACGGGGCGTCGTCCGCCTAGCGGTCCAGTTCCTGGCGCCGCGAGCTGATCACGCCGGTGACGAAGCCGGCGAGGTTGAGCCCGCCGTGGAAGCGGGCGTGCTCGATCTTCACACAGCGGTCCATCACGACCTCCAGGCCCGCGGCCTCGGCCTGACGCGCGGCGTCCTCGTTCCAGATGCCCAGCTGCAGCCACACGGTCCGGGCGCCCACGCGGGCGGCGTCCGCCACCACCTCGGGGGCGTCGGAGGACTTGCGGAACACCTCCACGAGGTCCGGGGTGACGGGCAGGTCGTCCAGCGAGGCGTACACGCGGTGGCCGAGGATCTCCTTGCCGGCCGCGGCGAGCACGGGATTGACGAAGTAGACGTCGTACGTGGTCGAGCTCAGCAGGTACGTGGCCACGAAGTACGACGCACGGGCCGGCTTGTCCGAGGCGCCGACGATCGCGATCGACCGGGTGCGCCGCAGGATCGCCAGGCGCTCGGGGGCGCCGGGGCCGGTCCAGGTGCGCTCGGGGTGGGCGGTGCTCATGGCTCAGGCCTCCTGCTCTGCGGGAACGACGGCGCCGTCGCGGGTGCGGCCGGTGGCCTCGGTCAGGGCCTGGTCCAGGTCCCAGAGGATGTCCTCGAGGTCCTCGATGCCCACCGAGATGCGGATGAGGTCCGCCGGGATGCCCGCGGCCACGAGCTGCTCGGCGGTGAGCTGCTGATGGGTCGTCGTGGCGGGGTGCAGCACCAGCGTCTTCGCGTCGCCGATGTTGGCCAGGTGGGAGGCCAGCTGCAGCGCGGAGATGAAGCGCGACGCCGTCGCACGCCCGGCCTCCGGACCGGAGGCGCCGTCGTCGGTGTCCGTGGCCGCCGGGGCCACGCCGAAGCTGAACACCGAGCCGACGCCCCGGGGCAGCAGCTGCTGCGCGCGGGCGTGGTGCGGGTGGTCGGGCAGGCCGGCGTAGCGGACCCAGGAGACACGCGGGTCCTCGTCCAGCCACTGCGCCACGGCCTGCGCATTCGCCAGGTGGGCGTCCATGCGCGGGGCCAGCGTCTCGACGCCGAGCAGCAGCTGGAACGCCGACTGGGGGGCCAGCGACGGGCCGAAGTCGCGCAGCTGCTCCGAGCGGAGCTTGGTGAGGAAGCCGTACTCGCCGAAGTTGCCCCACCAGGAGACGCCGCCGTACGAGGGCACGGGCTCGGTCATCGACGGGAACTTGCCGTTGTCCCATGGGAAGCGGCCGGACTCCACCACGACGCCGCCGAGCGTGGTGCCCTGCCCGCCGAGGAACTTCGTGGCCGAATGGATGACGATGTCCGCGCCGTGCTCGATCGGCCGGATCAGGTAGGGCGGGGTGAGGGTCGCGTCCACGACGAGCGGCACGCCGTGCCGGTGGGCGACGTCGGCCAGGCCCGGCAGGTCCACGACGTCACCGGAGGGGTTGGCGACGATCTCCGTGTAGACGGCCTTGGTGTTGGGCTGGATGGCGGCCTCGAAGTCCGCGGCCTCGGTGGAGTCCACGAACGTGGTCTCGACGCCGAACCGGCGCAGGGAGACGTCCAGCTGGGTGATCGTGCCGCCGTACAGCTTGGAGGACGCCACGATGTGGTCGCCGGCCCCGGCGAGGGCCGCGAAGGTGACGAACTCGGCGGCCATGCCGGACGCCGTCGCGACGGCGCCGATGCCACCCTCCAGCGTGGCGACGCGCTCCTCGAAGGCGGCGACCGTGGGGTTGCCGATCCGCGAGTAGATGTTGCCGTACTTCTGCAGCGCGAAGAGGTTCGCGGCGTCCTCGGCGGACTCGAACACGAAGGAGCTGGTCTGGTGGATCGGCACCGCGCGGGAGCCGTGGACGGCGTCCGGGACGGCGCCCGCGTGCAGCGCCTGGGTGCGGAAGCCGAACTCGTGGTCAGCCACGGGGGTCCTTTCGATGGAGGCTTCGGGACAGTCCGCCCCATTGTCCCGGGCGAGGCGCGCCGGGGGCAGGGTGGGCACGTCGCAGAGCGTCACGCGGCGCAGGCCGGTGCCGTGCAACGCGGGTTGAGTTATCACCGGTTACGCGGGCCTGGACCCGTGACAACTCAACCCGCGTTGGACGGGACCCGTGACAACTCAACCCGTGTTGGCCGCGGGGGCGGATCAGCGCGTGCGGGCGAGCCGACGCCGGACCAGCCCCACGATCCGCCCGAACCCAGCGCGCTGGTCCTCCCAGGTGCAGCGCAGGGTCGTCCATTCCCGCTCGAGGCAGTACGCGTCCCGACGGGCGTCCCTCGCCTGCTGCTGAGCCGTGCGGTGGCCGGCGCCGTCGTACTGGAGGGCCAGGCGCGCCGCCCGGTACCCGAGGTCCACGACGGGCGAGGCCGGGTCGGCCGGGTCGACAGCGACCTGCAGCTCCGGCTCCGGCAGCCCGGCCCGGATCAGCGCGAGCCGGAGGAAGGTCTCGGGCGGGGAGTCGGCCCCGACGCGCACCTCGGCCAGCGCGGCACGTGCGAGACGGACACCCGGCCGGCCACGGCAGCGGGCGAGCACCTCCGACAGCCCGGGCACGGTGGCCACGGGGTGCGCCCGGCCCGTCGGCGTCCACGGCGGACACACCAGGTGGTCGCCGGCCGCGATGAGCCAGTCCACCTCGTGGGGGCGGAGCATCCCGGCGAGGTCGAACCAGGTGCGCGCCGCCGTCGTGACGCGCTGGCCGTCGGGAAGCTCGAGCACGTGGTCGGAGGGCAGTCGCACCCGGTGGCTGACGACGCCGCCCAGGTCGGTCCGGTGCGTGCGCGCGGACCGGTCGAAGGTCAGGTGCAGTCCGGCTGGCCGCGTGAGGCGGGGCGGCAGCGGCAGTCCGTGCCAGAGGGCGGCAGAGACGTGGGAGACCACCCCGCCCGTGAGGCGGACCAGCGCGGCCGCGCCGTCCGGGGCGCACGGGTCGGGGATGCCCGCGGTGTGCACGCCGCGGCAGATCCGGGCGAGGTCTGCCGCGAGGGTGCGGCGCCACGGCAGGCCGGCGGCGTGCAGCTCGGCCGTCGTGAAGGCGCCCGCGGCGAGGGTGGACGGCAGGGGCGTGCGCGCGGTCATGGGGTGAGCCTGCCGCCCCCGGGCCCTGCGACGGACCGGACCGACGCGCCCTGGGGAGGGCCGCCGTCGTCGTGGTGGCTGTGCAGGAGCGGCCGACCCGCCGGTCATGGTGGCACCGGCGCGACGCGGGTTGAGTTATCACGGGTGCAAGCCGCCTGGACCCGTGATAACTCAACCAGCGTTGCAGGGGGGAGCGGCCGGCCCGTCGGTCACGGCGTGCGGTCCACGGACACCAGCTCCACGTCCTCGAGCCGCCCGTCCCGCACCACCGCGCGCATCAGCGTGCACACCGGCTGCCGCCGCCGGTCCGTGCAGGAGCCGGGGTTGAGCAGCCGCAGCCCCGGGTTCGCGGTCTCCGGCCCGGCCACGGTGTCCCACGGGATATGGCTGTGCCCGAAGACCAGCACGTCCGCGTCCGGGAACGCCGCGGCCATGCGGCGCTCGCGGCCGGCCGCCGGGCCCGTCTCGTGGACCATCGCGATCCGCACCCCGCCGATCTCCACGCGCGCCACCTCGGGCAGCCGCGCCCGCAGCCCCGGCCCGTCGTTGTTGCCCCACACGCCCACCAGCCGGGCGGCCCGTGCGTCGAGGTCGTCGAGCACGTCCTCGGTCACCCAGTCGCCGGCGTGGAGCACGACGTCGGCCCGCGCCACCTCGGCCCGCACCTGCGCGGGCAGGGCACGGGCACGCCGCGGGATGTGGGTGTCGGCGATCAGGAGCAGGCGGACGGCGACGTCGTCGGGCACGGTCCGCCTCACCGCGCGGCGAACGCGCTGAGCCAGAGCGCCAGCGGCAAGCCGACGATGAACACGGCCACGAATCCGCGCACCAGCCACCGGCCCGCCGGGGTGGCGAGGTTGACCGTCACACCCACGCCGTAGCCGGGGCGTTTGGCGGGGAAGACGGCCGGGTCCTCGGGGTCGCGCTTGAGCCCCAGGGGCGTCCACACCTCGTCCTCGGCGCGTTCCGCGGCCGTGGGCCGGTACCCGAGCTCCGCCGCGACGCGGTCCGACCAGCGCGTCCACCGCTGAATGCCGGCCCGCATCGTCGGGAAGATGCCCACCATGAGCACGGTCAGCGTGAGGGGCAGGACCCACCACGGCATTGCCCACGCCCCGGCGGCGAGCACCTCGACCGTCGTCGGGACCAGCACCAGCACGATGAGCACGCACGACCACCCGAGGCACTCCTGGACCCCGCGGTGCACCCCCGCCTGGCGCACGCGCCGCCACGGGGACAGCCCCGGATCCGTGGGGACGAGGACGGTGACCATCGCGGAGACCAGGGCCAGGAACCCCGTCACGCCGAGGCCGATCAGCGGCCCCGTCGCCACCGTGCCGAACGAGGCGTCCTCCCACGCATCCGGCCGCCCGTCGACGCCCCAGTGCGTGGGCACCCGCTCCGGCAGGCCCGGCAGGGCGACGAGGGCCCACCCCAGCAGCGCCAGGCACAGTGCGGCCGCGAGCAGGAACGGCAGCCCCGGACGCAGCCGGCCACGGCGCAGGGCGGCGCACTCGGCGGCGGGGACGTCGTCGGGAGTGGGACGGGACGGGTGGGGCATCGACCCAGGCTAGCCTCG
The DNA here is from genome assembly GCF_040546065.1 of Micrococcus sp. UYEF5. Lineage (NCBI taxonomy): Bacteria > Bacillati > Actinomycetota > Actinomycetes > Micrococcales > Micrococcaceae > Micrococcus > Micrococcus sp. UYEF5. The sequence goes on from NZ_JBEPNB010000006.1 coordinate 8,768, forward strand.
GCCCCCGCCCGCCACACCCGGTGACCGGCTCGTCCAGACGGCGGCCGCGCACGCCGCGATCACCAGCAGCATCCCCGCCAGGTCCAGCGGGGTGAGCTCCTGCCCGCGCACGGCCCACGCGGTCAGCGCCGCTGCGATCGGCGAGAGGCACGTCAGCAGGGAGAACAGCGCGGTCGGCATGCGGCGCAGCACCTGCAGGTCGATCCCGTACGGCACCGCCGTGGACAGCAGCGCCACGGCCAGTCCGACGCCCAGCACCACGGGGGAGAGCAGGGCCGCCCCCGCCGTCGTGACGCCGACCGGCAGCGCGACGAGGGACCCGGCGGCCGTCGCCAGGGCCAGCCCCTGCACCCCCGGCAGGTGGAGCCCCGCGCGCCGCGAGAGCAGGATGTACCCCGCCCAGCACGCCGCCGCGGCCAGCGCGAGCGCCACCCCCACCGGGTCCAGCCCCGCCCCGCCGATCCCGCCGTCCGCGCTGAACCCCTCCCGGCCGAGCACCCCGATCCCGACGAGCGCGAGGGCGGCCCACGCCGCCGACCGCCACGACGGCCGCGCCGCCACGGACAGCGCCAGCGGCCCGAGCACCTCGAACGTCACGGCCACGCCCTGCGGGATCCGCGCGAAGGCCTCGTAGATGGTCAGGTTCATGCCGGTCATGGCCGCCCCCAGCCCGACGACGGCGGCCCACCCCCGGGGGCCCAGGCCGGCGAGGGCGGCGCGGCTCGGCCGGGTGACGAGCAGCAGCACGGCCGCGGAGAACACCACGCGCAGGGCGACCATCGCGGATGCGCCGACGTCGTCGAACAGCAGGCCCGCCACGGACGCGCCGAGCTGCTGGCTCAGCAGCGAGAGCAGGACGAGCAGGACGAGACGCACGGGCTCAGCCTAGGGGCGCGCCGCGCCACCCCGGCCCCAGCCGGCGCCCTCCCCGCGCCCGGCCCGCCGAATGTGACCGCGGCCGGCACACGGCCCCGGCGCCGCTCCTAGCGTGGGCCTCCACACGACCCAGCGACCCCCACGACCCGCGGCACCGCGCCCGGCGGGGTGCCCGCCTCCGGACCGAGGAGATCGACATGCCGCTCACCGACCCGACGGACGCGTCCGCGCCGCCCGCCGCCGTGCCCACCCCGCTCGGCACCGTCCCCCCGTTCGTGCGCCCCGCCGACCTGCCCCGCGACCTGGCCGGCCTGCGCCGGCACTTCGCCCCGGTGTTCGCACGGATCGCCGACGGCTCCCGCGAGCGCGACCGCCGCCGGATCCTCCCGTTCGAGGAGGTCCGCGCCCTCAACGAGGCCGGCTTCGCCACGCTGCGGGTCCCCGCGGAGGCCGGCGGGCCCGGTGTGGACGTGCGGACCGCCGTCGCCCTGCTGATCGATCTGGCGGAGGCGGACGCGAACGTCGCGCACCTCTACCGCTCGCACCTGGGCTTCCTCGACTCCCTCCGCTTCCAGCCCGCCGCCGTCCGCGAGCGCTGGCATGCCCGGATCCTGGCCGGCGCCACGGTCGGCAACGCGTCCACCGAGAAGGGCGGCAACGCGCTGGGCACGCTCAACACGGTCCTCACCCCGGCGCCCGTGGGCGACGGACCGTGGACCCTGACCGGCACCAAGTTCTACGCGACCGGCTCGATCTTCTCCTCGCACACGCGCGTCTCGGCCGCCCAGACCGACGCGGACGGGCGCCCGGCTCCGGGCCGGCGCTTCGCCGTCGTGCCGGTGGAGGCCCCGGGCGTGCGGCTGGACGACGACTGGGACGGCTTCGGCCAGCGCCTGACCGGCACGGGCACCGCGGTGTTCGACGGCGTCGCCGTGCCGCCGCAGGACGTGCTCGACCGTGTGCCCGGCAGTGCCGAGGCCGTCTACGAGGCGGCGTGGTTCCAGCTCATCCTGCTCGCGGTCCTCGCCGGGATCGCCCGGGCGGCCCGCCGGGACGCCGCCGACGCCGTGGCCGCCCGCGTGCGCACCTTCAACACGGGTCTGGGCCTGCCGTTCCGGGAGGACCCGCTGATCCAGGAGGCCGTCGGACGGATCGCGGCCAAGGCGTTCACGGCCGAGGCCGCGGTGCTCTCGGCGGCGGACGCCCTGGACGCGGCGCTCGCGGATCACGACGCCGGCCGCACCGGCTCCGGCGCCCCCGAGGAGGTGCCCGCCTCCTTCACGTGGGCCGAGCTGGCGGTGGAGCACGCCCAGGTGACCGTCCCGGAGCTGGCCCTGGGCGCCGCCCAGGAGCTGTTCCTCACCGGCGGGGCCTCCGCCACGAGCACCGCCAAGGGCCTGGACCGGCACTGGCGCAACGCGCAGACCGTGGCCACGCACAACCCCATCGCGTTCCGGGCCCGGGCGATCGGCGACTACTGGATCAACGGCACCGTGCCCGAGGGCCTCAACGCGATCGGTGACGCCCCGGCCGCCTCCGCGCCCGTCGGTGCCGACGCCCCCGGGGAGGCCGCCCGATGAGCTCCCTGCGCACCCACCGTCGCCGGGCCGCGCTCGGATCGTTCATCGGCACCACCATCGAGTGGTACGACTTCTACCTCTACGGCCTGGCCGCCGCGCTCGTGTTCAACGTGCAGTTCTTCCCCGGTCAGACCGCGTTCGGGGCGACCCTCGCCTCGTTCGCCACGCTCGCCGTCGGCGTCGTGCTGCGCCCGCTGGGCGGGATCGTGGCCGGCCACTTCGGGGACCGTGTGGGCCGCAAGGCCCTGCTGGTCATCTCGCTGCTGCTGATGGGCGGCGCCTCGATGCTCATCGGCGTCCTGCCCACGTTCGCCCAGGCGGGCTGGTGGGCGGTGGCCGGGCTCGTGCTGCTGCGCTGCCTGCAGGGTGTCTCGGCCGGCATGGAGTGGGGCGGGGCCGCCCTGATGTCCGTGGAGCACGCCCCCGCGGGCCGGCGCGGCCTGTTCGGCTCGTTCACGCAGGTCGGCTCCTCGGCCGGCATGCTCCTGGCCACCGGCGCGTTCTCCCTGGTCAAGCTCGTCACCACCGACGAGCAGTTCGCCGCGTTCGGCTGGCGCCTGCCGTTCCTCGCCTCGGGCCTGCTCGTGGTGGTCGGCCTGGCCATCCGCCTCGGCGTCGAGGACTCGGTGGAGTTCCGCGTGCACCGGGAGGCGGGGACCGTCAGCCGCGCGCCCGTCGTCGAGCTGCTGCGCCATCACGCCCGCCCCGTGCTCGTCACCGCCGGCCTCCGTCTGGGTCAGAACGGCCTCTACTACCTCGTCACCGCGTACCTGGTGAGCTACCTCGTGCTCCGCGGCGCCGACGACGGCGTCCTCGTCTCCGCCATCATGGTCGCCTCGGCCATCGGGCTGCTGAGCACCCCCTTCTGGGGCGCGGTCTCGGATCGCGTGGGCCGTGCCCGGGTGTCCCGGGCCGGGTACGCGCTCACGGCGGTGGCGGGCTGGGTGCTGTTCGCCGTCGTGGACGCGGGCGCGCTGGCGGTGCTGCCGCTCGTCGTCGTGCTGGTGATCAACGTGGCCCACGACAGCGTCTACGGTCCGCAGGCCGCGTGGTTCGCCGAGCAGTTCCCGGTGCGCGTGCGGTACTCGGGCGTGAACCTGGGCTATCAGCTCGGCACGGTGGTGGGCGGCGGGTTCGCCCCGTTCATCGCGGCGCTGCTGTACGAGGTCGGCGGCCACACGCCGTGGCTGATCGCCGCGTACCTGACGCTGCTGGCCACGCTCTCGCTGATCGCCACGCGCTTCGCCCGCGACCCCGTGGCCCGCCCCGAGACGGACCTCGTGGCCGACGACGCCGCCATCCTGGCCGCACAGGCGGACGGGCCGGCCGCCGTCGTGCCGGCCGACCATGCCCCCGTGACCCTGGAGACCCGATGACCGCGACCCCCGCCCCCACCCCGTTCATCCTCAGCGCGTTCGACATGGTGACGCCCGTGCACCAGTCGCCCGGGCTGTGGCGGCACCCCGAGTCCCGCGCCCACGAGTTCGACCGGCTGTCCTTCTGGACGGACCTGGCCCGCACCGTGGAGGAGGGCGGGTTCACCGCCGTGTTCCTCGCGGACATCCTCGGGCTCTACGACGTGCACGGCGGCGGCGTGGACGCCACGGTGCGCGGCGGCGTGCAGTGGCCGCTGCTGGACCCGTTCACGGTGGTCTCGGCGATGGCCGCCGTCACCGAGCGGGTGGGCTTCGGCGTCACCGCGTCCGTCACCTACGAGCAGCCCTACCTGCTGGCGCGCACGCTGACCTCGCTGGACCACTTCACGGACGGGCGCATCGCATGGAACGTGGTGACCGGCTACCAGGACTCGGCCGCACGCAACCTCGGCCTGGACCGGCAGCCCGGCCACGACGAGCGCTACGACCGGGCCGACGCCTACCTCGACGCCATGTACCGCCAGTTCGAGGGGTCCGTGGAGCGGACCGCCGTCGTGGCGGACCGCGAGTCCGGGGTGTTCGCGGACCCGGCGAAGGTGCACCCGATCGGCGTGGAGGGCCCGCACGTGCGCCTGCCCGGCGTCGCGCTCGCGCACCCCGGGCCGCAGGGCACCCCGTTCCTGTTCCAGGCCGGCGCGTCCTCGCGGGGGCGACGGTTCGCGCTCGAGCATGCGGAGGCGGTCTTCTACATCGGCCCGACGACGGCGCACGTGCGGCGGTTCGTCGAGCAGACCCGCGAGGGCCTGCGGGAGACCGGCCGCCCCGAGGACGCGATCCGCGTGCTGGCGATGGTGACCGTCGTCGTCGCGGACACGGACGAGGAGGCGCAGGCGCGGCTGGCCGCGTACCACCAGCACGTGGACGTCGAGTCCGCGCTCGCGCTGTTCGGCGGCTGGACGGGGGTGGACCTGTCCGGCCTGGACCCGGACGCCGAGCTGGAGCACGTGGAGAGCGAGGCCTCCCGGACGGCGCTGGCCGCGTTCACCACCCAGTCGCCGGACCGCCGCTGGACGGTGCGCGAGGTGGCGGAGTTCGTGAGCGTGGGCGGGCGAGGGCCGGTGATCGTGGGGTCCCCGGCCACCGTGGCGGACGAGCTCGAGCGCTGGCACCGCGAGACCGGCGTGGACGGCTTCAACATCTCCGCGGCCGTGCGCCCGACGGACCTCGAGCGGTTCGCCCGGCTCGTGAGCCCCGAGCTGCGGCGGCGCGGCGTGCTGCGTGAGCCCGAGGCGGGGCGGACCCTGCGCGAGAACGTGGCCGGCGCGGGACCGCTGCTGCCCGAGGACCACCGGGGGGCCCGGTTCCGCTGACCCCGAGGCCGCGGAAAACGTCACGCTGACGTGCGCTAATCCGCCTCGTCGTGGGAGAGTGGGGGACGCGCGCCCGCGCAGAACCCGCCCCGACCCCAGGAGGCCCGCATGGCCCGGCCCCAGACCGTCCTCACCGTGGTGGCCGCCCGTCGGCTCACCCCGCACCTCGTGCGCCTGACCCTCGGCGGCGAGCAGTTCGACGCCGTCCATGCCCGCTGGGCGGAGAAGGGCGCCACGGACCCTTACGTGAAGCTGCTCTTCGCCGACCCCGCGCTCGGCCTCGAACCCCCGTACGACCTGGACGCCCTCCGCGAGCGCCTCGCCCCGGAGCAGCTGCCGGTCCGCCGCACCTACACGGTGCGTCGCATGGACGCGGCCGCCCGCACCATGGACGTCGACTTCGTGGTCCACGGCGCGGACGACGACGGCGCCGCCCTCGGGCACGACGGCGGCCTGGCCGGGGCGTGGGCGGCGTCCGAGCCGGTGGGGCAGCAGGTCGCGTTCCTGGGTCCCGGCGGCGCCTACCGGCACGACCCCACCGCCGACTGGCACCTGCTCGCCGGTGATGAGGCCGCCCTGCCGGCGATCGCCGCCGCCCTCGAGGACCTCGCCGCCACGGACGCCGCGGCAGCCGGCGTCGCGCTGATCGAGGTGACCGACGCCCGGGACGAGGTGCCCCTGACCGCGCCGGCCGGCGTCGAGGTGCGCTGGCTGCACCGCGGCGGCCCCTTCACCCCGGAGACGACGCGGTTCGCCGCCGCCGTCGAGGACGCGGCGTGGCGGGACGGACGGGTGCACGCGTTCGTGCACGGCGAGCGGGAGCAGGTCAAGCGCGTCCGGGCGTACCTCACGGACGTGCGCGGTGTGGACCGGCGGCAGCTGTCGGTGAGCGCGTACTGGGCCTACGGCCGCGCCGAGGACGTGTTCCAGGCGGAGAAGCAGACCCCGGCGGGGCAGATCTTCGAGGACGGCACCACCGGCGGCTGACCTGCACAGGATCGGCACAACCGCAGCCTCGCTGTCCTTTAGGGCATGACGGGCCAGGGGTGGCGTGAGAGGGTCGACGGGACATCGTCCGGCGGTCCCCGGCCGCCGGCACGTCCGCACCTCTGTGAAGGAGTCCCCATGAAGACGCCCGCACGCCTCGCCGCCGGCATGCTCGCCGCCTCCGGTCTGCTGCTCACCGGCTGCGCCTCCGACCCGACGCTGGACGAGAGCTGGCCCGAGGTCCGCCAGAAGGTCGTGGATGCCGAGAGCCTGCGCCTGAGGATGGAGGGCACCGCCGCCGACAAGGAGGAGGACAAGGACGACGCGTCGGCCTCGGCGTCGCCCTCCGCCTCCCTGGGCACGGACGCCATCCAGTCCGCGAACGTGGACCTCGCCGGCGCCACCGACGACTCCCACCTCAAGGGCACCATGAACATGGACATGGGGGCGGCCACCATGGCCATCGAGGTCCTGCGCCGGGACGCCGACGTGTTCTTCAAGCTCCAGGCCGACGGTGACGACCTGCCCCAGGAGATGGGCATGTTCTCCACCCTCGTGGGCGACCGCTGGATCAAGACGAGCGCCGATCAGGCCGCGCAGATGGACATCTCACTGGAGGAGATCATGTCCGACCTCGAGGAGGACATGCCCGCCGCGGACGCCTTCGACGGCAAGGACCTGAAGGCCGAGGAGGTGGAGCTCGAGGGCAGGAAGTACCTCAAGTACGCGCTGCCCGAGGAGCACCACGAGTTCGGCCGGACGATGCTGATCGACCCGGAGAGCACGACCCTCTACCGTCTCGAGGACGTGAACTCGGAGGACGAGGACGTGGACGCGAACGCCACCTTCACCGAGTGGAACGCGGTCGAGGCGCCCGAGGCCCCCGCCTCGGAGGACGTCTTCGACCTGACCGAGCTGCAGGAGCTGGCCGGCTGACCCGCTGCGCGATCCAGGTGGGCCGGCGGGGCGCCACGGCATGATGTCCTCATGGACCGCACCGCCCCCACTCCGCCCGTGAACGCCCTCGCCCAGGACCTGCCGGAGGACATCGCCCGGGAGGCGATCGCCTTCCGCCGCCTCCTCCACGGGCATCCGGAGCTGGACCTGCACCTGCCCCGCACTCAGGCCGCCGTCCTCGAGCGGCTCGAGGCCCTGCGCGCTGAGGCGGGGGAGGATGCCGCCACCGGCCGCCCCGCGCTGGAGACGGGCGTCGGCCGGGCGCTGAGTTCCGTCGTCGTGGTGCTGCGCGGCGGGGCCCCGCTGCCGGAGGGGGCCCGGCGGCCGGTCGTGCTGCTGCGGGGGGACATGGACGCCCTGCCCGTCACGGAGGAGACTGGGCTGGAGTACGCCCCCTCGGTGCCGGGCACCATGCACGCCTGCGGCCACGACCTGCACACCGCCGGCCTCTACGGCGCGCTGGCCTGGCTGGTGCGCCGTCGCGGGGAGCTCACCGCCGACGTGGTGGCCATGTTCCAGCCCGGGGAGGAGACCGGCGGCGGCGCCCTGCACATGATCCAGGAGGGGCTGCTGGAGGCGGCCGGGCGGTCGGTGGACGCCGCCTACGCGATCCATGTCTCCTCGGGCACATACCCGCGCGGCGTCCTGCTCAGCCGCCCGGGGGCGATCCAGGCCGGCTGCGACGACCTGGTGGTGACGGTGCACGGTCGAGGCGGGCACGGCTCCGTGCCGCACCTCGCCCAGGATCCGGTGCCCGTGGCCGCCGAGATGGTGCTGGCGCTGCAGTCCGTGGTCACCCGGCAGTTCGACGCCTTCGACCCGGTGGTCGCGACCGTCGGGCACCTGAGCGCCGGCACGGCGGCCAACATCATCCCGGACAGCGCCACCCTCGCCTTCACCCTGCGGACCTTCTCCGCGCCCGCCCGAGCCCGGCTGCTCTCGGCCGTGGAGCGCATGGTGCACGGGATCGCCGCGGCGCACGGCATGAGCGCACAGGTCCGGACGGACTGCGCGTTCCCGGTGACGGCCAACGACGCGGACGCGGTGGCCTTCGTCCGCCGGACCGTGGAGGACCTCTACGGGGCCGACGCCTACCGGGAGCTGCCCGAGCCCGAGCCCGGCAGCGAGGACTTCTCCGAGGTCCTCCAGCGGGTGCCCGGCGCCTACGTCCTGCTCGGGGCGGTCCCGGAGGGCGTGGACCCGGACGAGGCCCCGGTCAACCACTCCCCGCAGGCCGTGTTCGACGACGCCGTGGTGCCGCGGGCCGCTCAGGTGCTGGCCGAGCTGGCGCTGCGGACGGCGCCGGTGCCGGCGTCCTGAGCGCGGCGGCGGGCCCGGAGCACCTCGGCGATCTGCCCGACGCACGGCTCGTTCTGCAGGCTCGTGGTGTCCCCGAGCGCGGTGCCCTGGTGCAGCTGCGTCAGCAGCCGCCGCATGATCTTGCCCGAGCGGGTCTTGGGCACGTCGGGGACGAAGACCACCTCGGCGGGCTTGGCCACCGGCCCGATCACCCGCCCCACGTGCCGCCGCAGCTCCTCGGCGCGGTCGGCGGCGGAGGCGCCGGGGCCGTCGTCGCCGGCCAGCCAGCCCTCGTGCGCCACGACGAAGGCGACGGCGGCGTGCCCGGTGGTCTCGTGCGGCACGGGGCACACCCCCGCCTCGATCACCTCCGGGTGCGCCACGAGGGCGGACTCGATCTCGATGGTGCTCAGCCGGTGCCCGGAGATGTTGATGACGTCGTCCACGCGCCCGAGGATCCAGACGTCGCCGTCCTCGTCCCGCTTGGCGCCGTCGCCGGCGAGGAACCAGCCCGCCTCGCCCTGGTCCGCGTAGTCCTCCCAGTACGAGTGGAAGTAGCGGGCCGGGTTCTGCCACACGGTCCGGGCCATCGACGGCGAGGTGCGGGTGACCACGATCCGACCCTGCAGGCCCTCGGGCGTGGGGGCGCCGTCGTCGTCGACCACGGCCACGTCCACCCCCGGCAGGGGCCGGGAGCCGCAGCCCGGCTTGAAGGCCGTGTCCGTGGGGCGCGGGGAGAGCACGGTGGCGCCCGTCTCGGACTGCCACCACGTGTCCACCATCGGCAGGTCCGGGGTGTCCCGGCCGATCTGGGTCCGCGCCCACGTCCAGGCCTCCGGGTTCACGGCCTCGCCCACGGTCCCGATCAGGCGGATCGAGGACAGGTCCGGGCCGCCGTCCGCGTGCGCCGGGATCCCGTCCGGATGCCAGCCCTTGAGCGAGCGGATCAGGGTGGGCGCCGTGTAGTAGCTCGTCACCCGGTAGCGCTCGATCACCTCGAAGTGCCGGCCCGGGTGCGGGGCGTTCGGCACGCCCTCGTAGATCACCTGCGTGACCCCGTTCGAGAGCGGACCGTAGATCTCGTAGGTGTGCGCGGTGACCCAGGCCAGGTCCGCGGTGCACCAGTGGACGTCGTCGTCGCGCCGTGCCGGGTCCGGGTGGGAGAACAGGAAGTCGTGCGTCCACGAGGCCGCGGCGAGGTACCCGCCGGAGGTGTGCACGAGCCCCTTGGGCTGTCCCGTGGTGCCGGAGGTGTACATGATGAACAGCGGGTGCTCCGCGTCGAAGGCGCGCGGGGTGTGGGTGTCCGGCTGGCGGTCCACGACGTCGTGCCACCACAGGTCCCGGCCCTCGGTCCACGGGATGTCCCGGTGGCCCGTGCGGTCCAGGACGAGGACGTGCTCGATCGCGTTGTCCCCGGACACGGCCTCGTCCGCGTTGGCCTTCACGGGGACGGCGGCACCGCGGCGGAACTGGCCGTCGGTGGTGACGAGCAGCTTGGCGCCCGTGTCCTCGACGCGGAACCGCAGCGCCTCCGCCGAGAACCCACCGAACACGAGCGAGTGCACGGCGCCGATCCGCGCGCACGCCAGCGTGATGACGATCGTCTCGACGAGCACGGGCAGGTACACGACGACGCGGTCGCCCGCCTCGATGCCCAGCTCCTCGAGGGCGTTCGCGGCCTGGGCGACCTCGCGCTGCAGCTGTGCGTAGGTGACGGCGCGGCGGTCGCCGGGCTCGCCCTCGAAGTACAGGGCGACCTTCTCCCCGCGCCCCGCCGCCACGTGCCGGTCCACGCAGTTCACGGCCACGTTCAGGGTGCCGTCCTCGTACCAGCGGATCTCCGGGCCGCGCTCGGCGGCCGGGTCCGGGGCGGTGAGGGAGCGCGTCCGGGTGAAGGGCCGCTCCCAGCTCAGACGTCGGCCGGCCGCCTCCCAGAACGCGAGCCGGTCCGACTCGGCCACCGGGCGGCCGTCGCCGCGCCCGCCGTGCAGCCGGTCCGCCGGGCGGCCGGGGTGGACGTCCGGGTCGGCGGCGTCGACGAGCGCCTGCGGGAGGGGGCCGGGCAGCGTGGCGAGGGCCGCGGCGGGCACGCCGTCGTTCGGTCCGCGGACGGCCCCGGAGGCGCCCTCCTCGGCCGGGTCGGGGCGGGCGGGGTCCTCGGTGGGCGTCATGGGCGGCGGTTCCTCCTGGTCGGCGGGTCCGACCAGGGTAGGGACGCCGACGACGACGCCGCGCCCGCCGTCGTCACCGGCGGTCATGCTCGGCCCGCCGGATCCCCGCGCGCGCCCGGCGCGGGCCAGGGCGACGGCGGCCGGTGTGGACCCCGTCCCACGGCCGGGGCGTCCCGGCCGCCGGGCCGCCCGCGCGTGTCAGAGTAGGTCCATGACCACCTACGCCACCCTCGCCGCCCGGTACGCCGACGCCTTCGACTCCGTCGCCCACGGCGAGCGGGCCCGCGAGGCGGGCCGGCACCTGCCGTTCGCCGCCCTCGGGGAGCTGCAGGCCGCCGGGTTCGGCAAGGTCGGCGTCCCCGTGGACGCGGGCGGCGAGGGCGGCGGCAGCGAGACCGTGCTGCGCCTGCTCATGGACCTGGCCGCCCGGGATGTGAACACCGCGCACGTCTGGCGCTCCCACCTCGTGTTCATCGCCACGGCCATGGACCAGGCGCCCGCCCGCCGGGAGCGGTGGCTGCGGCACATCGTGGCGGGGGACTGGGCCGGCTCCGCGCTGGCCGAACGCGCCGGCGGGGCCGCGCCGGGCCGTGCCGCCACCCTGGCCAGCCGGGACGAGGGCGGCACCTGGGTCGTGCGGGGGCAGAAGTACTACGCGACCGGCTCGGCGTTCGCCACGTGGACCGCCGCGACCGTGGGCATCGAGGGGGCGGACCTCGTCTCGCGCCGGAACTCGAAGCGGGCCGGGGGTGCGGTCCGCGAGCCGGACCGAGCCGTCGCCGTCGTGCGCGTGCGTCAGCCGCGCGTGGGCATCAAGGACGACTGGGACGGGTTCGGCCAGCGCCTGACCGCCACCGGGTCCGTGGTGCTCGACGACGCCGCGGCCGAGGAGCTGCTCGAGGTGCCGCGGCAGGACGGGCCCGTGCCCGTGCTCATGGAGGCGACCCTGCTGGCGCTGCAGGCCGGGATCGGCCGGGCGGCGCTCACGGAGGGCACGCAGCTGCTGCGGCAGCGGCGCCGCACCTTCAACACCGGCACGGCCGCGCTGCCCAAGGACGACCCCCAGCTCCTCGAGATCATGGGGCAGCTGGCCGGGCGGCAGGCCGCGGCCGAGCTGATGGTGCGCGAGGTCGGGCGTCTGCTCGACGAGGGGGAGGACGGCGCCCACGGGGCCGGCCCGGCGGAGGCCGACGTCGCGGCGGCGTCCGCCGAGGCGATGGCGGCCGCGTACCGGGCCCAGGCCGTGGTGCCGGAGGCCGTCCTCGAGGTGTGCACCCGCATCTTCGACACGCTCGGCGCGTCGGCGACGTCGGCCACGCTGCGCCTCGACCGGCACTGGCGCAACGCCCGCACCCTCGCCACCCACGACCCGGCGGCGTTCAAGGTGCGCATGGCCGGCGACTGGCTCGTGAACGGCACCCCGCCGACCGCCTACACGTCGGCCGGCGAGGTCCCCGAGGGGGACTGACCCGACGACCGGGCGGCCGGACGTGCCGGGCTCAGGCCCAGCGGCGCAGGGCCCGGCGCTCCAGCAGGCCGAGCAGCCAGTCGGTGAGCTTGCCGAGCACGGCGAGCAGGATGATCGCCAGGATCAGGCGGTCCGTGCGTCCGTTGTTCTGCGAGTCGGTGAGCAGGAAGCCCAGGCCCATCGAGGAGGCGATCAGCTCCGCGGCCACCAGGAACAGCCAGGCCTGGGCCAGGGCCAGCCGCAGGCCGGAGAACACGGCCGGCACCACGGCGGGCAGCTGCACCGTCCGCAGCAGGGACAGCCCGTGGTAGCCGAAGGCCCGACCGGCCTCCACCAGGTGCGGGTCCACATGGCGCAGGGCGGCGTAGACGGTGGTGAACACCGGGAAGAACGCGCCGATCGCGATGAGGGTGACCTTGGACTCCTCGCCGATCTGCATCCACAGGATCAGCAGCGGCACCCAGGCCAGCGAGGGCACCGCGCGCAGCGCCCCGATCAGCGGGGCGAACAGCGCGTCCGCCCACCGGGACAGCCCGAGCGCGGACCCCACGGCCAGCCCGAGTGCGGCGCCGAGCAGGAAGCCCAGCAGCACGCGCTGGGTGGAGATCCCCACGTGCAGCCACAGGTCGCCCCGCTCCAGCAGGTTGACGCCGGCGCTCAGCACCGCGCCGGGGGAGGGCAGCTGCACCGCGGAGAGCAGCCCGGCGGCCGTCACCGCCCACCACAGCATCAGGAGGACAGCGGGCGCGGCCAGCCCCACCACCGCCCGGGCGCCGGGCCGGTCCAGCACCCGGGGCCGCTGCCGTCGGCGCGCCCCTGTGTCGCCGTCGTCGTGACCCGACCGCTCGCGCGCCTCGGGGCCCGTCGTCGCGGCGGGGGTGGTCAGGGCGGTGCTCATCGGATGGCCTCCTCGGCGAAACGGGTGTCCAGGATGCTCGCCAGCGCGGCGTCCACCTGGTGCTGGTAGTCGACGGACCCGGTGCCGACCAGGATCCGTCCGACCCCCGTCAGGGCGTCGAGCAGCTCCTGGCCCGGCACGGGGCTGACGTCCGCGTTGGTGCGTTCGAGGATCACGGTGCGGGCGACGTCGGGAGAGATCTTCGCGGCCTCGGCCAGGATCCCGACGGTCTCGTCCGGGTGCTCGAGCGCCCAGGCGCGGGCGCGTTCGTACGTGTCCAGGACGGTCTGGGCGGTCTCCGGGTCCTCCTCGAGGAAGGACTCCGTGGCGTTGAGGACGGAGAACGTGTTCAGGGCGAGGTCCCGGTACAGGAAGCGGGCGCCCTCGGCCTCGGCCTTCGCCATGATCGGGTCGAGCCCGGACCACGCGGCCACCGATCCGCCGGCGAGGGCGGCGCGGCCGTCGGCGTGCTGCAGGTTCTGGATCTCGACGTCGGCCGGGTCCACCCCGGCGGCCTCGAGCGCCTGCACGGCGAAGAAGTACGGGTCCGTCCCGCGCGTGGCGGCCACCGTGCGGCCCGCGAGCTGGGCGACGTCCGTGATGTCCGAGCCGGGCGGGACCATGAGCGCGGACCACTCCGGTCGCGAGGCGACGCCCACGATGCGCGTGGGGGCTCCGTTGGCCCGGTTCAGCAGCGCGGCCGAGCCGGCCGTCGACCCGATGTCCACGGAATTCGAGCGCAGGAGCTCGTTGGCCTTGTTGGAGCCGGCGGAGAACACCCAGTTCACCCGGACGCCGCGGGGCGCGAGCGTCTCCTCCAGCCATCCCTGGTGGCGGATCACGAGGGAGAGCGGGTTGTAGGTGGCGTAGTCGATGCTCAGCGTGTCCGGACCGTTCACCGGCCCGGTCGTCGCCTCACCCTGCAGGACGCATCCGCTCAGGCCCAGGGGCAGGGACGCGGCCAGCAGGCCGAGCGCCGTGCGACGGGTCAGGCGTGCGGAGCCGGCGCCGCTCATCGGGCGTGGCTCTCGACGCCGAGGCCCTCGAGGAGCTCGGCGCGCAGCCGGGCCAGGCGGACGTCCGCGCGGTCGCGGGGACGGGCCCCCGGCACGTCCACGATCCGCCCCACGGTCGCTCCGGGGCGGGCCCCGCCGTCGGGCGCGGGGACGTCACGGGCGAGCAGCAGCACGCGGTCGGCGAGCTGCAGGGCCTCCTCCACGTCATGGGTGATGAGCAGGACGGTGGTGCCGGTGGCGGCGTGCACGTCCAGCAGCAGGTCCTGCATCTTCAGGCGCGTCAGGGCGTCGAGGGCGCCGAAGGGCTCGTCGAGCAGCAGCACGCCGGGGCGGCGCGCCAGGGCGCGGGCGAGCGAGGCCCGCTGGGCCATGCCGCCGGAGACCTCCCGGGGGCGGTGCTCCGCGAAGGGCGCGAGGCCCACGAGCTCGAGCAGCTCCTGCACGCGGTCCCGGCCCGCGGCGCGGTCCAGCTCCCGGGGCAGGCCGAGTTCCACGTTGCGGCGCAGGGTGCGCCAGGGCAGCAGGCGCGGCTCCTGGAAGCCGACGGCGGTGCGCTCGTCGTAGGGTCGCACGGGCGAGCCGTCGATCAGCAGCTCTCCGTCGAAGTCCGGGTCCAGGCCGGCCACGGCGCGCAGCAGCGTGGACTTGCCGCAGCCGGAGGCGCCGATCACGGCGAGCACCTCGCCGGGCGCCACGGTCAGGTCCACGTCGCGCAGGACGACGCGTGGTCCGTCCGCGGTGGGGAACGTGCGCCCGACGCCGCGGAAGACGACGTCGAGGCTGTGGCGGTCCTCGTCCCGGACCGGGGTGGAGGCGGTGGCACGGGAAGGCGCGTGCACGCTCATGGAGGGCTCCCATCGTCGCTTCGTCGTCGGTGTCGGACGGATACGGATGCCAGTAGACCACCGCGGGCCCGGTCGGCCGCGCGGTCGCCCGGCCGCCGGCGCCGGAGGGTCACACGGGCGTCACACCGGGGGCGCCGGGCCCCGCGCCGATCCCGCGCCGAGCCGGCGCCGAGCCAGCGCCGAGCCAGACGTTTCGGTCGTCTCCGTAGGGTGGAGGCAGCAGATTTCTCTGGCTCAGCGCTGGGGTGTCACTGGCTCAGCGCTGGGACGTCACTGGCTCAGCGCTGGGGTGCCGCTGGGCTGCCGCAGGGCCGCCACCCGCGGACGTGTCCTCCGTCACGGTCAGGGCATGTCACGAACCGGGCGCCGCACGCGTGGCCGGGCCCGGCGGGGCCGTCATGAACCCCTGGGCCGGACCGGCTTCCACCGCCGGCCGCGTCGGCGTTGCATGGTGCGGAACCGTCGCCCGCCCGGCCGCGCCCCTGCGACCGGGCGGCCCTGGAAAGGAGACCCATGAGCACCGCCGAGAACGCCGGGGCCGGAGCACCCACCCGCCCGGACGAGCACCGCGAGATCCTCTTCAACGCATTCGACATGAACTGCGTCGCCCACCAGTCCCCGGGTCTCTGGCGTCACCCCGACGACCACGCCCGGGACTACAACACCCTGGGCTACTGGACGCACCTGGCGCAGACGCTGGAGAAGGGCCTGTTCGACGGCCTGTTCATCGCCGACGTCCTCGGCCCGTACTCCGTGTACGGCGGCACCTCCGAGGCCGCCATCAGGACCGGCGCGCAGACCCCCGTGAACGACCCGTTCCTGCTCGTCTCCGCGATGGCCGCGGTCACCGAGCACCTCGGCTTCGGCGTCACCGCCGGCACCGCCTACGAGCACCCCTACCCGTTCGCCCGCCGCCTCGCCACGCTCGACCACCTCACGGGCGGCCGCGTGGGCTGGAACGTGGTCACCGGCTACCTGCCCTCCGCCGCCCAGAACATGGGCCAGGACGACCAGATGGAGCACGACGAGCGCTACGAGCACGCCGACGAGTACCTCGACGTCGTCTACAAGCTCCTCGAGGGCTCGTGGGAGGACGACGCCGTCGTCTACGACAAGGAGTCCGGCGTGTTCGCGGACCCGGCCAAGGTCCACGACATCGCCCACCAGGGCCGGTACTTCACCGTGCCCGGCCACGCCGTCACCGAGCCGTCCGTGCAGCGCACCCCCGTGATCTACCAGGCCGGCGCCTCGACGCGCGGCCGCGCCTTCGCCGGCAAGCACGCCGAGGCCGTGTTCATCAACTCCCCCACGAAGGAGCTGGCGGCCGCCACCGTGAAGAAGATCCGCCAGGCCCTGGTGGACGCCGGCCGTGACCCGTACGACGTGAAGATCTTCGCGATGCAGACGGTCGTCACCGGGGCCACCGACGAGGACGCGCGAGCCAAGTACGACGACCTGGCGCAGTACGTGGACCCGCTGGGCGGCCTCGTGCTCATGTCCGGCTGGATGGGCATCGACCTGTCCCAGTACGACCTGGACGAGCCGATCGGGGACGTGAAGTCGAACGCCATCCAGTCCACCGTGGAGACCTTCCAGAAGGCCTCCGGCACGGACGAGGAGTGGACCGTGCGCAAGCTCGCCGAGTGGGTGGGCATCGGCGGCTTCGGCCCCGTGATCGTGGGCGGCGGCGAGTCCGCGGCCCGCCAGCTCGTCGAGTGGGCCGACGAGACCGACGTGGACGGCTTCAACCTCGCCTACCACATCACCCCGGGCACCTTCGAGGACGTCGTGGAGTTCGTGGTGCCGGAGCTGCAGAAGCTCGGCCGCTACAAGACCGCGTACACGGACGGCACGCTGCGCCACAAGCTCTTCGGCCGCGGCGACCACCTGCCGCAGAACCACCACGGCGCATCCTTCGCCCTGCGCCGCCGGTAGGGTGACGCCAGTGGCCGCGGCGCCCTGCCTCGGCCGGCAGCAGCCCCAGGAGGAGAACATGCAGCGCAGACGTGCCGTCCGCGCGGCCGGGCTCGGCGTCGTGGGCGCCCTGGCCCTGGCCGGGTGCGCATCCGAGCCGCAGTCGGCGGGGGAGGCCTGGCATCAGGCCCGCACCCAGTTGGACGAGGCCGAGACCGTCCGACTCGAGACCGCCTACACCACCGGCCGTCAGGGCCCGCAGTCGGTCCGCTGGGACATCGCCGGCCGGCTCGACGGCGGCGACGCCGAGTCGAAAGGCGTCATGCAGGTCGGCCGCGACTCGCACATCACCATGGAGTCCCGCCAGGTCGGCGAGGACGTCTTCGTGCGGGTCGACGTGGACGGGTCCGACGTCCCGGACGACGTCCAGATGATGTACTCCGACCCACAGTGGCGCCGGGCCTCGGCCGGCGAGGGGCAGGAGCCGCCCCTGAAGTCCCTCCTCGACCAGGTGGGCCTCCCCGCGGCGGACGCCCTCGACGGCGCCCAGGTGCGCGCCGAGGAGGTCGACTGGGACGGCGGCACGGCCTACCGCTACGCCGTGCCCGAGGAGGTCGCCGACGCCGCAATGGTCGAGGGCGACGCCACCCGGGTGCACTCCTTCACGGTGGACGACGACGGCGAGCTGGTCGCGCTCACCGTCGACGACGGCCGGGCCACCCAGCAGTACGCCCTGAGCGACTGGAACCAGATCGAGCCGGCCGAGGCGCCGGAGGAGGTGGCCGAGTGAGGCAGCGCCAGACCCAGACCCGCCGCACCCGACGCGGCCTGTCCCTCGCCGCCCTCGGGGCGGCCGCCCTGCTGCTGACCGGCTGCGCCTCGGGCGACGACGCCCCCGGCGCCTGGGACCGTGCCCGCACCCAGCTCGAGGAGGCCGACTCCGTCCGCATGGTCACCGAGCTGCGGTCCGAGGCCCCGAGCAACGGGCGCGCGGTCCCGGACTCGGTGGACATCTCCGGTCCCGTGGACGGCTCGTCCATGCGGTACGTGTCCGTGTACCAGGACGACGGCCTGATCACCCGGGACGAGTCCCGGATCGTGGACGGCACCGCGTACTCCCGGTTCACGGTGGAGCGCGCCGGCACGAGCGGTGAGGACCGCCCCGCCTATGCGGAGCGCTGGACCGCCACCCCGTACGAGAGCGATCCCAGCGCCACCGGCATGGGCGCGATGGTGAGCTCGCTGCTGGGCTCCCTGCCGGAGTCGGGCGGCCTGGACGACGTCGAGGCGGACGCGGACGGCATCCGCCGCAGCGGTCAGGATGCGATCCGCTACGTGCTGGACGAGCCCGTCTCGGGCCCGCAGGAGGGCGTGGAGCTGACCGCGTTCACGGTGTCCAAGGAGGACGGCCGCCTGCTCACCGTGGAGACCGAGTCCGCCGGCACGAAGGCCGTGGTGACCCTCTCCGAGATGGGCGGGGTGGATCCGGTGCAGGCCCCGCCGGCCGACGAGGTCCTGAAGCAGGACGGCTGACCCGGCCCACGGCGACGGCGGCCCGCCTCCCCTCGGGGAGGCGGGCCGCCGTGTCTGCGCGGGTCAGCGCGTCAGCGGACCCTCGTCACCCAGCGGGGTGGACGGGTCCGAGATGGTGTCCGGCTCGGCACCGTGGCGGGCCGCCGAGGTGATGTTGTCGTTGTTGGACTCGGTCACGCGATCTTCGCGGACGTCGTTCTTCTTGTCGTTGCCCTGCATGGCATCCTCCACCTTCGTCGTGGCCTTCTGCACCGGATCGGACTTCTTCACCTCAGCGAACTTCTGCTGGGCGGTCTCCTGGACCTGGCCGACCTTCTCCTGGGTCTTGGGGTCGTTCCAGAGCTTCTGGGCGTTCTGGGTCATCTTCTCGAGGTTCTTGCGGCCCTCGGCGGAGCCGAGCAGGTAGCCGAGTGCGGCGCCGAGGCCCAGGGTGATGAGGCGCATGGGTGGTCTCCTTCATGTGTCGGGACCGCGCCGACCCTCTTGGACGGGCCGGGCGGCGCGCTGGCGCGCTGTCCTGGGATCACTCTGGTCATCGGAGCCCGCCGCGTCAACGACTGAGGCGCACGGCCACGACGATGGCGAGCACCACTCCCGTGCCCGCGACGACGGCCGAGCCCGAGAGCACGGCGTCTCCCGCGTGCGTCGGGACGGGGTCGTTCTCGCCGGTGAGGAGGGCCTCTTCCCGGTCGAGCCCCTCGACGGCGCCCAGGCCGCGGGGCGGGGAGGCTCGCGGGAGGGGTGTGTACACGATGAATCTACGGTGCGGACCTTCTTCAATTCTGACGAGCCCCCGAAACACGACGAGCCCCACTGCGCAGGGCTCGTGGTCGGAGGGGGAGGAAAGTCTTCTGCAACGGATCGGTCGCGGCGTCGGTAGTCCTGGTGTGAGCGCATTCGGCGCCTCGCCCCGCCTGCCCCGCAGGACCCTCGACGAACAGGAACGACACCATGCGCACGTCCCTCCCGGCCGCCGTCACCGCCGCCATCGGCATCGCCGTCCTCGCCCCCCTGTCCGCCGCCGCCATGGACGCCCCGTCCGGCGCCGAGCTCTCCGTGCTGCACGCCGTGCCCGAGACCCCCGTGGACGTCTACGTGAACGGTGCCCTCACCCTGGACAACTTCGAGCCCGGCGACCTCGCCGGTCCCCTGGAGCTCGCCGCCGGCGACTACGAGGTCGCCATCACCGCCGCGGACGCCATGGATGACTCCGCCCCGATCCTCGGTCCCGTCACCCTCACCCTCGCCGACGGCGGCGACTACACCGCCGCCGCCCACCTCGACGCCGCCGGCACGCCCACGGTGACCGCGTTCGAGAACGACACGAGCGCCGTCGCCGCCGGCGAGGGCCGCCTCACCGTGCGTCACATCGCCGCCGCCCCGGCCGTGGACGTCTGGGCCGGCGAGGACGTCGTCGTGCCCGGCCTGGAGAACCCGGACGAGGCCTCCCTCGAGGTGCCCGCCGGCACCGTCTCCGCCGCCGTGTCCGTGGCCGGCACCACCGACCCCGTGATTGGCCCCGCCGACGTCGAGGTCAAGGACGGCGTCACCACGATCGCCTACGCCTGGGGCTCCGCCGCCGACGGCACCCTCGCGCTGGCCACCCAGGAGGTCGCCGCCGACCACAGCGCGCCGGGCTCCGTCCCCGCGGGCATCGACGTCGCCCCCGCCCAGGACTCCACCGGGATGCTGGCCGCCGTCGGCGCCGGTGCGGCCGCCCTGGTCGCCGGCGCCGTCCTCATGGCCCGCCGCCGGGCGGCCCGTGCGTGATGAGGCCTGCGGGCGGGGTCCCTCCCGCCCGGAGATGGGGACCGTCGGCCGTGTGCCGGCGGTCCTCGCCCTCGCCGCCGTCGTCCTCACCGGCTGCGCGCCGTCGGCGGCGGTCTCCTCCCTCCCGTCCGAGCAGGGGCGAGGCTCCGTCGTCGCGATGACGCCGGGTCCCGCGGCGGGGACGGGAACCCCACCGGCCGCAACCCCCTCCGCGGCTCCGGTCGTCCCCGGGCGGACGCCGTCGTCGGGGATCGCCGTCCGGCGCGCCACCCAGAGCCCATCGGACGACGCCAGGATCCCCGTGCGCGTGGACTATCCGGCCATCGGGGCCACGCTGAGCGTGGTCTCGGTCGGGGTCACGGAGGACGGGGCGATGGAGTTGCCCGACGACAGCTCCGTCGGCGGCTGGTACCGCCACGGCTCGGCCCCCGGGGATCCTGAGGGGACGGCGGTGATCGCCTCCCATTCGGGTTCACCGCGCAATCCCGTGGGGGCCCTCTACGGGCTGCGGCAGGCCGCGGTCGGCGACGAGGTCACCGTCACGGATGCGGCGGGGACCGCCCGGCGCTATCGGGTGGCCTCCACCCAGAGTCTGGGGAAGGGCGAGCTGGACCTGTCCCCGTACTTCCGCCGGGACGGCGCCGCCGAGCTCGTCCTCATCACCTGCGGCGGCGAATGGCTGCCGGACGAGCGGGACTACACGGAGAACATCGTGACCATCGCCACTCCCGTCGAGGGCTGACCGGTAGCCTGTCGGAAGGTCTGGCCTGAATCGGGCCGCGCCGCGCCGACGCAGCACACCGCGGGAGAGGAGTCCCATGTTTGAGGACGACGGGCTCGACCGCCGCTTCGCCGCGGGGGAGGCCGTCGCCGTGCGCGAGGCGTACGAGCGCCACGGTCGCCTGGTCTTCTCCCTGTGTCTCGCCGCGCTGCGCAGCCGGGAGGACGCCGAGGACGCCGCCCAGCAGGTGTTCACGCGGGCGTGGCGCTCGCGGGACACCTACGATCCCGCCCGGCCGCTCGGCGGGTGGCTGACGGGCATCACCCGTCGCGTCATCGCCGACATGTTCGCCGGCCGTGCTCGTGAGGCGCGGAAGATGGAGGCGGAGGTCGTCCACCTCCCCCGCGCCGAGGGCGCGGAGGACGCGGTCAGCGACACCGTGGTGGCCGCCGTCGTCGTGCATGACGCCCTCGCCCTGTTGGGTCCGCCCCAGGACGAGGTGCTGCGCCTCGCCTTCCTGGAGGACCTGGCGCACCAGCAGATCGCCGAGCGCCTCGACATGCCGCTCGGCACCGTACGTTCCCACATCCATCGCGGCCTGGCCGCACTGAGAAGACGTCTGGAGGCCGCCGATGCCCGAGCGTGAGCATCCCCGCGGCCGACAGTCCGCGGAGGAGATCTCCGACCTCGCCGTCCGGCTGCACGAGCGCGTGCGCGACGGCGGCCCGCTCGCCGTGCCCGCCGACGTCGCGGCGTCGCTCCATCCGGAGGACGCGGCCGAGCTGGAGGCCATCCTGCGTGTGCTGGCCGCCCTCGACGGCCCCGCCCCGGACCTGGCCGACCCACCGCCGCACCTGTGGGGGCGGATCGCCGCTGAGCTGGGACCCGAGACGGAGGCCGTGGCTCACGACGGGCTATTGCAGGGGGAGGCCACGGGCGAGGATGTCGCGCCCGACGGCGTCGCGACCGTCCGTCCGATCGGCTCGGGTCCGTCCGCCGCCCGCGGCCGCTGGTGGCCGGTCGCCGCGGCGACGACCTCATCGGCACCGCCGTCATGGCGTCCGTGACCACCGACGGATCGCCGGCCCGCGCGGAGATGACGCGTGCCGCCGACGGGGAGATGCACCTGGCCGTGCATGTGCCCCAGGTGCCCGCCCCCGAGGACGGCTACCTGGAGGTCTGGATCCGCGACGAGGCCGCCAGCCGCATGATCTCGCTGGGCACGGTGACCCGCCAGGACACGACACTGACCGTCCCGGAGGGCGTCGACCTGGCGTCCTACCCCGTGCTGGACGTCTCGCATGAGCACTTCGACGGCGACCCGTCCCACTCGACGCTCTCCCTGTGGGTCGGTGAGATGCACCGGACCACCTGACGAGCCCTGAGATACGACGAGCCCTGCGCAGTGGGGCCTATCGGTACTGGATAGGCACCACTGCGCAGGGCTCGTCGCTTCTGTCCCAGGCTCAGCCGAAGTGCTTCGGCAGGGTGGCCTCCCAGGCCTCGCGCAGCTCCGCGATCGGCAGGGTGAAGGCGTCCTGGACCTCGAGGGCCGCGGAGTCGGCGTCCACCACGCCGATGCGCACGGCCGCGTAGCCGCGGGCCGTGGTCATGTCCGTGAACCGGACCTCCTCGGTGCGGGGCACGGCCACGACGGCGCGCGCCTGCGTCTCGGAGAACAGTGCGGTGAACAGGTCCACGCCGTCGCGGCGCAGCACCTCGTCCAGCACCACGCGGGCGCCCACGCCGAAGCGCAGCACCATCTCGGACAGGGTGGCCGCGAGGCCGCCGCCGGAGACGTCGTGGGCGGCGTCGATCATGCCGTCCCGGGACATGTTGACCAGCAGCTCGCCGAGCAGGCGCTCCTTCTTCAGGTCGACCTTCGGGGGCAGGCCGCCGAGGTGGCCGCGCAGGCGCGCGAACTCGGAGCCGTCCAGCTCGTCCGCGGTCTCGCCGAGCAGGTAGATCGCCTGGCCGTCGGCATCCGGGGCGAAGCCGGACGGGGTGCGGCGCAGGACGTCGTCGAGCTGGCCGAGCACCGCCACCGTGGGGGTGGGGTGGATCGGGGTGCTGCCCGTCTGGTTGTACAGGGACACGTTGCCGCCGGTCACCGGGATGCCGAGGGTCTGGCAGCCGTCCGCCAGGCCGCGCACGGCCTCCGCGAACTGCCACATCACGTCCGGGTCCTCGGGGGAGCCGAAGTTCAGGCAGTCGGAGACGGCCAGGGGCACGGCCCCGGCGGTGGTGACGTTGCGGTACGCCTCGGCCAGGGAGGCCTGCGCGCCCGTGTACGGGTCCAGGTAGGTGAACCGGTCGTTGCAGTCCGTGGCCAGGGCCACGCCCATGCCGGTCTCCTCGTCCACGCGCACCACACCCGCGTCGTCCGGGGCCGCCAGGGCGGTGTTGCCGCGGACGTAGCGGTCGTACTGGCGGGTGATCCAGGAGGTGTCCGCCAGGTTCGGGGAGCTCATCAGCTCCACGACGGCGGCGCGCAGCTCCTCGCCCGTGGCGGGCAGGTCCTGACCGGCCTCGGAGGAGCGGAACGTGTCCGCCTGGAGCTCGTCCTGCCAGGCCGGACGCGCGTACGGGCGCTCGTAGACCGGGCCGTCGTGGGCCACGGTGCGCGGGTCCACGTCGACGATGACCTCGCCGTCCCAGGTGATGATCAGGCGGCCGTCACCGGTGACCTCGCCCAGCCAGGAGTACTCGACGTCCCACTTGGCCATGACGGCCTCGAACGCGGCGACGTTCTCCGGCGTCACCACGGCCATCATGCGCTCCTGCGACTCGGACATGAGGATCTCGCCCGGGGTCAGCGTGGAGTCGCGCAGCAGCACGTCCGTCAGCTCCACGCGCATGCCGCCCTCGCCGTTGGAGGCGAGCTCGGAGGTGGCGCAGGAGATGCCGGCGGCGCCGAGGTCCTGGATGCCCTCCACGAGGGAGTCGCGGAACAGCTCGAGGCAGCACTCGATGAGCACCTTCTCGGAGAAGGGGTCGCCGACCTGCACCGAGGGGCGCTTGGCGGGCTTGCCGTCGCCGTCGAAGGACTCGGAGGCCAGCACGGAGGCGCCGCCGATGCCGTCACCGCCGGTGCGGGCACCGAACAGGACCACCTTGTTGCCCACGCCGGAGGCGTTGGCCAGGCGCAGGTCCTCGTGCTTGAGCACGCCCACGGCGAGGGCGTTGACGAGCGGGTTGCCCTGGTAGACCGGGTCGAAGCGGGTCTCGCCGCCGATGTTCGGCAGGCCCAGGGAGTTGCCGTAGCCGCCGATGCCGGCCACCACGCCGTGGAACACGCGGGCGGTGTCCGGGTGGTCGATCGCGCCGAAGCGCAGCGGGTCCATCACGGCCACCGGGCGGGCGCCCATGGAGATGATGTCGCGCACGATGCCGCCGATGCCCGTGGCCGCGCCCTGGTAGGGCTCCACGTAGGAGGGCGAGTTGTGGGACTCGACCTTGAACGTCACGGCCCAGCCGTCACCGAGGTCGGTCACGCCGGCGTTCTCGCCGATGCCCACCATCATGTGCTGCTTCATCTCGTCGGTGAGCTTCTCGCCGAACTGGCGCAGGTGCACCTTCGAGGACTTGTACGAGCAGTGCTCGGACCACATGACCGAGTACATGGCCAGCTCGGCCGCGGTGGGGCGGCGGCCGAGGATCTTCTTGATCTCGGCGTACTCGTTCTCCTTCAGGCCCAGCTCGGCCCAGGGCTGCTCGACGTCCGGCGTCGCCTGCGCGTCCGCGACCGTCTCGATGTTGAACTGCTGGCTCATGCATGGCCTCCACGGCTGGCGAGGGTGGTCAGGACGGAGGTGAAGAAGCCGAGGCCGTCCACGCCGGAGCGGGGGCCGGCGGCGGTGTCCGGGCCGAAGCCCGTCTCCACGGCGTGCTCCGGGTGCGGCATCAGGCCGACGACGTTGCCGGCCGGGTTCGCGATGCCCGCGATGTCCCGGCGCGAGCCGTTCGGGTTCCAGCCCTGATAGCGGAACACCACGCGGCCCTCGGCCTCGAGGGCGTCGAGGGTCGTCTCGTCCGCCACGTACTGGCCGTCCTGGTTCTTCAGGGGCACGGTGATGGTCTGACCCTGCTCGAAGTCGCGGGTCCACACGGTGTCCGCGCTCTCCACGACCAGCTCCTGGTCGCGGCAGATGAAGTGCAGGTGGTCGTTCTTGACCATCGAGCCCGGCAGCAGGTGCGACTCGGTGAGGATCTGGAAGCCGTTGCAGATGCCGAGCACCGGCAGGCCGTCCGCGTCGCCCTCGGGGCCGCCGGCCGCCGTCGCCACCGCGTCCATCATGGGGGCGAAGCGCGCGATCGCGCCGGCGCGCAGGTAGTCGCCGTAGGAGAAGCCGCCCGGGATCACGACGGCGTCCACGCCGGCGAGCGTCCGCTGCGGGTCCGCGTCGGCGTGCCACAGGGAGACGGGCTCGGCGCCGGCGAGGCGGACGGCGCGCAGCGCGTCCACGTCGTCCAGGGTGCCGGGGAAGGTGATGACGCCGATGCGCGCGCCGCTGAGCGGCGTCGTCGGCGTCGAGTAGTCGCCGATGAGGGGGAGCTCGGTCATCGGGCGCCCTCGGCCTCGTCCAGGACGGCCACGTTCACGACGTCCTCGATGACGGGGTTGGACAGCATCTCCTCGGCGGCCGTGCGCGCCTGGGCGAGGATCTCGTCGGTGACCTCGCCCTCCACGGTGAGCTCGAAGCGCTTGCCCTGGCGGACCTGGCTGAACTCGGTGAAGCCGAGGCGGGGCAGGGCCCCGTTGATCGCCTTGCCCTGCGGATCGAGGATCTCGGGCTTGGGCATGACGTCGACGACGATGATGGGCATGAACACGCTCCTGGGTGCGGGACGATGCCGCGGAGCAGGACGGTGTAGATGCCGTCTCACGCCCGGCCCGGGGCGCTCCGCGTGCTTGCCCGTCCAGTCTACTCGGCCGCCTGGACGCGGGATCGTGGGTGTGATGGGGGCGGCACGCGGCAGCCGGCCCGGCGTAGCCTGGCGGCATGAGACCTCAGCAGACCCGTGTGTCCCCGCTCGGCCGACGTCGGCCGATCAGCCCGCTCGGCCCCGCGCTGCTCGCCGCGGCGGCCGGCGTCGTGCTGACGGGAGTGCGCCGCATCACGGCCCGGTCCGCCCGGCGTCGCGCGACCGGGCGCCCGCGCCGGTGAGCCGTCCCGAGCCCTGCCCCTGCGGGTCCGGAGCCGGGCTCGCGGCGTGCTGCGGTCGCCTGCACGCGCGTTTCGCCCAGGACGGCGCCCTGACCGCGCCCACCGCCGAGGCGCTCATGCGCTCCCGGTACACGGCGTTCGCGCGGCTGGGCGAGGCCGGGACGGCAGAGGCGCGGGCGATGGCCGACTATCTCGCCGCGACCTGGGTTCCCGAGCACCGGCCCACCGCGGCCGAGCTGCTGCCGACCGAGGGGGAACAGGCGCCGCGGTTCACCCGCCTGGCGGTGCTGGACGTGCGGGACGGCGGGCCGTTCCAGGACGCCGGGACCGTGGAGTTCGTGGCCGTCGGCACGGGGGCCGAGGGGCGGTTCCGACTCCATGAGGTCAGCCGGTTCCGCCGTGAGGACGGGATCTGGCGCTACGTTAACGGTGACGTGCGCTGAGGCCGGGGCGGCGCGTCGGCCGGCGGTGACGCGTCAGAAGGCGGAGAAGATCCCGGCGCCCACGCTGAGGACCAGGCCCAGGATGGCGATCCACGCCACCAGGGTGACGATCGGGCGGGGGCGACGCGGGGCGTCGTCGTGCCAGTCCACGCCCTCCAGCTCCGGAGGGGTGCGCAGCTCTCGATCCATGACCCCAGCCTCTCATGCCCCACGCCGCCCCGGGCCCAACGCGGGTTGACTTGTCACGGGTGCTGGGCGCCCGGACCCGCGACAACTCAACCCGCGTTGCCGTCCGGGGTGAACAGGTCCTCGATCCGCCGCCCGAACACGGCCGCCAGGCGGAAGGCGAGCGGGAGCGAGGGGTCGTAGCGGCCCTTCTCGAGAGAGATGACGGTCTGCCGGGAGACGCCGAGCTCGTCGGCGAGCCGCTGCTGCGACCAGCCGAGGCGGGCACGCTCGTCGGGGATGGTGTTCTCCACGGCTCAGCCCCGGCGCTTCTGGAGCGCGTAGCGGACGGCCACCGAGGCGCCCGCGAAGAGGAGCAGCCCGGCGCCCACGAGGGGGAGGCTGGGCTGCCACCCCGCCAGGGCGACGACGAACGTGCCCAGGCCCAGCACCACGAGCAGGTCGCCGAACGCGCCGGACTGCGCCTTCTCGAGCCACCGGCCTTCGATGGTCTCCTCGGTGTCCCGGACGGCGCCGCGCAGGGTGGTGCGGTCCACGAGGAACAGCCAGGCGAGGGCTGCGCCGACCGGGAGCGCCGACGCCGCCATGACCGCGCCCGTGACCGCCGGGAAGCGGGGACCGGCGTCGCCCTGGCTCGAGGCCAGACCGTAGGACGCGGCCCCGATCAGCAGGGCGATGACGACGCCGGCCACGAGGCTGACGAGGATCAGTCGCCCGGACCCGCCGCCCAGACGGGCGGAGCGGCCCCAGCGGGGGCGGCGGTCGCGGGCGAGGTCGGTGGTGGTGTGCGGCGTGGTGGCCATGGCGGTCCCTCCGGGGCGGGGCCGGGGTTTGTCCCCGTCGTGTGAAGCAAGCTTGACAGTAAAGAGAGTTTGACGTCAAGTCTGCTTGACGGTGGCCCGACAGGGCGGCGGCGGAGCTGGGCCTCGCCGTGGACGCCTCCACCGCCGCCCACGATGCTGGCCGCATGGCCTTCGAGGTGCACCCGCTCACCGCCGACCGCTTCGACGACTTCGCGCACGTCGTCAACCCGAACCGCCGCGCCACGCACTGCTGGTGCCTGTCCCCCCGGCTCTCAGCGCCGCAGAGGCACGCGCCCGGCGACCCCCGCGAGGACACCATGCGGGCGCTCGCTGCGGGGGAGCCTGCGCCCGGCGTCGTCGGTACTCGGACGGCGAGCCCGTCGCGTGGTGCAGCATCAGCCCGCGCAGCGCGATCCCGCGGCTCGTGATGCGACACATCCGCGGGTGACCCGGCCCTCCGCCGTCCGTCCGCCCGTCCGGCCAACGCGGGTTGACTTGTCGCGGGTCTGGGCGGTGAATACCCGTGACAAGTCAACCCGCCTTGCCCGGGGTGCCGCGCCCTTGGCTCGCGTGGAGTCGTCCCCGCCCGCCCCGGCCCGTTCCTGAGGAGCCGCCATGTCCCTCCGTCTCTCTCACACCACGTGGGACGCGCTGGACCCCCACGCCATCGCCGAGTTCTGGCGCGCGCTGCTCGGCTGGGAGGTCGACGAGCCTCACCTCTACCGCCCGGGGTCGGACGAGTGCTCACTCGTCGGCCCTGACGGGCAGGTCGTCCTCTTCTTCCGCGTCCCGGACGCCAAGCGCGTGAAGAACCGCGCCCACATGGACCTGCGCGCGGCCGCCGGCTCGACGCGCGACGCCGAGATCGAGCGGGCGCTCGCCCTCGGCGCCGCGATGGTCGACGACCGCCGCGTCGACCTCGGCTGGGCCGTCCTCGCCGACCCCGAGGGCAACGAGTTCTGCATCCTCGACGGCTGAGCCGACCCCACGACGGCCCGGCGTCTCCGCGGGGGAGTCGCCGGGCCGTCGGGGCGGACCGGGTACCGGGTGCCCGGGCCGTCCGCGGCGGCGGTGGTGTGGCGGGAGTGGTTCGTGGTCATGGGGCCCTCCTGTGGTCGATGCCCTGGGCCGGTGGCCCGGCCCGCCTCGGAGGCTCTGTGGGGGCCGTCCGACCGGACGTTGTGAAGCAAGCTTGACAGTCAAGTGACCTTGTCGTCAAGGGAGCTTGACGCCGGGGCCCGCGCGAACTCCTCCCACGTCGTGGGCGGGGTCAGCCCGAGCCAGGCAGGCTCGAGACGGAACCCGAGGGCCGCGTTCATCCGCAGGGACGCCGCGTTGGACTCGGCGCCGCCGGTTCCCCACTCGCGCCCACCGCGGGCATGGGTCGCCAGGACGGTCGCCGCCTTGACGGCCTTCGCCACGCCACGGTTCTCGTGCTCGGCCGCGACCGCGGTGCGGTCGACCTCCCACCGGGCAGGGGAGCGGAACGTCAGGGTGAATCCGATGAGCACGCCTCCCTCGAAGGCCCCCACGGCGAGCCCCTCTGGGGTGGACAGTCGGGCCTCGAGGTCGTCCGGCAGCGGCTCGTGACGGGAGCCGTCGGTGTGCGGGAATCGGGGAGCCGCTTCCTCGTCGAGGGCGCGCAGGGCAGGCAGGTCGACGGCGGTCAGTCTCCGCACCTCGATTCCCCGCGCTTCGGCCGCCGCGATGTGGCCACGGTAGGGCGCCAGGTCGGCGTCGTCGTCGAGGTGGAGGCGCGCGCCCCAGGAGCGGGATCGCACGCTCCACCCGGCGTCGAGCAGCGCAGCGGCCTCGGCCGAGTCTTCGCGGTGCACGCGGGCGTCCGCCCGTGGGTCGGTCACGGGGGTGAGCATCGAGCACGGGATGTGCCCGGAGGCGGCCCCGCCCGGATAGACGTGCGGGAACTCGGCCGAGTGGGGATCGGAGGGGTCTCCCGGCTCGCGCCGCACCCGCAGGCCGGCCCCCGCCAGTTCGTCCTCGTCCAGGCCGCAGACGAACGCGTCCGGCCGGTCCGGGTAGATCGCCGCGCCGACGACTCCTACCTGGGCGGCGTCGTCGGAGGCGTGGAGGAAGCCGACGTCGTCGATCGAGGCGCCGCGCGTCGACGCCGTGTAGCGGCCGGTGCGACGCGCGGCGGCCCAGTCCTCCGGGAGGGTGATGTGCAGGATCATGGCGCGAGGCTATCGGCCTCGGCGTCGACGCCACCCCTCCGGCTGCCCATCGCGGGTTGAGTTATCGGGGGTGTGGGGCGGCGGCACCCGCGACAACCCAACCAGCGTTGCAGGGCCGCCCCGGGCGCGACGACGGCCCGGCGTCTCCGCGGGGGAGTCGCCGGGCCGTCGGGGGCGAGCCGGGTGCCGGGGTGCCCGGGCCGTCAGTCCTCCAGGAAGGCCTCGACGTCCGGGGTCACCGCGCGGGAGTCGATCAGCTGACGCTCGATCGCGTCGTGGGTGATCCGGTTGGCCTCGCGCACGGCGTCGGTGCGCATCGAGATCTTGATGTCGCCCTTGTGCGTCGGGGTCCCGGCCACCTGGACCGGCTGGGTCTCGAGCGGCAGCGGGACGGCGTCGCACAGCGACTTCTCGGCCGGCTGGGCGCCGGTCAGGAAGTAGTCACGGATGGGCGCGTCCACGCACTCGGTGCGGTACGGGAACAGGCCGTGGGTGCCCTCGTTGTCCACGGAGATCAGGGACGTGTTGCGCAGCACGCCGGCGGCGCGGTGGCCGCCCTCGTACGGGGTCGCCGCGTCCAGCTCGGACTGCACGATCACGGTGTTCGGGGCGCCCTTGCCACCGGGCTGGGCGGGCATGGAGGTCTGGGCGGGCCAGTACATGCACTCCGACGGGCCCATCAGCACACCGATCCACGGGGCCTTGCGGCCGAGGTCGTCCACCCACGAGGTCCAGTATCCCTGCGAGGTGTTCCACTGGCCGTCCTGGCAGCGGATCGCCGAGAACGCGCCCTCGAAGGTGACGGCGTCACCGGCCTGGGTGGCGGCGACGAGCTGCTCGCGCTCGCCCACGGTCTCCAGGCCGCGGGCGGCGAAGCGGTCGAAGGAGTCGCGCTCCTCGGCCGGCAGCGACGCACGGGCCTCGGCCAGGATGCGCTCGATCTGGGTGCGCTGCCCCGCGGGGTCCGTGGCCGCGGCCTCGGACTCCATGATGCGGATGTAGGCGGCGATGACGGACCCGGCGTCGAGGTACTGGGACGTGTCGTACATGGCCGGCAGCAGGAACGAGCCGGCGACGATCATGCCGAGCTGGGTGCGGGTGCCGCCCACGTCCTCCCAGCGCTGCCGGATCTGCATCGGGTCGTCCCCGAGGCCGAAGATCTCGTCGTGCCGGGCCACGTAGGGGAGCATCGCGTCCTGGAACTGGCGGTCGCGGGAGCGCGGCTGCAGGTCCCAGGTGGTCTGGAGCCCGTCGCGGGAGATGTCGACGGCGGAGTCCAGCAGGAACCGGTGCGCGTGCTGGGGGAAGACGCGCTGGTACCAGCTGCCCAGCCACGTGCCGTACGAGTAGCCGATGTAGGAGGTCTTCTCCTCGCCCAGGACGGCGCGGATGAAGTCCATGTCGTACACGGTCTGCTCGGTGGTGATGTACGGGGTGAGCTCGTTCTCGAGGCAGGCGTCGACCTGGGCCTTCGTGTCCTGCCACACGTCGTGCTCGGGGTTCGGCGTGTAGGTGCACTCCAGGGCGGTGGACTGGCCCACGCCGCGGGGGTCGAAGCCGATGAAGTCGTACTGTTCCGCGAGCTCCGGGGCGCGCTCGGCCATGGCGGGGCCCCAGGGCAGGCCGGAGCCGCCCGGGCCGCCGGGGTTGACCAGCGCGATGCCCTGGCGGTCGGGGTTGCCCTTCGAGGTCTCGGTCTTGGCCACGCGCAGGGTGATGGTGTGGCCGTCCTCGGGGTTCTTCCAGTCCCGCGGCACCGTGACGTCGGAGCACGCGGTGCCGGGGATCGCGTTGAACCGGGCGTTGAGGCTCTCGCTGCCGAAGTCGCAGGCCTCCCAGTCCAGCGTCTGGCCCACGAGGTGCGGCGCGAGCGCGGCGGCGTCGTTGACCTTGTTGCCGCGCGTGGCGGAGAGGTCGTTGGAGCGGGCCTGGCCCTGCGATGCGGACCCGTTGCCGTTGCCGTTGCCGGTGCCCGGCGCGGAGAGCGCGGGGGCGGCGGCCGCGACGGCGAGCGAGACGGCCGCGACGGCGGCGGCGAGCGTGGTGCGGCGGCGAGCTGGAACGGTTCTGGTCACGTCAGGTCCTCGAGTCGTTCGGCGCGGAGAGGGCCGGGGCGGTCACCGGATGACGCGAGTGATGCGCCTCACAGCCTGTAGAGCGGCCATCCTAATCATGGACGTGCGCTGGAAGTCCACTCGGCGTCCGGCCCGGTCCCAGGGGCCGCCCCCACGGCCTCGTCCAGCACCGCCAGCAGCCGCACCCGCAGCGCCTGCCCCCGCTCGGCGAACTCGCGCTGCCGCCGCGCGTACTCGGCACGCCCGGTCGGCTCCTCGATCCGCACGGCCGCGTAGCCGCCGCACCCGTCGGAGAGGTCGTCCACCCCGGTCAGGTCGTACGGCGAGGCCTCCATGTCCAGCCGGCGGATGTCCCACGCGAGGTCGAAGCAGTCCGCGAGCAGGCCCGAGGCGACCACCGGCACCAGCTTGTACGCCCACTTGTACAGGTCCATCCCCGCGTGCAGGCAGCCGGGCTGTTCCATCTCCCGCATCCCGGCGCGCGTGGGCAGGACGCCGTCGTCGCCCTCGTTGCGGTCGCGGGCCTCGGGCGCGAAGAACCGGAACGCGTCGAAGTGCGTGCACCGGATCCGCGAGCCCTCCACCACCGCGTCCGTCCCCTCGGCCCCGAGCCGCAGCGGCAGCTGGGAGTGCCGCACCCCGTGCACGTCCGAGCGGTACGCCATCGCCCACTCGTGCAGCCCGAAGCAGCCCAGGCGCGGCGCCCGCTCCGCCGTGCGCGCGAGCAGTTCCCGGGTGAACGCCACCCCCGACGCGCGGTCGGCCAGCACCGCCGCCACGTCCACCAGCCAGCCGCCCACCGGGTGGCCGTCGACGACGGCGCCCGGCACCTCACCGGCCTCGACGCGCCGGTAGTGCTTCCATTCGGCCCGCGGGGTCGTGCCCAGCTCGGCCGCCTCGGCGCGAGCCGCGGCGCCGTCGTCGTCCGCGAGGAGGACCCCCGGCCCGGGGTGCCAGCGCTGCAGCGCGGCGGGGGAGTGCGTGTAGTAGCCGAAGAGGAAGTCCTGCACCGGGTGCTTCTCGCCGCGCATTCGCAGGGCCACCAGCGGGTCCGTGCGTCGGGCGATGCGCTCGCGGTGCGCCCGCGCGTGGGCCCGCCACACGTCGGCGGGCAGGGCGACGACGGCGGTCGGCGGGGGCGCGGGGGCGGTGCGTGGCTCGGGCATGGCCCCACCATCCTCCCCCGTGGCGCTCCTCGGGAGCGAGCGGGTCCGCGACGCCGACGCGGGGAGCGCACTCCGGCGGCCCCAATTCGACGGTCCTGGACGTTGCCTGGCAAAGATCTGGTCAAACGCCCTACCGGACGGTAGATTGCACATGTCTCGCTGTGGTGCCCATCACATGGGCGCCGATCTCCCCGTCCCCCGGCGTCATCCCCGCCGGCGTGCCACGGGTGAGAGCTGGGCGGACCTTGATGAGAAAGGCGGAGGCAATGCCTCAGAACCCCACCCCTGCCCGGCGCCGTCGGGCCCTGGCCGCGGCCGTCGCCGGCGCGAGCCTCGTGGCCGCTCCCGCGCTCGCGGTGTCGGCCACCGCCGTCGAACTGCCCGACGGCAGCACCGTCTCCAGCCCGCAGGGCGAGGTGCAGGTCCAGCAGCAGTTCGAGGACGGCCGCTACTTCGTGGTCCTGAAGGACCAGCCGTCGGTGACCGCCCCCGAGGCCGGCGCCGTTCCGGGCGCCGCCCCGAAGGCGAAGTTCGACCCCTCGCACCCGCGCGTGAAGAACTACGAGGCCAAGCTCCAGCGCCAGCAGGCGAAGGTCGCGAAGACCCACGGCGCCAAGGCCGAGATCTCCTTCCAGCGCGCCGTGAACGCGTTCGTCGCCGAGCTGACCGCCGAGGAGGCCCAGGCGATCGCGAAGGACCCGGCCGTGCTCGGCGTCGCACCGGACGAGCAGGTGGCCCCGGACTACAGCTCCACCGAATTCCTCGGCCTGCCCGGCAAGAAGGGCACCTGGAAGTCCGTGTACGGCAAGGCCGAGAACGCGGGCAAGGGCGTGGTGGTCGGCGTCATCGACTCCGGCATCCACCCGGACAACCCGTTCATCGACGGTCAGCCCGTCCAGCCGCTCAAGGGCAAGGCCAAGGTCGGCGTGCCGTACCGCACCGCGGACGGCCAGATCGCCGTGCTCAAGGCGGACGGCACCACCGCCACGGCCGAGTGCGAGACCGGCCCGGACTTCCCGGCGTCGTCGTGCGACTCCAAGCTGATCGGCGCCTACGCCTTCTCCGACGACTTCGAGCGCTTCGTCCCGGTGGACGAGCGGGCCCCGGAGGAGCGCATCTCCCCGCTGGGCGTGTTCTCCCACGGCACCCACGTGGCCACCACCATCCTCGGCAACACCGGGGTGGAGCAGACCATCGACGACGACTCCTTCGGCGAGGGCGCGGGCGTGGCCCCGGCCGCCCACCTGATCTCCTACAAGATCTGCTGGGAGGACACCGACCCGAACACCGGCGGCTGCTACACCTCCGCCTCCGTGGCCGCCGTCGAGCAGGCCATCGAGAACAACGTGGACGTGCTGAACTACTCGATCTCCGGCTCCAACACCTCGATCGTGGACCCGGTGGCCATGGCCTTCAAGTCCGCCGCCGAGGCCGGCATCTTCGTGGCCGCCTCCGGCGGCAACTCCGGCCCCGGCCCGAACACCGTGAACCACGGCTCCCCGTGGCTGACCACCGTGGCCGCGGAGACGTTCTCCAACGAGCTCACCGCCACCGTGCAGTTCTCCGACGGCACGCAGCTCCGGGGCGCCTCCTCGGCCCGCACCGGCGTGGGCCCGGCCGAGGTCATCCACGCGTCCGAGGTCGCCGCCGGCGACGCCGAGGCCGCGCGTCTCTGCCTGCCCGGCGGGCTCACCGAGGAGGCCGCCGGCAAGATCGTGCTCTGCGAGCGCGGCGGGAACGCCCGCACCGAGAAGTCGCAGGTGGTGGAGGAGGCCGGCGGCGTCGGCATGATCCTCGTGAACACCCCGTCCGGCTCGCTGGACGCGGACATCCACGCGGTGCCGACCGTGCACATGAACGACAACGGCGTGATCGAGAAGGTGAAGTCCTCCGACCTCACCGCCACGATCGTCCCGGGCGACACCACCGGCCTGCCGGAGGACCCGCTGCCCCAGATCGCCGGCTTCTCCTCCCGCGGCCCGGCCAACGCCGTGAACCAGGAGCTCCTGAAGCCCGACCTCGCCGCCCCCGGTGTGAACGTGATCGCCGGCGTCTCCCCGCTGGACCCCGACTACCACGGCAACACGTTCGGCCTGATGTCCGGCACGTCCATGGCCTCGCCGAACCTGGCCGGCATGGCCACGCTGCTGATCGGCAAGTACCCGGCCTGGTCCCCGATGGCCGTGAAGTCCGCCCTCATGACCACCGCCGGCGACGTGTACAACGCCGACGGCACCGTGAACACGGACAACTTCGCCACGGGTGCCGGCTCCGCCGATCCGGCCGCCGCCGCCCGTCCGGGCCTGGTCTACGACTCCGGCAAGGAGCAGTGGGACGCGCTGCTGCGCGGCGACATCGCCGGCCGTGACGTGAACGTCCCGTCCCTGGCGATCCCCGACGTCGTCGGCTCGGCCACCGTGACCCGCACCGTGACCGCCCTGGAGAACGGCCGCTGGCGGTTCTCTGCGAACGTGCCCGGCTTCGAGGTGACCGCCTCCCCGGCCGTGCTGGACCTGAAGGCCGGCCAGTCCGCCGACGTCGAGCTGACCGTCACCCGCACCGACGCCGCCGTGAACACCTGGACCCACGGCTCCATGTCCTGGACCACCGCCAAGGGCAAGGCCGTCCCGGAGGTGACCTCCCCGGTCACCGTGAAGGCGAAGTCCGCGACCGTCACCTCCGCCGTCGAGGGCTCCGGCGCCACCGGCTC
Organism: Micrococcus sp. UYEF5; assembly: GCF_040546065.1. Lineage (NCBI taxonomy): Bacteria > Bacillati > Actinomycetota > Actinomycetes > Micrococcales > Micrococcaceae > Micrococcus > Micrococcus sp. UYEF5. Next base: position 44,295 of record NZ_JBEPNB010000006.1, read on the forward strand.
CGCCGACGTGGAGATCACCCCCGGCGTGACCGGTGAGCTGACCCCGCAGGTCCTGGGCCTGGGCAAGGTGGACTCCACCGTGGCCGCCGCCACCGCGAGCAACTCGCTCGAGTCCAGCGCACTGGCCGTGTCCACGGTGACCGTGGAGGAGGGCACCCAGTCCCTGGTGGCCTCGATCAACGCGGGCGCCGCCGGCGCCGACTGGGACCTGTACGTGATCACCCCCGAGGGCAAGCAGCTCTCCCGGGCGACCGCGGACGAGTCCGAGACGCTGACGATCGCCGACCCCGCCCCGGGCGCCTACACCGTGGTCGGCCACCTGTACGCGGCCAACGGCGGCAAGGACACCGGCACCCTCGAGACGCTCAAGCTGCGCGAGGACGCGGGCAACCTCACGGTCTCCCCGAACCCGGTGCCCGTGACCTCGGGCAAGGCCACCGAGGCGACCCTCTCCTGGTCCGGCCTGACCTCGGGCACCTGGAAGGGCCTCGTCACCTGGGACGCGGGCATCACGACCGACGTGACCGTCCAGGTCCCGTGACCGCCGACCCCCTCCGTCCTCGCTGACGGAACGGGAGGAACCGCCCGCACGACGCCGGCCCCGCACCTTCACGCTGAAGGTGCGGGGCCGGCGTCGTTGGTGGGTGGGGCAGCGGCGGGTGCGGCGTCAGCGGCCGGTGCCGCCGTAGACCGTGGCCTCCTCCTCGGCGTCGAGGCCGAAGGCGGCGTGCACGGCGCGGACGGCGTCGTCGAGCTTGCTCTCGGCGGTGACCACGGAGATGCGGATCTCCGAGGTGGAGATGAGGTCCACGTTCACGCCGGCGTCGGCGAGGGCCTTGAAGAAGGTGGCGGAGACGCCCGGGTTGGAGCGCATGCCCGCGCCGATCAGCGAGAGCTTGCCGATCTCCGGGTCCGAGACGATGTCCTGGAAGCCGATCCGGTCCTGGGCGGCGCGCAGGGCGGCCATGGCGTCCTTGCCCTCCACGATCGGCAGGGTGAAGGAGATGTCCGTGCGACCCGAGCCCTCGCGGGAGATGTTCTGCACGATCATGTCGATGTTCACGTTGGACACGGCGATCACGCGGAAGATCTCGGCGGCCTTGCCGGGCACGTCGGGGACGCCGACGATCGTGACCTTGCCCTCGGAGCGGTCGTGGGCGACGCCGGAGACGATGGGCTGTTCCATGGGAGCGCCTTCCTGAAGGGTGATGGTGTCGTTCGGGTCGGGCATGATCCAGGTGCCCTCATGGTCGGAGAAGGAGGAGCGCACGTGCAGCGGCACGCCGAAGCGGCGCGCGTACTCCACGGAGCGCAGGTGCAGCACCTTGGATCCGGAGGCCGCCATCTCGAGGGTCTCCTCGGAGGAGAGCTCGGTGAGCTTGCGGGCGGTCGGCACGACGCGCGGGTCGGCCGAGTAGACGCCGTCCACGTCCGTGTAGATCTCGCACACGTCCGCGCCGAGCGCGGCGGCGAGGGCGACGGCCGTGGTGTCCGAGCCGCCGCGGCCCATGGTGGTGATGTCCTTGGACTCGGGGCTCATGCCCTGGAACCCGGCCACGATGGCCACGCGGCCGGCGTCGAGGGCCTCCTGCACGCGGTGGGGGTTGACCTTGACGATCCGGGCCCGGCCGTACGAGGTGTCCGTCAGCATGCCGGCCTGGGAGCCGGTGTAGGAGCGGGCCTCGACGCCCTCGGCGTGGATCGCCATCGCCAGCAGGGACATGGAGATGCGCTCGCCGGCCGAGAGCAGGATGTCCATCTCGCGCGCGGGCGCGTCCTGCGTGAGCTCGGCGGCGAGGTCGAGCAGCTCGTCCGTGGTGTCGCCCATGGCCGAGACCACGACGCACACGCGGTTCCCGGCCCGGACCGTGTTCGCGACGCGGCGGGCCACGCGCTGGATGCCGGCGGCGTCGGCCACGGAGGAGCCGCCGAACTTCTGGACGATGAGACTCATGGGTCGCTCCGGACGGGGTCGAGGGTCGGTTCGGGCCAAGTCTAGGGGCGCGCACCCGCGCGGGTCCGCCAGGTGAACCCCTGTTCCGGATGCTGGACCCGGCGCCCGCGGCCGGCCATGACGACGGCGCCCGCGGCCCCGCCTGCGACCCCGGTCGGGCTGGGATCGGCGCCGGGATCATCCCCCGGGTGGATCCGCGTCCGTGCACGGCGCGGCAAGGATGGGGCCATGACCGCTCCAGCACCCCCGCCCGCCTCACCCGTCCTGGGGGTGGCCGCCCACGACGGGATCGTGGCCCACGGCCTCGCCCGCTCGTTCGGCGCCGTCCATGCGGTGCGGGACGTCTCCCTCACCGTGCCCACCGGCTCCGTGACGGCCCTCGTCGGCCCGAACGGCTCGGGCAAGACCACGCTCCTGCTGATCCTGGCCACCCTGCTGCGCCCGGACGCCGGCGCCGTGTCCGTGGCCGGGGTGGACGCGGTGCGCGAGCCCGTCGAGGCCCGGCGGCGGCTCGGCTGGATGCCCGACACCCTGGGTGTGTGGGAGGAGCTGACCTGCCACGACATCCTCGCCAGCCTGGGCCGGCTCTACGGCATGGGGAAGGCGGAGGCGTCGGCACGCGCGGACGAGCAGCTCGCGTGGGTCGAGCTCACGGAGTTCGCCCACCGGCCCGCCCGCGTGCTCTCCCGCGGCCAGCAGCAGCGCCTGTCCCTGGCTCGGGCCACCGTGCACCGGCCCTCCGTCCTGCTCCTGGACGAACCCGCCAACGGCCTCGACCCGGCCGCCCGCATCCGGCTGCGGGACGACCTGCGCGCCATGGCCGCAGCCGGCACCGCCGTGCTCGTCTCCTCCCACGTGCTCGCCGAGCTCGAGGAGATGTCCGACCGCGCCGTGTTCCTCCATGAGGGCGCCACGGTGGCCACCCAGGAGTTCCGCGCCGCCGACGACCTCGCCCGCCCCTACCGGATCGCCGGACCCGATCCGACGGCCCGGGACACCCTCGTCCGCGCCCTCGAGACCCGCGGCCTGACCGTCACCGCGGCCACCGGCGCCGGCGCGGGCCAGCGTCGGGACGGCGTCGTGGTGCAGCTGCGGGGCGAGGCCGCCGCGGCCGCGCTGCTCGCGGACCTCGTGCGCGAGGGTGTGCTCGTCAGCCACTTCGCCCCGGAGGGCTCCCGCCTCGAGAACGCCTACCTGGGCCTCCATCTGGAGGGCCCCCGCACCGAAGGAGACCGGCCGTGAGCACCGCCGTCGCGACCTCGATCCACGACCGCCGCCCGCCGCAGCCGCAGCCGGGGGGACGCCTCGGCGCGGCCCAGGCCGTGGCCACCGTGGTGGGCATGGAACTGCGTCAGCGGCTGCGCTCGCGCGGCTGGTACGTGCTGTTGGGCGTCTTCTTCGTGGTGGTGGGGGCGGTGACCCTCGGCGCCCTCGGGCTGCGAAGCCTGGGCATGACGGAGATGGAGGCGTCCGGCCTGGAGCCGGAGCTGGCGGAGCAGCAGATGCGCGCCCTGGGGCGGACGCTCTTCGACGGCGTCCTGCTCTTCGTCCTCACCCTCTCGCTGCTGGTCTCGCCCGCCCTGGCGGCCAACGCGATCTCGGGCGACCGTGCCGGCGGCACCCTGGCCATCACCCAGGTCACCCTGCTGCGGACCGGGCACCTGATGGCGGGCAAGTGGCTGGCCGCGTGGATCGCCTCCGCCGCGTTCCTCGCGGCCGCGCTGCCGTGGCTCGCGGTCGCGGCCGTGGTGGGGCGCGTGTCCCCGTGGGCCGTGCTGGTGGGGCTCGTGATGATCCTCGTGGAGTTCGGCATGATCGCGGGGATCGGCGTCGCCGTGTCGGCGATCACCGGGCGCACGCTGTTCGCCGTCGTGGTGACGTACCTGATCGTGGCGGCGCTGACGATCGGCACCCTGGTGGCCTTCGGGCTGTCCCTGCAGTTCCTGCAGACCGAGGTGCGGGCCAACGACGCCGAGTACGGCTCCATGACGGCGGAGCCGTTCACCGAGGCGGAGCTCGAGAAGATGACCCCGGAGGAGGAGGAGCAGGCCTGGGCCGAGTGGGAGGCGACGCACCCGGAGCTGTACGACGGGATCGCCGACCGGTGCGTCGGCCCGGTGACCACCCGGACGATCCCCGACCCGCGGCGCAGCGGATGGCTGCTCGCGGCGAACCCCTACGCCGTCCTCGCGGATGCCTCCCCCTGGGAGGGCGGGCTCCTCGAGAACGGGACCCGGGCGGATCCCGGGCCGCTCAACCTGCTGTCCGTGGGCCTGCGCTGGACCCAGCGCGACCCCGTCCGGGACGTCGAGTGCCTCGACGGCGAGCTGCGCGGTCTCGACAGCACCGGCGTGCCGGACCGGCAGGGCACCTGGCCGGTGTGGCCGCTCGGTCTGGCGATGCAGGGTGTGCTGGTGGCCGGGCTGGGCTGGTGGGGGCACCGTCGCCTGGACACCCCGGCCGGGCGGCTGCCCGCCGGCACGCGCGTGGCCTGAGCCGGGCCGGCGTCGGGCGGGACCTGCTCGACGCCGGCCGGTGTCAGCCGCTGATCAGGCGGCGGCCCTCGAAGGCACGGCCGAGGGTGACCTCGTCCGCGTACTCGAGGTCCCCGCCGACGGGCAGACCGGAGGCCAGACGCGTGACGCGGATGCCCGTGGCGCCGAGGAGCCGGCCGAGGTAGGTGGCCGTGGCCTCGCCCTCGAGGTTGGGATCCGTGGCGAGGATGACCTCCTGCACGGCCTCGTCCTGCAGCCGGGTGAGCAGCTCGCGGACGTGCAGCTGCTCGGGGCCGATGCCGGCGATCGGATTGATGGCGCCGCCGAGCACGTGGTAGCGGCCCTGGAAGGCGCGGGTGCGCTCCATGGCCATGACGTCCTGCGACTCCTCGACCACGCAGATCTGGGAGCGGTCCCGGCGCTCATCCCGGCAGAGCGAGCACACCTCGTCCTCGGACACGTTGAAGCAGACCGAGCACAGCCGCACCCTGTCCTTGACCGTGCGGATGGCGTCCGCCAGCCGCAGCATGTCCTCCCGGTCCGCCTCCAGCATGTGGAAGGCGATGCGCTGGGCGGACTTCGGCCCGATGCCCGGCAGGCGGCCGAGCTCGTCGATCAGGTCCTGCACCGCGCCCTGGTACATCCGTCTCCCTCGTCCGATGGTGCGTCTCGTGGTCCGTGCGCCCCGACGCGGCGCCGTGGTCCGGCGCCGCGTCCATCATGCCCGCGGCCCCGGACGGCGTACGGGCGCGTTCGCCTCAGGCGTCGTTGGGGCGTTCCTCGAGCAGACGGCCGCCGAGCACCCGTTCGACGACGGCTCGGCCCACGAGGCCCGAGTCCTCGAGCGGGACGTCGTCGTCGCTGGCGACCTCGTCCTCCCACCCCACACCGGACGTCGCCGGGGCGGCGGGGCCGGTGTCGGCGGGCCGGGTCGGGCCGCGGCCCTGGGCGGCCTCGCGGGCGGCGTGGATGGCCGCGGCCCGCGCGTCCAACGAGGGCGGCGCCGAGGCTCCCCCGGCGGGCTCGACGTCGGCGGGGCGCGCCCCGAGCGAGGCCGCGCTCGGCCGGCCCCCGGCGGGGGAGCCCGGCGAGGCGTCCGGGTCGGGGCCACCGGGAGCGCCGGGGCCGCCGCTCGAGCCCGCGTTCACCGGAGGCTCGAGGGGCCCACCGGCCCGCAGCCGCTCCATGAGCCGCGGGTACATGCTCGCCGGATGGCCCGAACCCGGGAAGTCCGAACCGGTCGGGCCGGCAGCCGCGCGCGGCGCGGCGTCTGCGTCGTCGGCGGGCACGCCCGGGTCAGGGGTCGCGTCGGCCGTGGGCGAGCCCGTGGGGCGCCGCTCCTCGTCCGAGGACGGGCCGGCGCCCGAGGCGGCCGGGTGGAGATCGCGTCGCTCCGTGGCCGCTGCGTCGTCGTCCGGGGCGGGCGACGGCGTGGCAGGCCGGGCGGAGTCACCGTCCGCGGCCGCGCCCGCGCCGTCGTCGAAGCCGGCGGGACGGGTCGCGCCGAAGCGCTTCGCGAACTCGGCGCGCAGCTCCGCCTCCGGACGGGCGAACACGGGGATCGAGTGCTCCTCCTCGCGGACCAGCGGCCCCGGGTCGTAGGCCCGACGGACCTCCTCGGCGCTCGGCTCGCTCTCGCCGGGGGTCGGGGCGTCGGGCTGGACCGGGGAGTCCTGGCCGGCGTCCGGCGCGGCGCCGCCGGGGGCCGGTGCGGCCTGCGGCGGCGCGCCCCAGTCCTCGACCGACGGCACGGGGCCGTCCCAGCCGGCGGCGCCGACGGGCCGCTCCTCGGCGTCCCGGGCCGGCGGGGTCCAGCCCTCGGGGCCGTCCGAGTCGTCCTGCTCCGCGTCCGGGTCGAACGCGGGCAGCGAGTCCCACGGGTCCTCCTCGGGCGGGGGAGCGTCGTCCCAGGCGGGCGGCTCCTCGTCCGGGCCGCCCCAGCCGTCCGCCGGCGGGGCGGGGGCGGGCGTCGTCGACGACGTCGGCGCCGGCCCCCAGGAGGTGGCGGGAGCCGCGGGCGTCCAGGCGGGGGACGGCTCCGGCGTCTGACGCTGCTGCGTGGCCCGGGGCGGAGCGGCCGGCGGCGCCGGATCGTCCTCCGCGGTGGAGGGTGCGGCGGAGCGCGGCGGGGTGGGGCGGGAGGACTCCGGCTCGCGTGGGGCCTGCCCCGGTGCCGGAGCGGGCCGGTTCGGCTGCGCCGTCGGTCGGTCGGGCCGGCCCTGCTGCGGGGCCGGACGCTCAGGCCGGTCCGTCCGCGCCGGGCCGGCCGGGCGAGCGCCGGACTGTGCGCGGGCGTCCCCGGTCGGCGCGTCCCCACCGAGGATCAGATCGAGCCGCGGGCGGATGCCGAGCACCTGGTGGACGGCCTCGCCGAGCACGCGGTCACCGCCCCGGCCGAGCAGCGACTGGCGGGGCCCGTCCTGCTGGAAGCCGATCGTCAGCAACGAGCCGTCGTAGCCCGCGACGCTCGCGTTGTCCTTCACCAGCATCCACACCAGGCGTGAGGCGTCCTCGAGGGCCGTGAGGATGTCCGGCCAGGCCCGGCGGATCATCTCCACCTGGCTCGCCGCCGGGGCGGGCGTGGGGCTCGACGGCGCGGCCGTCTCCTCCGGCCCGTGGGCGGGGGCCGGCGCGGCACCGGTGCGCTCCTGGGCATGGGACCGGCCCTCAGGCTCGGGCCGGCCCTCAGGCTCGGGGCGGCTCCCGGCCTCCGGGCGGCGCGTGTCCCCGGAAGGGGCCCCGACCTCAGCCGGTTCGGGCCGCTTGGGCTGCGGCGCCTGCTGCGGACGCTCGGACCCCGTGGCCCCGGCGGCGGCGTCCCCCTCCGGCGCCTCTGCCACGGACTGCGGGGCAGGCGGCGTCCAGCGCTCCGGCGGGGCGGTGGACGCGGTCGGCGCGGGCTCCTCCGGCCGCCGCATGGCGGCCCGGGCGAGCGCGGCACCGGTCAGAGTGCCGGAGCCCTCCGCGTTCTCGGCCGATCCGCCGCCGTCCGCGGCGGGCGTGCCGGACCGGGCCGGCGTCGTCGTGCCCTCGGAGGCGCCGTCCTCGATGGGCGCGGCGCCACCGAGCTCGAGGCGCCGTTCGAGGGCCTCGAGGCGGGCGGCCAGGCCGCGGTGCGTCTCGTCCGAGGCAGGCAGCAGCAGGCGCGCCATGAGCAGCTCGAGGTGCAGGCGGGGACTGGTGGCCCCCACCATGTCCGTCAGCGCGAGGTTGGTGATGTCCGCGAGGCGGGAGAGCTCCGCGCGGGAGAGCTGCGCGGCCTGCGCCGACAGACGCCGCACCTGGTCCTCCGGCATGCCGTGCAGGATCGCCCCGGCCTCCTCCGGCAGGGCACGGGCGATCACGAGGTCGCGGAAGCGGTCCAGCAGGTCCTCGACGAAGCGGCGCGGGTCCTGGCCGGACTGCACCACGCGGTCCACCACGCGGAACACGGTGGGGGTGTCGTCCGCGGCGACGGCGTCGATCACGTCGTCCAGCAGGGCTTCCGGGGTGAAGCCGAGCAGGCTCACCGCGAGCTCGTACGAGACCTGGCCCTCCTGGGCGCCCGCGATCAGCTGGTCCAGCACGGAGAGCGTGTCACGCACCGAGCCCGTGCCGGCGCGCACCACGAGCGGCAGCACGCCCTTCTCCACGGACACGCCCTCCTCCGCGCACAGCTGCTCGAGGTAGGCGATGAGCGGCTCCGGCGGCACGAGCCGGAACGGGTAGTGGTGGGTGCGGGAGCGGATGGTCCCGATGACCTTCTCCGGCTCCGTGGTGGCGAAGATGAACTTCAGGTGCTCCGGCGGCTCCTCCACGATCTTGAGCAGCGCGTTGAACCCCGCCGCGGTGACCATGTGCGCCTCGTCGATGATGAGGATCTTGTAGCGGTCCCGGACCGGGGCGAACGTGGCCCGCTCGCGCAGGCCGCGGGCGTCCTCCACACCGCCGTGCGAGGCCGCGTCGATCTCCAGCACGTCCAGCGAGCCCGGCCCGCCGGTGGCCAGGTCCCGGCACGAGTCGCACTCGCCGCACGGCGTGGGCGTGGGGCCCTGGGCGCAGTTCAGGCAGCGCGCGAGGATGCGGGCGGACGTGGTCTTGCCGCAGCCTCGCGGGCCGGAGAAGAGGTAGGCGTGGTTCACGCGGTCCTTCGCCAGTGCGGTGCGCAGCGGGACCGTGACATGGTCCTGCCCGATCACGTCCTCGAAACGGTCCGGGCGGTAGCGGCGATACAGGGCGGTGCTCACCCTCGAAAGCCTATCCGGCGGGCGGACGGGCTAAGGGAGCCGGGGAATGCGCACGCCCGCCGGCCCGTTCCCTGGCCCATGACCACCACGCACATGCACACCGACGCCGAGGACACGATCCACCCCACGCAGCCGGCCCCGGACGCGGGACCGCTGAGTCAGGCCGAGATCGACCGCCTCTTCGCGGACCGCCACACGACGCAGCTCTTCTCGGACGAGCCCGTCGACCTCGCGCTGATCGAGCGGGCCTACGCGGACCTCCGCTGGGCGCCGACCGCCATGAACAACCAGCCGCTGCGGCTCGACGTCGTGGACAGCCCCGAGGCCCGCGCCCGCCTGGCTCCGCTGATGATCGAGTTCAACCGGGAGAAGACGGAGCGCGCCCCGCTCACGCTGATCGCCTCCTACGACCTCGACTGGCACCGCCACATGGGCCACCTCGCCCCGTTCCGGGAGGGCTTCGAGGAGGATGCCGAGGGCAAGCCGGGCATGCGCGAGGGGATGGGCCGCACGAACGCGCTCATCCAGGTGGGCTACCTGCTCGTGGCCTTGCGCGCCCACGGGCTCGAGGTCGGCCCCATGGCCGGGTTCGACGCCGCCGCCGTGGACGCCGAGTTCCATGCGGACCGTGCCTGGAAGTCCCTCCTGGTGATCAACGTGGGCCACGCCGCCGCAGACGACGAGAAGGCGCAGCAGCCCCGCCAGGGCCGCCTCGACTTCGACCAGGCCGCCCAGGTCCTCTGACCGGGGCCGGGCCTGCGGCGGACCAGGGCGCCGGCCCGCTCAGAGCCCGGTGAACACCCACGGATCACGCGGCAGGGCGGCCGGGTCGAACGCGGGCACGGCGGCCGCCAGCGGTCCCGCGGGCAGGCCGAGGGACTCCAGCAGCCGGTCCCGCACCCGCTCGGGGGTCCACGCCGGGTCCTGCGCGGAGAGGTCCTCGAGGGTCACGGCGCCGTCCCGCTTGGCCAGCCGCCGCCCCTCCGCGTTCAGCACGAGCGGCACGTGCAGGTACTCCACCGCGGGCGTCGGCTCCCCGCGCGCGGCGCACAGCGCCTCGGCCAGCCAGCGCTGGCGCGGGGCCGAGTCGAGCAGGTCGTCGCCGCGGACCACCTGGTCCACGCCCTGCGCCAGGTCGTCCACGACGACGGCCAGGTTGTACGCGTACGCCCCGTCGTTCCGGCGCAGCACCAGGTCGTCGACCAGGCCCGTGACCTCGCCGTGCAGCACGTCCACGGCGGTGGCGCGCGGGGTCTCGCCCGCCGGCAGGCCCGCGACCTTCGCCGCATCGATCCGCAGGGCGGCGGGGCGCACCCGCCGTCGCTCGGCCCGCTCGGCCTCGGTCAGGCCGCGGCAGGTGCCCGGATAGAAGCCGGGCGGACGCAGCGGCACGGTGCCGCCGGAGGCGGGGGCACCGTCGTCGGGCCTCGGGTGCGGGGCCGACGTCGCCTCGGCGATGTCTTTGCGGGAGCAGAAGCACTCGTAGACCGCGTCCGTGCCGTGCGCGGCGCGCAGGGCGGCCACGGCGGCGTCGTACAGGGCGGTGCGCTCGGACTGGCGCACCGGCTCGGCGTCCCAGTCCAGCCCGACGGCGGCCAGGTCCGCCCGCTGGTCAGCCTCGGCCCCGGAGCGGACGCGGTCCAGGTCCTCGACCCGCAGCAGGAAGGCACGGTCCGTGGCGCGCGCCGCGAGCCACGCGACGAGCGCGGTGCGCAGGTTGCCCAGGTGCAGGCTTCCCGTGGGGGAGGGGGCGTAGCGTCCGGCGGGCATGGGATCTCCTGGGGAAAGTGAAGACCCCTCACGCACCTGCCAGAGCCCACCTACCCTTGCTACCTTCCGGTCCTGGGGGAGTTCAGCGAGATGACACCACGTGAGGGGCCGTCGAAGAGTCTAGCAGGGTGGCGGCGGGCGCGGCGATTCGGGCCGCGGGGAGGCTCGGGCCGAGCTCGCGCCTCCCGCGGAGGATTGGCGCGGCCCAGGACGATCTGGTTATGATGGAACCTGCCCTCGCGCGGTCCGCCGCATGGGGGCGCACCAAGGAGGATTCGCCTAGCGGCCTATGGCGCACGCCTGGAACGCGTGTTGGGTTAACAGCCCTCGGGGGTTCAAATCCCCCATCCTCCGCGGGCAAGCCCCGGGACCCCAGTGGTTCCGGGGCTTTTCGCATGTCCGGGGCCGCTGTCGTCGCGGGCCGCGCGCCCGGACTCCCGATCCGCCACGCTGGATGCGAGACGCGGGTCACATTTGCGCGTATCCTTCTCCCCAGTCGTCCGGGACCGCCGGCGGCCGCCGCTCGGAGCTCGCACCGCACCGGCCATCCCCACCCCGATCTGGAGACCCCATGTCCTTCGCAGATCTCATCACCGCCGTGAACGACGTCATCTGGTCCCCGGCCCTGATCTGGCTCTGCCTGATCGTCGGCCTCTACTTCACCATCCGGACCCTGTTCCTGCAGTTCGTGAACATCCCGGACATGGTGAAGCAGCTCCGCGAGGGCCAGGACTCCGCGGACGGCACCTCGTCCCTCCAGTCCCTCATGATGTCGCTCGCCGGCCGCGTCGGCATGGGCAACATCGGCGGCGTCGCCACGGCCATCGCGTTCGGCGGCCCCGGCGCCGTGTTCTGGATGTGGGTCATGGCCCTGCTCGGCGCCGCCACATCCTTCATCGAGTCCACGCTCGGCCAGATCTACAAGGAGCGCGACCCGGACACCGGCGAGTACCGCGGCGGCCCGGCGTACTACTTCGAGAAGGCCTACAAGCACACGGCCGCCGCCCCCGCCTTCAAGGCGTACGCGATCCTGTTCGCCGTCGTCACCGTCTTCGCCACCAGCTACTTCCTGCCGGGCGTGCAGGCCAACGGCGTGGCCGCGGCCGTGGGCGAGGCGTGGGCCGTGCCCGCCTGGGTCGTGGCCCTGGCCATGGTCATCCTGCTGGCCTTCATCGTCCTGGGCGGCGTGAAGCGCATCGCGACGTTCGCCGTCTACGTGGTGCCCGTGATGGCCGTGCTGTACATCATCCTCGCGCTGATCGTGCTGTTCCTGAACTTCGACCAGATCCCCGAGGTCTTCGGCTCCATCTTCGCCAGCGCGTTCGGCGTGCACGCCGTGTTCGGCGCGATCCTCGGCCTCGCCATCCAGTGGGGCGTGAAGCGCGGCGTCTACTCCAACGAGGCCGGCCAGGGCACGGGCCCGCACGCCGCCGCGGCCGCCGAGGTCTCGCACCCAGCCAAGCAGGGCTTCGTGCAGGCGTTCGCCGTGTACATCGACACGCTCTTCGTCTGCTCGGCCACCGCGTTCATCATCATCTCCACGGGCGCCTACCGGGTGTACTCGGACGGGTCCGGCTCCGGCCTGCTGTTCGAGGGCATCGTCTCGCCGACGGCCTCCGAGGGCCCGGCCTTCGTCCAGACCGGCTTCGACGCCATGTTCTCCGGCTTCGGCCCCACGTTCGTGGCCGTGGCGCTGGCGTTCTTCGCCTTCACCACGATCGTGGCGTACTACTACATGGCCGAGGTCAACATCGTGTTTCTCACGCGCAACCTGCGCAACGGCATGGTCCGCCGCGTCGCGCTGCGCTTCCTGCAGGCCCTGATCCTCGTGTCGGTGGCCTACGGCGCCGTCGCCACCACGGGTGCGGCCTGGGGCCTCGGCGACATCGGCGTGGGCTCCATGGCCTGGCTGAACATCCTCGGCATCCTGGTGCTGCAGGGCCCGGCCCTCAAGGCCCTCAAGGACTACCGCGCACAGAAGCGCCAGGGTCTCGACCCGCAGTTCGACCCGCGCCCGCTCGGCATCCGCAACGCGGACTTCTGGGAGCACCGCGCCGACGGCCTGATCACCCAGGGCGTCGCCGGCACGGCCGAGCACCCGATCGTCGCCGAGGGCGGCGCCCACCGCGCCTGACCTACCGGCGGGGCTGGGCTCTCCCCGCCCCACCACGACGACGGCCCGGACGCCGCCAGCGTCCGGGCCGTCGTCGTGCGCGGCAGGTCAGAAGAGCTGGCGCAGGTTCGCCTTCGCGAGGTCGAGCAGCTTGGTGCCCTTGCCGTCCAGGACGGTGCGCATGGCGTAGAGCGCGAAGCCCTTGGCTTGCTCGAACTCGATGCTCGGCGGGATCGTCAGCTCCTGACGCTCGGTCTTGACCACCAGCAGCGCCGGCCCGTCGTGGGCGAGGAACTCGCGCATCACCGCGGGCAGGTCCGTCGTGTGGTCCGCGCGGAAGCCCTTGATGCCGATCGCCTCCGCGATCGCCGCGAAGTCCGGGTTCTCCAGGCTCGTCCCGTAGGGGACGAACCCGGCGGCCATCATCTCGAGCTCCACGAAGTTCAGCGAGTCGTTGTCGAACACGAGCGTCTTCACGGGCAGGCCGTTCTGCACGAACGACATCAGCTCGCCGAGCATCATGGCCAGCCCGCCGTCGCCGGCCATCGCCACCACCTGGCGGGTGGGGTCGACCGCCTGGGCGCCGACCGCCTGGGTAACCGCGTTGGCCATGGAGCCGTGGGACAGGGAGCCGATGATCCGGCGGCGCCCGTTCATCGTCAGGTACCGGGAGGCCCAGACCACCGGGGAGCCGACGTCGGGCAGGAACACCACGTCGTCGTCGGCCAGCTCGTCGAGGAGGCGGGCCACATACTGCGGGTGCACGCGTCCACGGCCCGGGGTGGCCAGCTGGTCGAGGTCCTTGCGGGTCTTGGCGTAGTGCTTGAGCGCCTTGTCCAGGAACGCCGACGACGAGTTCCCGCGTAGCAGCGGCAGCAGGGCCTGGGCCGTCTCCTTCACGCCGCCCACGAGCGGCACGTCCACGGCCACCCGTCGGCCGATCTGCTCGCCGCGCACGTCCACCTGGATGACCGTGGCGTCCTCGGGGTAGAACTGCCGGTACGGCAGGGAGGAGCCGAGGATCAGCAGCGTCTCGGCCTCCTTGAGCGCGTGGTAGCCGGAGGCGAAGCCGAGCAGGCCGGTCAAGCCGACGTCATACGGGTTGTCGTACTCGATCCGGTCCTTGCCGCGCAGCGCGTGGACGATCGGGGCCTGCAGGCGCTCCGCCAGGGCCACGACCTCGTCGTGGGCGCCGGCCGCACCCGCGCCGGCCAGGATGGTGATCCGCTTGGACGAGTCCAGGGCCTCGGCGGCCTCGCGCAGCACGGAGTCGGCCGGGATGACGCGGGACGGCGTGTGACGGATCACCTCGGGCTTCGCGGAGAGCTCGGTGAGGGCCACGTCGCCCGGGATCACGAGCACGGCCACGCCCCGCTGCTCGACGGCGGCCCGCATCGCGGTGCGCAGCATACGGGGCATCTGGTCCGCCGAGGAGACGTGCTCCACGTAGACGGAGCACTCGCGGAACAGGTCCTGCGGGTGGGTCTCCTGGAAGTAGCCCGAGCCGATCTCCTCCGACGGGATGTGCGCGGCGATCGCGAGCACCGGGGTGCGGGAGCGCTGCGCGTCGAACAGGCCATTGATCAGGTGGAGGTTGCCCGGACCGCACGAGCCCACGCAGACCGCGAGCTCGTCCGTGAGCTGGGACTCGGCGGAGGCGGCGAAGGCCGCGGTCTCCTCGTGCCGGGTGTGCACCCACTGGATGCCGCCGTGGGAGCGCAGGGCCTCGGTCAGCCCGTTGAGGGAGTCCCCGGGCACGCCGTACATGCGGCGCACGCCCGAGGCGTGGAGGGTCTCGACGATGTTCTGGGCGACGGTGGCCACGGTGGAACCTCTCTCTGGTCGGGAGGCGCCCGGGCCGGTTCGGCAGGGGCGCGGCATTCCCTTCCACGCTAGGGGTCGAGGTCCAGGCCCGGGGAGGGTCGGCCGTCCGCAGAGGGGGCGTCCGGCCTGGTCAGCGCAGCAGGTCGCGCTCCACCCAGCGCAGCAGGGACTCGCCCGCCCGCTCGTGGACGTCGTCGGCGTCGCCGATGCCGCGTTCGGCGAGGATCGCCGCCGTCACCACGCCGTAGGGCTTCTCGGGGACGCCGTCGGCGGGCCGCACGTCCATGTGCTCCACGGCGAGTCCGCGCTCGTGCAGCCGGTCGGCCATGGCGTAGTCGCTGCGCGAGTCGCCCGCGGTGAGCCAGCGTTCGGGCACCGGGGTGCCCGCCTCCGCCAGCAGGTCGAAGCAGCGCTCGACGCCCAGGTCCTTGCCGGAGGAGCGGTGCTCGACGTCCACCGAGATCACCGAGGGGGCCACGCGCACCTCCTCGGCGAGTCCGCGCTCGGCGAGCAGATCCTCGACGCCCGCGGCGACGTCGTCGCGCACCCGCTCGTACTCCGTCTGGTCCGCGCCGACCGTCTTCTCGAGGGAGACCATGGCCAGCTTGGTGCGGTCGGTGAACTGCAGGTCCCCGGCGCGCTCATCGTTGAGGGCCCAGATCGCGTCACGGGTGTCCGCGTCGATGGCCATGTCCGGGTCGGTGCGGAGCCAGTCCGGGGCGGTGCCGTCCACGGTGACGTCGGGCAGGTCCCCGGAGGGCACCGCGGAGAACGGGAACCACACGGCGCCCTTCTCGCAGATCGCGTGGAAGGGAGCGTCGTCCGGGAGGCCCGCGTCGCGCAGCGGGGCGATCAGGTTGTGCAGGAGGAAGTCCGTGGAGCGGCCCGTGTTGAAGCCGACCGGCACCCCGCGCCTCGCGAGGCGGACGAGCACGTCGATGATCCCCTCCGGCACGGTCCGGGTCTCGGTGGAGGCCACGGGGGCGTCCACGTCCAGCAGGAGTCCTATCGGGGAGGAAGTGCGCATGCCCCCACCCTAGGCCGCGGTGGCCCGTGCCCGCGATGGGCCCGGCGGCTACGCTGACCCTGAGACCCGCCCCGCCCGGGGCACACCCCCGACGATCACCCCACGGGAGCACCCATGAGCACCGCCACCGACCTCGGCCCGTCCCGCAGCCCCTTCGGCCCCGACGCCGCGGCGCGCGTCCCCAGCTCGGGGACGGGGCTGTCCTCGACGGGCGGCCGGGTGGCCATGCTCGTGGTCGTGATCCTCGCGGTCGTGGCCGCGTTCCTGGGCTCCGGCGTCGTCGGCGGCCTGACCCCCGTGGCCGAGGCCGCGGGCGGCTGGCTCGGCCCGGACGCCACCTGGGTCTCCCCGGCGACCCCCGCGTTCGGCATCTGGTCCGTGATCTACGCGGGGCTGCTGGCGTACGCCGTGTGGCAGTTCCTCGCCTCGGCCCAGTCCGCCCGTCACGACCGCCTGCGACCGTGGATCCTGGTCTCGGTGCTGCTCAACGCCGCGTGGATCTGGACGGTGCAGGCCGGGCTGCTGGGGCTGAGCGTCGTGGTGATCGCGCTGCTGCTGACGTGCCTGGCGTGGATCCTGGTGCTCCTCGAATCCGTCCGCGCGCACAGCTGGGGGGAGCGGATCCTCCTGGACGGGGTGCAGGGCCTGCATCTGGGCTGGGTCTCGATCGCCGCCGTGGCGAACCTGGCCGCGTGGCTGGCCTCGACCGGCGTCGTCGGCGATCCGGGGCAGTCGTCCCTCTGGGCGAAGGTGATGCTCGTGGTGGCCGTGCTGATCGGCGCGTTCACGGCCGTGTACAACGGCGGCCGCCCGGCTCCGGCGTTCGCGCTCGCGTGGGGTCTGGTGTGGATCGGCGTCGGCCGCGCGGACGGCACGGGGCTGCTCTCGGGCAGCCTCGCCCTCCTGGCGTGGGGCGGCGCGGCGATCGTCCTGCTGTGCTGGCTGGCCGCGCTGCTGCTCTCCCGCCGGTCCGCGACGGGCGAGGCCCGCGACCTCGTCCTCGACGCACTCGACGGCGGCGGCGACCCCATCGACGGCCGTCGCTGACCCCCGTCGTCATTGACGGAACGGGGACCGATGCTGTCGTGACGTGCGGCAACACCTGTGCCTCC
Source organism: Micrococcus sp. UYEF5 (assembly GCF_040546065.1). Lineage (NCBI taxonomy): Bacteria > Bacillati > Actinomycetota > Actinomycetes > Micrococcales > Micrococcaceae > Micrococcus > Micrococcus sp. UYEF5. Next base: position 60,816 of record NZ_JBEPNB010000006.1, read on the forward strand.
CACATGCGATGATGTGGTGATCCGAAGGCCCCGCCTCACGGCGGGGCCTTCGTCATGTCCCCGTCCCTTCCCCTCCAGGATCCTCGTGCCCCTTGCCCGTCTGCGCGCGGCGCTCCCCGCGGCCGCACTGTCCCTGCTCCTGCTCACCGGCTGCACCGCCACCGACGACGGCGTCACCCCGGCGAGCGATGCCGACACCTCCGCGTCGGTCAGCACGATGCCGACGACGCCCACCCCCTCCGTCGACGCGGCTGCGACGAGCCGTGCCGCTGCGTCGTCGCTGGCCGCCTCCTCCGCCGCGCAGAGCTCGCGCGCCGCAGCGTCGTCCTCGAGCGGGGCCGCCGAGTCGCGTGCCGCTGAGGGCTCCCGCAGTGCCGAGCCGGCGGCGCCCGCCGCCCCGGCCGACGTCGAGGGAGACGTGGTCACGGTCGAGTCGATCTCGGACGGCGACACGCTCCGCGTGACCCTCGGCGAGGTGTCCACGCGGGTGCGCCTGCTCAACATCGACACCCCCGAGACCCACCACCCCTCGAAGCCGGTCGAGTGCATGGGACCGGAGGCGACGGCGGCGCTGAAGTCGATGATCAGCCCCGGCGACACGGTGGTGCTGCGGTACGATCGCCGGCTCTACGACCGCTACGACCGCCTCCTCGCCGGCGTGTACGCCGACGGCGTCCTGCTCAACGCCGAGATGGCCCGCCTGGGCTACGGCGAGCCGGCGGTCTTCGACGGCAACGACCGTTTCCTGCCCGAGGTCGAGGCGGCGTGGGAGGAGGCCCGGGCGAACGGCGTCGGCAGGTTCTCCGGGGAGTGCGGCACCGCGGCCGAGCCCATCCCGGAGGCGGCCCCGGCCCCCGCCCCGGAGGCGGCCCCCGCGGCCGGCGACGCGGGGCCGGTGAGCGGAGCCGACTCCGTGTGCCCGGACTCCCACCCGGTCAAGGCCAACGACAACTCGGGCATCTACCACATGCCCGGTCAGCAGCACTACGGCAAGACCAACGCGCGCCACTGCTACGCCTCCGCCTCCGCGGCGCAGGCGGGCGGCTACCGCGCGGCCCGGCGCTGAGGGCCCCGCGCACGACGACGGCCGCCCACCTCGCCAGGTGAGCGGCCGTCGTTGTCGGTGCGGAACGTGCGCTCGGCGCCGCGCCGGGCGCGGTCAGCGGCCCTCGTGGACCGCCCGCAGTTCGTAGCCGCGCTCCTCCACGGCCGTCTGCTTCTCGGCGCGCTTCTCCACCCCGGCCACGTCCTTCGGGGGCAGCTGCACCCGAGCCTCGGCGGGCAGGCCGGCCTCGAGCTGGCGGGCACGCTCCACCTCGGCGTCGACCTCCAGGCCGAGCAGCAGCACGATGTTGAAGATCCACAGGGCGAACAGCAGCGCCATGACCGTGCCGATCGCACCGTACGCCGAGTAGCCGGCGAACTGCGTGAAGTACACGGACAGGGCCACCGCGGCCAGCACCATGCCCACCAGCGCCACGATGTTGCCGGGGCCGAAGAGGTGGAAGCGCGGCTTCTGGACGTTCGGGGTGGTGTAGTACAGGGTCGCGATCAGCACCAGCAGGATCACGACGACGACAGGCCACTTCGCCCACGCCCACACCGGCAGGAACGTGTCCGAGAGGAAGTTCACCACGCCGGTCATGCCGAGCGGCCCGGCGATCGGCTGGAGGAAGCCGTCCACGAGCGAGCGGTTCAGCGCCAGCGAGAGCAGCACGACCACGATGCCCACGATCAGGATGAGCGTGGTGAGCAGGTTGGTCAGCGTCAGCTTCACCAGGCCGCGGCCCTCCTCGTAGCCGTACACCGTGTTGGCCGAGCGGTTGAACGCCTTCACGTACGCGGAGGCGGACCACAGGGCGGTCGCGATGCCGATGATGAGGGCGATGATCCCGCCGCCTGAGCCGGCCGAGTCGCTCATGGTGGTCACCAGGTTCGTGACGAGCGGCTGGTAGTCGCTCGGGACCAGGCCGGTCAGCTCCCCCAGCAGATCGTCGATGGCCCCGCGGTTGGAGGCGAGCACGAGGGACAGGATGGAGAACACGGCCAGCAGGGAAGGAGCCAGCGAGAGCACCAGGTAGTAGGTGAGCTTCGCGGCCAGGTCGGTGCCGCCGTCGTTGCCGAACTCCTTGAGCGCGCGTGTGAGCGCGTACTTCCAGCCGGCGCCGTCGAGCTTCACGCCCTTGAGCCTCTCGGCACGCTGGTCGGGATCGATCTTCGCGGCCTCCAGGGTCGCGTCCACAGGATGAATGGCCACGTCGGTCCTCTCGCGCTCGGGGGCAGGGTGCGGGTCGGGCCCCACGGTAGCGGACGGGTGCCCCGTCCGTCCCGACCGGAGCGGCGCTGGGCCGCGGACCCGGGCGATCAGCACTCGATGACGTTCACGGCCAGGCCGCCGCGCGAGGTCTCCTTGTACTTGGACTTCATGTCCGCGCCGGTGTCGCGCATGGTCGTGATGGCCTGGTCCAGGGTCACCCGGTGCGAGCCGTCCCCCAGCAGCGCCAGCCGGGCCGCGTTGATGGCCTTCACCGACGCGATCGCGTTGCGTTCGATGCACGGCACCTGGACGAGGCCGCCCACGGGGTCGCACGTCAGCCCGAGGTTGTGCTCGATCCCGATCTCGGCCGCGTTCTCCACCTGGTCCACGGTGCCGCCGAGCACGGCGCACAGGGCGCCCGCCGCCATGGAGCAGGCCGAGCCGACCTCGCCCTGGCAGCCGACCTCGGCGCCGGAGATGGAGGCGTTGCGCTTGTACAGGATGCCGATCGCCGCCGCGGTGAGCAGGAACTCGACCACCTTGTCGTCCCGCTCCTGCTGCGTGGCGCCCTCGGGGAGCACGAAGCGCATGTAGTAGAGCATGACGGCCGGGATGATGCCCGCGGCGCCGTTCGTGGGCGCGGTGACGATGCGCCCGCCCGAGGCGTTCTCCTCGTTCACCGCGAGCGCGAAGAGGTTGACCCACTCCATGGCCCACATGGGGTCGGTGCGGTCGGTGGTCTGGAGCAGGTGCTCCCGCAGCGCGGGGGCCCGACGGCGGACCTGCAGTCCGCCGGGCAGGATCGGCTCGGTGCGGGTCACGCCGTTGTGGACGCATTCCTCCATGACGGCCCAGATGGCCAGCAGCTGGGTGCGCAGCTCGTCGAGGTCGTGGCGGGTGGCCTCGTTGGCGAGCATGAGCTCCGCGATGCTCAGGCCGGCCTCGCGGCAGCGGGCGGCGAGCTCGGCGCCCGTGGAGAAGGGGTACGGTTCGCCGGTGTCGCCGTCGTCGGTGCGGTTGACGTCCTTGGTGGCGTCCAGCTCGGCCTCGAGCTCGTCCGAGGTGACCACGAAGCCGCCGCCCACCGAGTAGTAGTCGCGGGTGTGGAGCTGTTCGCCGGCGTCGTCGTAGGCGGTCAGGCGCATGCCGTTCGGATGCCCGGGCAGGGACTCGCGCATGTGCAGCGTCAGGTCCGCCTGCCGGTCGAAGGCGATCTCGTGGCGCCCGTCCAGGGGCAGCCGACCGCCCGTGACGATCTCCGCCACGAGCCCGGTGCAGGCGTCCGGGTCGATGGTCTCGGGGTCCTGGCCGGCCAGGCCGAGCAGCACCGCGGTGTCCGAGCCGTGGCCCACTCCGGTGGCCGCCAGCGAGCCGAACAGCTCGGCGTGCACGCGGGCCGTGCGCTCGAGGACGCCGTGCTGGCCCATGCTGTCCGTGAAGCGGCGGGCGGCGCGCATGGGTCCCACGGTGTGGGACGAGGACGGGCCGATGCCGATCGAGAACAGGTCGAGGACGCTGAGCGCCATGCAGTGCTCCTAGGGTGCGAGCGGGACGCGCGGTGGCCGGGGGTGGGGGCCGGACGCGCGGAGCCGGGTGATCCGGTGCAGACCAGACTAGGGGCACGGGGCCCGGCAGGCCATGGGGTCGCGGCTCGTGGTCCGCGCTGCTCTCCGGCCCGTCGCCCACCGCACGGACCGGAGACGGGAGCGCTCAGAGGATGTTGTCCTTGGACTCCTCCACCTGCGCGGCCGCACGGAACGCCGTCAGGTCACGCAGATACTCGTCCGCGTGGGGGAACACGGGCCCCTGCCCGGCCACGAGCATGACCCCCTCGAGGGGCTCGAACCGGGAGCGGCCCGCGTGGACGTCCTCGCCGGCGTCGACCAGGGTGCGCAGCTGCCACCACGTGGGGGCCATCAGGTTGACCTTACCGACCCGGAAGCGGCGCAGCAGCTCGGCGGGGGACGCCCAGCCGTGGCTGGCCGCCTCGGAGGACATCCGCTCGGGGGACTGGCCCTGCGGCAGGTGGACGGCGAAGAAGAACGTGTCGTAGCGGCGCGGGCCCCCGTGCGGGGTGATCCACCGGGACCACGGCACGAGCGCGCCGGCGTCGGGGCGCAGCCCCTCGCGGTCGAGCAGCTCCCCGAAGTCCACCTCGTGGCGCTCGACGGCGTCGCGCAGCTCGTCGGGGAACGCGGCCACCCGGGCCGGGTCCACGGGGGTGCCGGTGACGGCGTCCCGGGCCAGGAGCACTCCGGTCTCCTCGAACGTCTCGCGGACGGCGGCGGCCAGCACGCGGCCGGCGCCCTCGGCGGGGTCGAGCTCCGTGAGGGTGCCGTGGGCGTCCACGGGTTCGCGCGGCAGCCCCAGGCGCCGGCCCCAGTCGGCCAGATCCGTGCCCTCCCACAATCGGTCCGACAGGTCGTCCGCGGGGTCCACGCGGCCGCCGGGGAAGGCCGTGGCGTGGGCGCTGAAGGCCATGGTCCCGGCGCGGCGGACGGTGAACACCGAGATCTCGCCGCCGGCCCCGGGCCGGACCAGCACGAGGGAGGAGGCGGGCACCGCCGGGACCCGGGGCCGGTCCTCGGCGGCCGGCGGCTCGGCGGGCGGGGCGGCGGGGCTCACGGTGCCTCCTCGGTTCGGGCGATCATGGTCCGGACGCACGGGCCGACGACGGCGGCCCCGGCCGCTCCCGCGCGGGGGTCATGCGGCCCGGATGTGCGCGGACCCGTAGTCTGTAGCGTAAGTCACCGTGCTCGGGGCGGAGGCCCCGGGGCGAGACCGTGAGCCGAGGAGGAGAGGCCGTGAAGATCCTGGTGCTGGCCAAGCAGGTGCCGGACACGTGGCAGGAGCGTGAGCTGAGCCTGGAGACCGGCTGGGTGGTGCGCGACGGCGCGGCCGAGCCCGTGCCGGACGAGATCAGCGAGCGGGTCATGGAAGTCGCCCTGGGCTGGCGGGACGCCGGCGCGGACATCGAGGTCGTGGCCCTGACGGTGGGCCCCGAGGACTCCTCGAAGACCCTACGCAAGATGCTGGCCATGGGCGCGGACTCCGCCGTGCAGATCACCGACGACGCACTCGTCGGCTCGGACGCCGTGCAGACGGCTCGCGTGATCGCCGCGGCCGTCGAGAAGGAGGGCGCCGACCTCGTGCTCGCCGGCACGGTGTCCACGGACGGCGGCACCGGCGTGGTGCCGGCCATGGTCGCCGAGCTCCTGGAGCGGCCCTACCTGCCGCACGCCGAGGCCCCCGAGCTGGCCGACGGCGAGCTGATCGGCACCGTGGCGACCTCGGACGCGGACGTGCGCGCCGCCGTCGCCCTGCCCGCCGTGGCGAGCCTGACGGAGAAGACCGCCGAGCCGCGGTTCCCGAACTTCAAGAACATCATGGCGGCCAAGAAGAAGCCGCTCACCGTGCTGTCCCTGGCCGACCTCGGCATCGCCGCGGGCCCGGCCGAGGCCGCCTACCGCTCCGTGATGGTCTCGGCGGACACGCGTCCCGAGCGCGCCGCGGGCGAGAAGATCACCGACGACGGCACCGCCGCCGAGCGGCTGGTGGAGTTCCTCGCGGGTCGGGGGCTCGTGTGAGCGCGAACGTGGAGGAGACCGAGATGACGACGCAGACCGACGCCGCGAACAGCGGCCAGACCGTGCTGGTGCACGCCGAGATCGGCGCGGACGGCGCGCTCCGCCCGGTCGTGGCCGAGCTGCTCGGCGCGGCCGCCTCCGTGGGCGTGCCCGAGGCCGTCCTCGTGACCGATGCGGAGGGCAGGGACGCCGCCGTCGCCCGGCTGGGGGAGTACGGCGCCACGCGCGTCCACGTCCTCGTGGCCGACGACGCCGCCACCACCCTCGGCGACGCCGCCGTGCAGGCCCTCGCCGCCGCGGCCGCCCGCACCGCGCCCGTGGCCGTGCTGCTCTCCGGCAGTCCTGAGTCCCGCGCGGTGGCCGGCCGCCTGTCCGTCCGCGCCCGCGGCCCCGTCTGCGCGGATGCCGTGGGGCTGCGCTGGGCCGACGACGAGGTCATCGCCCGCCACTCCGTGTTCGGAGGCGACTACCTCAGCGAGTCCACCGGCGAGGGCGGCCCCCGGATCATCACCATGCGCCCCGGCGCCGTCGCGGACCGGGCCCCGGCCGTCGAGGCGCCCGAGGTCGTGGAGCTGGCCGCCGCCGAGCTGGGCCCGGTGACCGCCGGCGCCCGGGTGCTCGAGGTGAACGCCCGCACGCAGAACTCCGCCCGTCCGCCGTTGCGCGGCGCCAAGACCGTCGTCGCCGGCGGACGCGGCGTGGGCTCCGAGGAGGGCTTCGCGATCGTCGAGCAGCTCGCCGACGAGCTCGGCGCCGCCGTGGGCGCCTCGCGTGCCGCCGTCGACTCCGGCTACACCGCGGCCGAGCGCCAGGTGGGCCAGACCGGCGTGATCGTGTCCCCGAACCTGTACATCGCCCTCGGCATCTCCGGCGCCATCCAGCACCTGGCCGGCATGAAGACCGCCAAGACCATCGTGGCGATCGACAAGAACGAGGACGCCGAGATCTTCGAGCACGCCGACTTCGGCGTGGTCGGGGACATCTTCCAGGTGGTCCCGCAGGTCATCGAGCAGCTGCGCACCCGCCGCGGCTGAACCGGTGCGGGCGCGGTCCGCTGCGGACCGCGCCCCTCGGACGAGGAGAAGCATGCCCAAGCAGCGAATGGCCGGCTACGTCCCCCTGAAGGGCGCCCCGGCCGAGACCGAGCCCGCCCCCGCCCCGGCGCAGGACACCACGACGGCGGCCCCCGCCCCGGTGGTCGCGCCCGCCGCCCCGGTGGCGCCGACCGCGTCGGCGTCGGCCCTGACGCCCCTGTCCGCGCGACGCCGCATGGCCGGGTACGTCCCGTTCGCCCGCGAGGCCGAGTGGCTCGGCGGTGCCCCCACTCCGGCCGCGGGATCGACCCCGGCCGCCGCCCCCGAGCCGATCGCCGCCTCGGCGTCCCCGACGCGGGCCCCCGCACCCGCGGAGACCGAGCCCGTCGTGCCGGACGTGGCGGCCGCCGTCGCCGCCGCCGCGACCGGTGCGCCCGCCGCGCCCGTGGAGTCCGACCTCGTGCCGCTCGCGGAGCGGCGACGCATGGCCGGGTACGTGCCGTTCGCCCGGGAGGGGGAGTGGTTCACCGAGCTGGCCGCCGTGGGCGCCCCCACCGCGCCGGAGACGGTGGCGCAGGAGGTCGTCGCACCGGAGCCGGCCACCGCCGAGTCCGCGGCCGAGCCCGCCGCCGCGGCGCCGGCCCGGCCGGTCGTCGCCGAGCCGGCCGATGCGGCACCGGCCGTCGCCGCCCCCGTGGCCGCGGCGCCGACCGCGGAGCCGGCCCCCACCGCGCCGGACACCCGTTCGGCCCCGCCGGCCTCCGCCGCGCAGCCGCCCCGGGCCGCCCCCGGTGCCGCCCCCGGCACGCCCGCTCGGGCCGCGGAGACGGACGCCGCCGAGTCCGCCGCCCCGTCCCGTCTGCGCAAGGCGCTGCCGGCGGTGGCCGGCGTCGTGGTGCTGGCGCTGCTCGCGGTGCTGGCCGGACGCTGGCTGCGGAGCCTGGACCCGGTGGCGGACTTCATCGCGACCTACGACGGGCACCCGGTCCTGCCCGAGGGCACCCCCGAGGGGATGCCCTGGTGGATGGGCTGGCAGCACTTCCTGAACATGTTCCTGATGGTGCTGATCATCCGGACGGGCCTGCAGATCCGCCACGAGACACGGCCTCCGGCCAACTTCACGCCGACGAAGGACGGCCTGTTCTCCGCGCGGGGCAACACCCCGAAGAAGTTCTCGCTCACCATCTGGATGCACCAGGCCCTCGACGCGCTGTGGTTGCTCAACGGCGCGATCTTCGTGGTGCTGCTGATCGTCACCGGCCACTGGGCGCGGATCGTGCCCACGGACCCGCACGTGTTCCAGCACGCCCTGTCCGCCGGCATCCAATACCTGTCCCTGGACTGGCCCACGGAGAACGGCTGGGTGCACTACAACGCGCTGCAGATGCTCTCCTACGCGCTGGTGGTGTTCGTGGCCGCCCCGCTCGCCGCCCTCACGGGCTGGCGCATGTCCTCGTGGTTCCCCACGGAGGCCAAGGGACTGAACAAGGCGTTCCCCATGGAGGTGGCCCGCAAGGTGCACTTCCCGGTGATGGTCTTCTTCGTGGCGTTCATCCTGGTGCATGTGTTCCTCGTGGCCTTCACGGGCCTGCTGACGAACCTGAACCACATGTACACCTCGCGCGGCGGCGCCACCGACGCGTGGGGCCTCGTGGTGTTCCTCGTGAGCGTGGCGGTCACCGCCGCCGCCTGGTTCTTCCTGAAGCCCGCCTTCACGGCCCCCGTGGCCTCCCGCTTCGGCACCGTGGGCCGCTGAGCCGGCCCCACGACGGCGACGCCTCCTCCTCCCCGGACTTTCGAACGTGATGTCGGGGGAATGAGCGCTTTTGAACGTGGGATAGGGCCTCTCTCACGTTCGAAAGCGCTCGGGCGCTCGGGCGTGCGGGGCGTCAGCTCCGGGCAGCTCGGAAGGTGACCTGCACCTGGACCATCGGCTTGTCGGCCACGGGGACGCCGTCGGCGCCGACCGGCACGAGGTCCACGTCCACGAGGCGCAGGGACCGGCCCGCGTGCCGCACCCGCGTGAGGGCGACCATCTCGCCATGCCCCGGGCGCACGAACACCACGCGAACGGCCTGGACGTCGTAGCGCTCGCGGTCCGGCATGGCCGCCTGCGCGGCGGTGACCGCCCGCAGCGTCATGGCCCCGCCGTGGACCGCGCCCGACGGGTTGGCCAGCTCCGGCTTCGGGGCGAAGCGGGCGCCCGCGCTCGCCGCGGCAGCGACGGCGGGGCGCACGTCCGGATCGGCCGTCGGCAGCGACTCGGGGCGGGCGGCCAGCAGCCCCGGCATGGGCACGCGGGTCTCGGCCCCGCGGGGCAGCCGCCCGGCCGCGACGAACTCGGCCATCCGCTCCGGCGCTCCGGCCGGCACCGACTGGAACCAGCCGGTCGCCTCGACCACGCGACGCCCGTCCGCGTCCTCGAGCCACGCGCGGGCCACGCCGCCGGCGGCATCCCAGGCCAGCGGGCGGGTCCAGCACTCCAGCAGCGGGCCGTCCTCGTCCCCGGCCGCGACCGCCGCGTCGAAGGCGGGCAGCGGGCCGAGCACGTTGACCTGCAGCTCGGTGGTGACCACGGTCTCGATGTCCCGGGCCGCGTGGTGCACGGCCACCGCGGTGGCGTTGTCCATGACCACGGTGGCCGCCGCACCGGTGGGCCGGCCGTCCAGGTCGAGGCACCACGGGCCGACCTCGAACGCGGCCGGGTTGAGGGCGCCGTCCCGCTCGGTCATCAGCGCGTGGCGGCGGATGCCGAACAGCTGTTCCGTGCGGCCGGAGGCGTGGGAGCGGGGGCCGGTGGGCGAGTCCGCGGTGGGGCTGGTGGTGGTTTGCACGGGGAGCACGCTAGCCCACGGCCCGGCGGCGACACGGCTGATCATTGGATGTCCTATTATCGTGGTGACGACAGTCACACCCTGTCGCCGCCCGCGGTGTCACCCCCGCCCCACCCCGTCGTGGACCGCCCGCGCGGCCGGCCCGAGTCCCAGGAGGACGAACCCATGTTCCCCATCACCGACGACCAGAAGGCCCTGGTCGACGCCGTCCGCGACTTCGCCGAGCAGCGCGCCGCCCCGCACGCCCTCGACTGGGACGCCGAGAAGCACTTCCCGGTGGACGTCCTCGCCGAGGCCGGCGAGCTCGGCCTGGGCGGCATCTACGTGGGGGAGGAGCACGGCGGCACCGGCCTGGAGCGCACGGACGCGATCCTGATCTTCGAGGAGCTCGCCAAGGCGGACCCGGCCTTCGCCGCCTACATCTCCATCCACAACATGGTCGCCTGGATGATCGACTCCTTCGGCAGCGACGAGCAGCGCGCCCGCTGGATCCCCGACCTCGTGGGCATGGAGCACCTGGCCAGCTACTGCCTCACCGAGCCCGGCGCCGGCTCGGACGCGGCCGCGCTGAAGACCCGCGCCGTCCGCGACGGCGACCACTACGTCCTCAACGGCGTCAAGCAGTTCATCTCCGGTGCCGGCGCGTCCGACTGCTACGTGGTGATGTGCCGCACCGCGGACACGGGCGCCCGGGGGATCTCTGCCGTCGTGGTCCACAGGGACACCCCCGGCCTGTCCTTCGGCCCCAACGAGAAGAAGATGGGCTGGCACACCCAGCCCACGCGCCAGGTGATCTTCGAGGACGTCCGCGTGCCCGTGGCCGACCGCCTCGGCGAGGAGGGCGACGGCTTCCGCATCGCCATGAAGGGCCTCAACGGCGGCCGCCTGAACATCGGCGCCTGCTCGATCGGCGGCGGCCTGGCCGCCCTGGACAAGGCCACCCGCTACCTCAAGGAGCGCAGCGCGTTCGGCGAGCCGCTCACCACCAAGCAGGCCCTCGTCTTCGAGCTCGCGGGCATGTCCGTGAAGCTGGAGACCGCCCACACGATGCTCATGCGCGCCGCGGACGCCCTGGACCGCAACGACCCGGACACCGTGCGCCTGTGCGCCATGGCCAAGCTCGTGGCCACCGAACACGGCTACGAGGCCGCCGACACCGCCCTGCAGCTGCACGGCGGCTACGGCTACCTGCACGAATACGGCGTGGAGAAGCTCGTCCGGGACCTGCGCGTGCACCGGATCCTCGAGGGCTCCAACGAGATCATGCGCATGATCGTGGGCCGCGGCCTGATCGGCTGACGTCGGGGGCCCCACCCGGTCGCCCCACCCAGCACGGCGCCCCGCGGTCCCCACACGGGACCACGGGGCGCGGTCTGTCGGGGCGGGCTCAGCCGAGCTGCAGCGGGTCCACCCCGGACACGGGCTCGAAGTGCCCGGCCACGTCCTCGGTCGAGACGTCCTCGAGCCGGGCCGGGCTCCACGTCGGATCCTTGTCCTTGTCCACGAGCAGCGCGCGGATGCCCTCGCCCATGTCCGGCTCGCGCATCAGGTGGGTGGCGATCGTGAACTCCTGGCGCAGTGCGTCGGCCACGGTCAGGTCCGCTCCGCGCGCGGCCAGCCGGCGCTGGGCCTCGTGGGCCACGGCGACGGCGGTCGGGGACTTGGTGCGGATGGCCTCGGCGGCCTGCCCCGCGGCCTCGGCGTGCTCCCCGCCAGCGGCGGCGCGCTCGTCCAGGGCGGCGAGGACCTCGGCGGCCGTCTCCCGGTCGTAGGCGTCCTCGATCCACTCCCGGCCGGCCACCAGCGCGGAGGCGGGCCGTGCGTCCTCGGCCACCGCGAACCGGGCCAGCGCCTCGTCGGCGGCGGCGAAGGCGGCCTCGTCGCGCGCGCCCGCGTCCGCGGCCGGGCCGAGGGCGCCGAACGCCGCGGCGAGGGCCTGCTCGAGCTCGTCCAGCCGGGCGGACTCCACGAAGATGTCCGCCAGGCCCAGGGCCACCGCGTCGGAACCGGAAGCGTGCGCCGAGGTCGCGGCCAGGTGCCGGCCCGCCTGGAAGGGCGCGCGGGCGAGGTGGAACGAGCCGCCGACGTCGGGGGTGAACCCGATCGCCGTCTCGGGCATGCCGGCGCGGGTCCGCTCGGTGGCCACGCGGTGCGAGCCGTGCGCGGACACGCCCATGCCGCCGCCCAGGACGACCCCGTCCATGAAGGCCACGTACGGCTTGGGGTAGGCCGCGATGCGCTCGTTCATCGCGTACTCGTCGCGGAAGAACTGCTCGGCCTCCGCGAACCGCCCGGCCAGGAGGGAGGAGCGCAGGGAGACGACGTCGCCGCCGGCGCACAGCCCCTTCTCGCCGGCACCGCGGATCAGCACGCCGCGCACGGCGGGGTCCGCGGCCCAGTCGGTCAGGGCCGCGTCGATCGCCCGGACCATGTCCTGCGTCAGCGCGTTCAGGGCGCGCGGGCGGTTCAGCGTGATGCGGCCGAGGCCGTCGCGGACCTCGAGGAGCACCTCGTCCGCCGCGCCGTCCTGCCCGGCCGCGGGGGCCGTCGTCGCCGTGGTCTGCGCGTCGCTCATCGGTGCTGCCACCCCGCCTCGCGCTTCGCCGCGAACGCGTCCATGCCCTCCTTCTGGTCCGCCGTGGCGAACGCGGCGTGGAACACGCGGCGCTCGAAGGCGATGCCCTGGGCGAGCGTGGTCTCGAACGCGGCGTTGACGGCCTCCTTGGCCATCCAGGAGGCCGGCTTGGACTTGGACGCGATGGTCGCGGCCACCTCCAGCGCCTCCTCGAGGGCCTTCTCGTCGGCCACCACGCGGGAGACGAGCCCGATGCGCTCGGCCTCCTCCGCCCCGATCATGCGGCCCGTGAGGATCATGTCCATGGCCTTCGCCTTGCCCACGGCGCGGGTCAGGCGCTGGGAGCCTCCCATGCCGGGGATGACGCCGAGGTTGATCTCGGGCTGGCCGAACTTCGCGCCCTCGCCGGCCACGAGCACATCGGCCATCATGGCCAGCTCGCAGCCGCCGCCGAGGGCGTAGCCGGTCACGCACGCCACGATGGGGGTGCGGGCACGGGTGAGCCCGTCCCAGCCGGCGAACCAGTCGGCCGCGTACATCTCGGAGAACTCCTTGGTGGCCATCTCCTTGATGTCCGCGCCGGCGGCGAACGCCTTGGGGGAGCCGGAGAGCAGGATCGCCCCGATCTCCGGGTCGGTGTCCAGCTCCTGCACCGCCGCGACGACGGCACGCATCGTCGCCTCGTTCAGCGCGTTCAGGGCCTTCGGCCGGTTCAGGCGGATGTGGCCGACCCGGCCCTGCCGCTCGACGATGATCGGCGACTCGGCGCCGTCCGGGGTGGTCTGCTCGCTCATGCCTCGCTCCTGTCCGTGTGTGATGCTCGGATGTCCTCGATGATGCCGGAAAAGTCGCGGGCGGCGCCTTCTCCGGCGGCGTACTCGGCGTATTTGGCCTGCGCGAGGCGGCCCAGGTCGGCCGCCACGCCCTGCTCGTCCAGGGCCGCGAGCGCGAGCCCGAGGTCCTTGGCCATCAGGGCGCCGGCGAAGCCGGGCTGGAAGTCCCGGTTCGCGGGGGAGCCGGGGACGGGGCCGGGCACCGGGCAGTTGGTGGTCAGGGACCAGCACTGCCCGGAGGCCTTGCTCATCACGTCATACAGGGCCTGGTGCTGCAGGCCCAGGCGCTCGCCCAGGACGAAGGCCTCGGCGACGGCGATCTGCGTGACCCCCAGCACCATGTTGTTGCAGATCTTCGCGGCCTGGCCCAGGCCGGCGGCCCCGCAGTGCACGATCCGCGCGCCCATGACCTCGAGCAGCGGCAGCACCTCGGCGTACACCTCGTCCGAGGCGCCCACCATGAAGGCGAGGGTGCCGGCCTCGGCGCCCACCTGGCCGCCCGAGACCGGCGCGTCGGCCGCCCGCATGCCCGCCGCCTCCGCCGCCGCGGCCGCCTCGCGGGCCTCGGCGACATCGATGGTCGAGCAGTCCAGGAACACGGTGCCGGGCCGGGCGGCGGCGAGCAGGCCGCCGTCGCCGTCCTCACCCCGGTAGACCTCCAGCACCAGGCGTCCGTGGGGGAGCATGGTCAGCACGACGTCGGCCTCCGCGGCCGCCGCGGCCGTGTCCGTGACGGTCTCGACGCCGGCCGCACGGGCCTTCTCGAGGGCCTCGGGGACGAGGTCGAAGCCGAGCACGCGGTGGCCCGCGGCGGCGAGGTTGGCGGCCATGGGGCCGCCCATGTGGCCGAGGCCGAGGAACAGAACGGTGGTCATGGGGTCCTCCTGGTCGGGACGGGCTGCGGGGCGGTCACGAGCCGGCCGGCATCACGAAGCTGGCGCCCTCGCGCACGCCGGAGGGCCAGCGCGTGGTGACGGTCTTCGTCTTGGTGTAGAACTTCAGCCCGTCCGTGCCGTGCTGGTTCAGGTCGCCGAAGCCGGAGGCCTTCCAGCCGCCGAAGGTGTAGTAGGCGATCGGCACGGGGATCGGCACGTTCACGCCGACCATGCCGGTGTCCACGCGGGTGGAGAAGTCGCGGGCGGCGTCGCCGTCGCGGGTGAAGATGGCCACGCCGTTGCCGAACTCGTGCTCGTTCACGAGCGTGAGCGCCTCCTCGTAGTCCTTCGCGCGGACCACGGAGAGCACCGGGCCGAAGATCTCCGCGCGGTAGATGCTCATCTCCGGGGTGACGCGGTCGAACAGGGTGGCGCCCACGTAGAAGCCGTCCTCGTGGCCCTCGACGACGACGCCCCGGCCGTCCTCGACCAGGTCGGCGCCCGCCTCGACGCCGGCCGCGATGTAGCCCTCGATGCGCTCCTTCGCGTCCTTCGAGACGACGGGGCCGAAGTCCGAGGACGCCTCGAGCGACGGGCCGACCCTGAGGTCCTTCACGCGCTCGCGGAGCAGCGCGATCAGGCGGTCGGCGGTCTCCTCGCCGACCGGGACGGCCACGGAGATCGCCATGCAGCGCTCGCCGGCGGAGCCGAAGGCGGCGCCGACCAGGGCGTCGGCGGCCATCTCGAGGTCCGCGTCCGGCATGACCACGGCGTGGTTCTTGGCGCCGCCGAAGCACTGAGCGCGCTTGCCCATGCGGCCGGCGTGCGCGTAGATGGACTGCGCGATCGGGGTGGAGCCGACGAAGCCGACGGCCTTGACGCGTGGGTCCTCGATGAGCGCGTCCACGGCCGCCTTGTCGCCGTGCACCACGTTGAGGGCGCCGGCGGGCATGCCGGCCTCGAGGGCCAGCTCGGCCAGGCGCACCGGCACGGAGGGGTCGCGCTCGGAGGGCTTGAGGACGAACGCGTTGCCCGCCGCCAGGGCGATGCCGGCCTTCCACAGCGGGATCATCGCCGGGAAGTTGAAGGGCGTGATGCCCACGGCCACGCCGAGCGGCTGGCGGATGGAGTGCACGTCGATGCCGGTGCCCGCGTCGGCGGTGAACTCACCCTTGAGCAGGTGCGGGGCGCCCGCGGCGAACTCCACGACCTCGATGCCGCGCTGGATGTCGCCCTTGGCGTCCGGGAAGGTCTTGCCGTGCTCCTGGGCGAGCACGGTGGCCAGCTCGTCCATGTTCTCGTTGATCAGGTCGACCCAGCGCAGCAGGATGCGGCCGCGGCGCTGCGGATTCAGCGCCGACCACGCGGCGAAGCCCTCCTCGGCGGAGGCCAGGGCGGCGTCGATCTCCTCGGCGGAGGCCAGCGGCACGCGGCCCGCCACGCTGCCCGTGGCCGGGTGGTGGACGTCGCTGTGCCGGCCGGAGGCGCCCTCGCGCCGCTCGCCGTGCACGAAGTGGGGGATCACGGGGGCGGTCTCGGTGGGCGCGGTCTTCTCGGACATGGTAGCTCCTCGCGGGTCCAGGCGGAAGGGCGGACATCGTTCGGCGCCGCCCACGGCGGGCGTGGCAGGCCCGGCCGTGCGTGTGATCTGGGTTACTCATCCGCTAATCTAGGATGAGAACGTAGGACATGCAACTATCGAACTCGGGGGGTATCCCGAGGAGGAAGGGAGGGTCCGTCCATGGACCTGTCGAACCAGAGCGCGATCGTCACCGGCGGGGCCTCGGGCCTCGGCCACGCCACCGCCCGCCGCCTGGCCGACGCGGGCGCCGCCGTCGTGGTGGTGGACCTGCCGGACCGCGAGCGCGAGACCGTCCGCGCGGACGCCGTGGCCGCCCTCGGCCCCCGCGCGCGCTTCGTGACGGGCGACGTCACCGACGAGGGCACCGCCCGGGAGGCTGTGGCCGCCGCGCTGGAGGCCGGGCCGCTGCGGGTGCTGGTCAACTGCGCCGGCGTGGCGACACCGGGCAAGCTCGTGGGCCGCGACGGGCCGCTGTCCGCCGAGGTGCTGAGCCGGGTCCTGGCGATCAACACGGTCGGCACCGTGGCGATGATGGCCCAGGCCGCCGCCGCGATGAAGGCGCAGGAGCCGCTCGGCGAGGACCGCGGCGTCATCGTCAACACCGCCTCCGTGGCGGCCTACGACGGGCAGATCGGCCAGATCGCGTACTCCGCCTCCAAGGGCGCCGTGGTCGCGCTGACCCTGCCCGCGGCCCGCGAGCTCGCCTCCTCGCAGATCCGCGTGGTCACGATCGCCCCCGGTCTGATGGAGACGCCCATGATGGCCGGCCTGCCCGAGGCCGCCCGCGAGGCGCTGTCCACCAAGACCCCGCATCCGGCCCGCCTCGGCCGACCCGAGGACTACGCGCTGCTCGTCGAGCAGATCGTGTCCAACCCGTTCCTGAACGGCGAGGTCATCCGGCTCGACGGCGCCGTGCGCCTCGAGCCCCGCTGAGCCGGACGGTCCGGAGGCCGGAGGGCGCGTCAGGAGGAGGTGTGCTCCGCCGTCGCGGGCGCGCCGGCGTCGGGGCCGTCGACCTGGAAGTCCCCGGCCGACGCCCGGAACCGGCCGAGGACGTCGATGAGGGTGTCCACGTCCGCCGGGTCGAAGCCGGAGCGGCCGAAGACCTCGGCGTTGAGCGTCTCCGTGGCGGCGACGGCGACGCGCCGGCCCTCGTCCGTGAGGGCGAGCACGAGCGCGCGACGGTCCGACTCGTGGGGGGTGCGCTCCACCAGCCCGGCGGCCTCGAGCCGGTCCACCGCATTGGTCACCGAGGTGGGGTGGACCTGCAGGAGCGCGGACGCCTTGGACATCCGCATCCGGTTCTCGCGCGAGAAGTTCAGCAGCGCGAGCAGCTCGTACCGCGCGAAGGTGAGCCCGTAGGGCTTGAGCGCGGCCTGCGTCCGACCCAGCAGGATCTGCTGGGCCCGCATGATCGAGGTGATGGCGGCCATCGGGCGGGCGACGTCACCCCATCCGTGACGCTCCCAGTTCCGGGCGGCCTCCCGGATGGGGTCCTGGGCGAGGGGTGGCTTCTTCATGGCGCTCCAGACTAGCGGCGCACCGGGGGTCCCCCGCCACCGCCGGACACGGACGGGGCGGTGGCGGGGAACGGCCGGTCAGCGCTGCAGGTCCAGGTCCTCCTCCCGGAACTCGGTGCCGTAGCCGTCCGGGGCGGCGCCCGTCTGGGCGCGCTCGACCTCGGCCTTGCGCAGCTCCACGCGGCGGATCTTGCCCGAGATGGTCTTCGGCAGCTCGAGGAACTCGATGCGGCGGATGCGCTTGTACGGGGGCAGCTGGGTGAGCGTGAACTGCAGGATCGCCCGGGCGGTCTCCGCGGTGGGCTCGTGGCCCGGGGCGAGGGTGACGAAGGCCTTCGGCACGGCCAGGCGCAGCTCGTCCGGGGTGGGGACGATCGCGCCCTCCATCACGGCCGGGTGCTTGACCAGCACCGACTCCAGCTCGAACGGGGACACCTTGTAGTCCGAGGACTTGAAGACGTCGTCCGCGCGGCCCACATAGGTCAGCACGCCGTTCTCGTCGCGGCGGGCGATGTCGCCGGTGTGGAAGACGCCGTCGCGGAACACCTCGTCCGTCTTCTCCTGGTCGCCGTAGTAGGACTTCAGCAGGCCCACCGGACGCGGGTCCAGGCGCAGGCAGATCTCGCCCTCCTCGGCCTCCTGGCCCGTGAGCGGGTCGAGCAGGGTGACGTCCATGCCGGGCAGCGGGCGGCCCATCGAACCGATGACGACCTTCTGGCCGGGGGTGTTCGCGACCTGCAGGGTGGTCTCGGTCATGCCGAAGCCGTCGCGGATCGTGGTGCCCCACGCCTTGTGCACCTGGTCGATCACCTCGGCGTTGAGCGGCTCGCCCGCGGAGATGGTCTTGGTCGGCGGGGTCGTCAGCTGCGCCAGGTCCGCCTTGATGAGCATGCGCCACACGGTGGGCGGGGCGCAGAAGCTCGTGACGCCGTAGCGCGCCATGTTGGCCATCAGGGCCGCGGGGTCGAACTTGCGCGCGTTGTGCACGAAGATCGTGGCCTCCGCGATCCACGGGGCGAAGAAGTTGGACCACGCGTGCTTGGCCCAGCCCGGGGAGGCCACGTTGAGGTGCACGTCGCCCGGCTCCAGGCCGATCCAGTAGAGCGTCGTGAGGTGGCCGACCGGGTACGAGGTGTGGGTGTGCTCCACGAGCTTCGGCTTCGAGGTGGTGCCCGAGGTGAAGTAGAAGAGCAGCGTCTCGTCCGCGGGGGTCGGCTCGGCCGGGGCCAGCTCGGTGGCGGCGTCGGCGGCGTCGTCGTAGGAGAGCACGGTGTGGCCGGCGACCTCCGGGGCGCGGCGCGCCGGGCCCTCCGCGAAGACGCCCGGCACGTGCACCAGGTGCAGGCCCTCGCCGACGCCGGCGAACTTGGCCAGGTCCTCGGCGCCGGCCACGGCCCACGCGGCGCCGGCGCGCGTCACGCGGTCCTCGAGGTCCCCGGAGGTCATCTGCGTGGTGGTGGGCACCATGACCACCCGCAGCTTGATGCAGGCGAGCATGAACTCCCACAGCTCCACCTGGTTGTTCAGCATGAGGAGGAGGCGGTCGCCGCGGCGCAGGCCCTGCGCGGAGAGCCAGTTCGCCACCCGGCTGGAGGCCGCGGAGAGCTCGGCGAAGGTGCGTTCGGTGCTGCGCCCGTCGTCCTCGGTGATGATCAGCGCCGGCACGTCCGCGCGGGCCGGGTCCTGGGCCAGGCGGTCGAACCAGTCGAAGCCGAAGTTGAAGTGCTCGAAGCGGGGCCACTCGAACTCGGCGCGGGCGCGCTCGTCGTCGGTCTGGCACTCGACCAGCAGGTCGCGGGCCACGCGGAACACCTCCGTCGGCGACGGGGCGGCGACGGCGGTGGGGTCCTGGACGGTCATGGGTCCCTCCTCGGGATGGCTGCTGAACGGATCCTTGGCCGGGGGCCTGTGATCTGGAACACTACTGGCAGACCTGGATAGTAGGAAGTCCTACAGTCGGATTCGCGGCGAAACCGCCCGCCGTCGTCGGACCGCCCCCGAAGGAGAGCCATGACCGCCATCGCCGACCGCCCCGTCCCCGCCCCTGGCGCGCCCGCCGTCACCCCCGGCCTGCCCCACGTGGACCTGCTGCGCCTGCGGGACCGCCTCGAACCGGTCGAGCGTGCCCGGCTCGACGCGATCGAGGACCACCTGCAGACCCGCGTGCGGCCGCACCTGACCCGGTATTGGGACGCCGAGGAGTTCGCGTTCGACCTGCTGCCGGGCCTGGCCGAGCTGGGTCTGGGACGCCTCGTCCTGGACGGCTCGTCCTCGCTGTTCCAGCAGCTCGTGCACGCGGAGATCGCCCGTGTGGACCTGTCCCTGTCCGCCCTCGTGGGCATCCACAACGAGCTCAACCTCGGCATGATCGCCGGCCTGGGCTCAGAGCGTCAGAAGGCCACGTGGCAGGGGCGCCTCGAATCCTTCGACGCCCTGGGCGCGTTCTGCCTCACCGAGCCGGACCACGGCTCGGACATCGCCGGAGGCCTCGCCACCACCGCCACCCGCGACGGCGACGAGTGGGTCATCCGCGGCGCCAAGCGCTGGATCGGGGCCGGCACGATCGCCGACGTCGCGCTCGTCTGGGCACGCGACACCGCCGACGGCGAGATCAAGGGCTTCGTGGTGCCCACCGACACCCCCGGCTACGAGGCCACCAAGATCAGCGGGAAGATGGGCCTGCGGATCATGCAGAACGCGGACATCACCCTGGACGTGCGCCTGCCCGCGGACGCGATCCTGCCCGGCGCCACCACCTTCGCCGCCACCCGCGCCCTGCTGCGCGACTCGCGCATGTGGGTCGGCTGGCAGGGCGTCGGCGCGCAGATGGGCGTGCTGGACGTGCTGCGCTCCTACGCGCTGCGGCGGGAGCAATTCGGCCGCCCGCTGGCCGCGTTCCAGCTGATCCAGGCCCAGATCGCCGAGGTCGCCGGCAACCTCGCCGCGTCCGCCGGCATGATGCTCCAGGTGGACGCCCTGCGGCAGGAGGGGCGGATGGAGATGATGCACGCGGCCATGGCCAAGGCCACCTCGACCCGGCTGGCCCGGTCCTCGGCGGCGCTCGCCCGCGACGCCCTCGGCGGCAACGGCCTGCTCACGGAGCACGAGATCGCCAAGATCATGGGGGACGTGGAGGCCATCTACTCCTACGAGGGCTCCTACGGCATGAACACCCTGATCGTGGGGCGGGCCCTCACCGGCGTCTCGGCCTTCGTGTGAGCCACGCGTCCTGCAGGTCCTGGACCAGCGGGCGGTGGGCGATGAGCAGCAGCACGCCAGCCACCGGGATGACCACCTCGAAGCCCAGCCAGAGGTAACCGGCCGCGCCCGCCACCCCGCCCAGGAAGAACAGGGCCACGAGCAGCGCCAGCAGTCCCACGCGCCGCGGTTCCCCGACGACGGGGGCCGCGGCCCCGGGGCCGTTGCGGTACAGGATCTTGCCGAGCTCGACGCCGATGTCCGTGACCATGCCCGTCACGTGCGTGGTGCGGATCGGCCACGCCCCGATGCGGGTGATCAAGGCGTTCTGCAGGCCCATGGTGAAGCACAGCACGGCCACCACGACCAGCGGCCGGTGCGCATCGCGGACGTGCTCGGCGAGCAGGCCGAACACCAGCATGCCGACGCCCTCGAGCAGGAGGATGTTGGCGTACCGCGACCGGAGGCCGTTGACCCGGCCCCAGTTGAACACCAGCGCGCAGACGACCGCGCCCAGGATGAACATGGCCAGCGCGAGCAGGCCCGTGCCGACCAGACCCGGGGCGTGGAGGACCGCCGCGTCCGCCATGGACGCCACGATCCCCGTCATGTGGGACGTGTACGTGGCCACGGCGACGAAGCCCACGGAGTTGAGGATCCCCGCGATCGCGGTCAGCACCAGCGCCAGGTGGGTGTTGCGACGCACGGTGCGCTCGGGGGCGCACAGGTTGAGCACCCCGCCACCCTACGACCGGACGCCGCCGTCGGCGCCGACGCGGGAGGCGCCGTCGTCGACGCCTCCCGTCACCGTGCCCGGGCTCAGTAGCTGGAGTAGCCGTCCTCCGACAGGGTGTGCTTCTCGTCGCCGGTGATGGCGGGGTTGAACACCGAGATCAGGTGCATGTCCTCGGTGCCGCCGCGCAGGTCGTGCGGCTCGTGGTCCGGCAGGACGTAGATGACACCCGGCGTGATCTCGTGGACGGTGCCGTCCGGCTCCACCACGGAGCCGTTGCCCGCGATGCAGTAACAGGCCTCCTGGTGGTTGCGGTACTGGAGCTTCGAGGACGATCCGGCGCGCACGATCGTGTGGGCGACGGCGAAACCCATCTCGTCCTTCGCGGTGATGAGGCGTTCGGAGGTGCCTCCGCCCCACTCGACCTTCTCGACGTCGTTCCGGCTGCGGGTGTACATGGGTGGATCGCTCCCTCGGTCGGCTCCGGGGCGGAGGAACACGCCCGCCCGTCCTCGCCACAGTAGGCACGGGCGCGTGGGGCGACTCAACCCCTCCCGGGCGCCCGTTTCATCAACGAAAGCCTTCGACACGCCCCGTCCGGCCCCTCCCGGGCGCCCTGTGACGCGGCCTACACGTGTGGGATACTGACGGCACGCCGCATGCCCCGCGCGGGAGAGCGTCGGCGCGCGTCCTGCCCCGGCCGGCCGCGTGAGCAGGCCGCCGAAGGAGCAAACCCTCCCCGGGAATCTCTCAGGCATCCGTACCGCGTGGGGTCAGGCGCTCTGGAAAGCGTCTCACTCCGCCGCGCCCGCGTCCGGACCGAGACCACCGACGGTGCAAGCCGCCCACCCGGGCGTCGGAAACTCTCAGGTCCATGACAGAGCGGGGAGGAGCAGAGCCACGCCGTGACCACGGCAGGATCCCCCCGGAGGTACCCCGTGACCAGCCCCCAGACCACCGAGAGCACGACCGCGCTGCCCCACGAGCGCGTCGAGCCTAAGGACACCGCCTCGGCCCCCTTCGTGGCCCGCCACATCGGCCCGCGCCCCGCGGACGTCGAGCACATGCTGCAGACCCTGGGCTACGACTCGCTCGAGGCCCTCGTGGACACCGCCGTCCCCGCCGGCATCCGCCAGCCGAAGCCCCTCGAGCTGCCCGCCCCGCTGACCGAGTCCGCGGTCCTGGAGCAGCTGCGCGAGATCGCCGGCCGCAACGTCATGAAGACCCAGATGATCGGGCAGGGCTTCTCGGACACCGTCACCCCGGGCGTCATCCTCCGCAAGGTGCTGGAGAACCCGGCCTGGTACACGGCCTACACGCCGTACCAGCCGGAGATCTCCCAGGGCCGCCTCGAGGCCCTCCTGAACTACCAGACGATGGTCCAGGACCTCACCGGCCTGGACATCGCCAACGCCTCCCTGCTGGACGAGGCCTCCGCCGCCGCCGAGGCCGTGCTCCTCATGCACCGCGCCAACCGCCGCAGGACCGACGGCGTCACCCTCCTCGACGCGGACCTCTTCCCGCAGACCCTCTCCGTGGTGCGCCTGCGCGCCGAGGCCGTGGGCATCGACGTGCGCGTGGCCGACCTCTCCGCAGGCATCCCGGAGGACGTCCGCGCCGAGGTCGAGGAGAAGGGCCTGTGCGGCGTCGTGCTGCAGCAGCCCGGCGACTCCGGCCGCATCCACGACCACGCCGCCGTCATCGCGCAGGCCAAGGAGGCCGGCGCCCTCGTGACCGTCGCCGCGGACATCCTCTCCCTCGCCCTGATCACTCCGCCCGGGGAGCAGGGTGCGGACATCGCCGTCGGCTCCACGCAGCGCTTCGGCGTGCCCCTGTTCTTCGGCGGCCCCCACGCCGCCTACATGGCCGTGAAGGAGGGCCTGCAGCGCAGCATGCCGGGCCGCCTCGTGGGCGTCTCCTACGACGACGCCGGCAAGCCCGCCTACCGCCTCGCCCTCCAGACGCGCGAACAGCACATCCGGCGCGAGAAGGCCACCTCCAACATCTGCACCGCCCAGGCGCTGCTCGCGATCGTCGCCTCGATGTACGCCGTCTACCACGGCCCCCAGGGCATCGCCCGCATCGCCCGCCACGCCCACGCCCAGGCCGTCCGCCTGGCGGAGGCGCTGCGGGCCGGTGGCGTCGAGGTCGCCGAGGAGCACTTCTTCGACACGATCACCGTCCGCGTGCCCGGCCGGGCCGAGCAGGTCCTGCAGGCCGCCGAGGAGAACGGCGTGAACCTGCGCCTGGTGGACGCGGACACCCTGCGGATCGCAGCCGATGAGACCACCGTCGACGCCGACCTCGTGGCCGTCCTGACGGCGTTCGGCCTGGACGCGGGCTCCCTGCCGGCCTCTGC
The DNA here is from genome assembly GCF_040546065.1 of Micrococcus sp. UYEF5. NCBI lineage: Bacteria > Bacillati > Actinomycetota > Actinomycetes > Micrococcales > Micrococcaceae > Micrococcus > Micrococcus sp. UYEF5. The sequence goes on from NZ_JBEPNB010000006.1 coordinate 84,203, forward strand.
GCACGAGGGCGCCGTGGCCACCCCGGCCGTGCCGGAGTCGCTGCGCCGCTCCTCCGCGTTCATGATGCACCCGGTGTTCAACACCCACCACTCGGAGACGAAGATGCTGCGCTACCTGCGCCGCCTCTCCGGCTACGACCTGGCGCTGGACCGCACCATGATCCCGCTGGGCTCGTGCACCATGAAGCTCAATGCCACCGCGGAGATGGAGGCCATCTCCTGGCCCGAGTTCTGCTCCATCCACCCGTTCGCGCCCGACCACCAGACCGAGGGCTGGCGGTTCCTGATCGCGGATCTGGAGGCCAAGCTCGCCGAGATCACCGGCTACGCGGGCGTCTCGGTGGCCCCGAACGCCGGCTCGCAGGGCGAGTTCGCGGGCCTGTGGGCCATCCGCCAGTACCACCTGGCCCGCGGTGAGGGTGAGCGGGACATCTGCCTGATCCCGGCCTCCGCCCACGGCACCAACGCGGCCTCGGCCGTGCTGGCGGGGCTGAAGGTCGTCGTCGTCGCCACCGCCGACGACGGCACGATCGACGCCGCCGACCTGGACGCCAAGATCGCGGCGAACGAGGGCCGCATCGCGGCCATCATGATCACCTACCCCTCCACGCACGGCGTCTACGACGCCGACGTCAAGGAGGTCTGCGCCACGGTGCACGCCGCGGGCGGCCAGGTGTACATCGACGGCGCCAACCTCAACGCGCTCGTGGGCCTGGCCCAGCCGGGCGAGTTCGGCGGAGACGTCTCCCACCTGAACCTGCACAAGACGTTCTGCATCCCGCACGGCGGCGGGGGCCCGGGCGTGGGCCCCGTGGCGGTGGGCGAGCACCTGGTGCCGTACCTGCCCTCCCGCGAGGCCCTGATGACCGCGGCCCCGCACGGCTCGGCCGGCGTGCTGCCCATCTCCTGGGCCTACATCCACCTGATGGGCGCCGAGGGCCTGCGCTCCGCCACCGCGCACGCGCTGCTGGGCGCCAACTACATCTCCCGCCGCCTCGCGCCCCTCTACCCGACGCTGTACACGGGCAACGACGGCCTCGTGGCGCACGAGTGCATCCTCGACCTGCGCGAGCTCACGGCCCGCACGGGCGTGACCGCCGAGGACGTGTGCAAGCGCCTCATCGACTACGGGTTCCACGCCCCCACCCTGGCGTTCCCCGTGGCCGGCACGCTCATGGTGGAGCCCACCGAGTCCGAGGACCTCGAGGAGATCGAGCGGTTCATCGAGGCCATGGAGGCCATCCACGCCGAGATCACCGCCGTCACCCCGGAGACCGTGGCGGACTCCGTCCTGCGCCGCGCCCCGCACACCCTCAACGTCCTGATGGCCGACGAGTGGGATCGCCCCTACTCGCGCGCCCAGGCGGGCACGCCGGTGCCGAGCCTGCGTCTGGACAAGTACCTGCCGCCGGTGGGCCGCATCGACGGCGCCTACGGCGATCGCAACCTCGTGTGCTCGTGCCCGCCGCCCGAGGCGTTCGAGGACGCCGTGGCCGACACCGCCGACGAGGACTGAGAGGATCACCCCCATGAGCGATTCGACGCGCAACTCCCCGCTGCACCCGGTCCACGAGGCCGCGGGCGCCACGTTCACGGACTTCGGCGGCTGGAACATGCCCCTGAAGTACGGCTCCGAGCTGGCCGAGCACAAGGCCGTCCGCACCTCCGCCGGCCTGTTCGACCTCTCCCACATGGGTGAGATCCGGGTCACCGGCCCGGAGGCCGGGGCCATGCTGGACCACGCCCTCTCGAGCGTCCTCTCCACCCTGAAGCCCGGCCGCGCCAAGTACGCCCTGTGCCTGACGGACGCCGGCACCGTCCTGGACGACACGATCGTCTACCGGATGGACGACGGCGAGGCCGGCTCCAAGCCCGACTACCTGGTGGTGCCCAACGCGGGCAACATCGCCGCGGTCCACACCGCGCTGAACCAGCGGGCGTCGGGCTGGGACGCCGCCGTCGAGGACGAGTCCTCGACCACCGCCCTCGTGGCCGTGCAGGGCCCGCAGGCCGAGACGATCCTCGCCCGGGCCATGCCGGAGGCCGCGGCGCAGCTGGCCGAGCTGAAGTACTACGGCCACCTGACCCTGACCGTGCCCACGGACGCCGGCGACGTCACCGCCGTCGTCGCCCGCACCGGCTACACCGGTGAGGACGGCTTCGAGCTGTTCCTGCCCGCCGCCTCCACCGCCGAGGCCGGCGACCGCGGCTCCGCCGTGTGGCACACGATGCTCTCGGCCGCGGACGAGGCGGGCGTGGAGCTGACGCTGTGCGGGCTCGCCTCGCGGGACTCGCTGCGCCTCGAGGCGGGCATGCCGCTCTACGGCAACGAGCTGGACACCGGGCACCAGCCGCACGCCTCCGGCGTCGGCTTCGCGGTGCCCGCGAGCAAGGAGGCCGACTTCGTCGGCCGGTCCGCGCTGGTCGGCAAGGACGACGTCGAGGAGGTCGTCGTGGGGCTGCAGGGCGCGGGTCGGCGTGCCGCCCGGCACGGCTACGCCGTGCTGGACGAGTCCGGCGAGCGGGTGGGCGAGGTGACCTCGGGCGCCCCCAGCCCGACCCTCGGACACCCCATCGCCCTGGCCCGCGTCCGCCGCGACGTGGCCGCCGAGGGCACGTCCCTGCAGGTGGACCTGCGCGGCCGCGGTGAGCCGTTCACCGTGGTGGCCACCCCGTTCTACCGCCGGGAGCGCTGAGCCCGACGCAGCCGTCCCTCGGCCCACCGCTCGGCGGTCCCGGGGCCCTTCGCTAGACTCGGGCTCCGGGCCGTCGTCGCGGCCCCCCGTCCCACCGTCCACCTGCAGGAAGTCCGCATGACTCACGTCGCCGCCCGTGCCCGGGTCCCCCTGAAGGGGCTGCTGGTCTTCCTCGCCGTCGCCGCTGTGCTGCTCCTGCTGGGCATCGCCACCGTCCTCCGCGGCGTGGCCGCCGACGCCGCCCGCGTGGACATCGTCTCCGTGCTGGACGGCAACACCGTGGTGGTGAACCAGGGCGGCACCGAGCGGACCGTGGTCCTCGCCGGCGTCACGAGCGCGGGCCGCAACCCCGAGGGCCTCAAGGTCGGCCCCGACCTCTGCATGGGGGAGGAGTCCTACGCCTGGCTGCGTGATCGGCTGCCGCAGGGGGCGACCGCGAGCATGACCACCTCGGACGAGGGCGCGCCCGAGGGGATGGAGAGCGCGGTCATCTCGATCGGCGGCGGCACCGTCAACGTGGCCATGGCGGAGGCCGGCATGGCCGCCCCCACGGAGGTCGCCGTCAGCGAGGGCCTGGCGGAGGAGATCGCGCAGGCCAATCAGGAGGCCGTGGGCCGTGGCGTGGGGCTCTACGACATCGAGGAGCCCTGCACGTACCAGAACCTGCTCTACGAGGCCCAGTTCGCCCTGGAGCAGATCCCGGAGGACGCGGAGGCGTCCCTGACGAAGATCGACGAGCGATCGGTGGAGTACGCGGCCGGCCTGGACCAGGTGCGCCTGGTGCAGCAGGAGGTCCGGGCCCTCGACCCGGAGAACGGCACGTTCGCCGACCTCGCCTACGGCCCGGCCAAGGACTCGCTCCTGGCCGAGGCGGACCCGGTGGTGGAGCACGGGATGCAGGTCCTGAAGGACCTCAACACGCGGCGCAACGAGATCGCGGCCCGCGGCTGACCCCGCCGCGCTCAGTCCAGGGCGAGGGTGACGAGCCCGAGCTGGGCCGCCCGGATGATCAGCTGGACGCGGTCGCGGACCTCCAGCTTGGCCATGATCCGCGTGAGGTTGGCCTTGACCGTGGACTCGGAGACGAAGAGGTTCGCGGCGATCTCCGGGTTCGACTGACCCCGGGCCAACAGCCGCAGCACGCCCAGCTCCCGCTCGGTGAGGTCGGAGCCGTCGGGGCTGCCGGGCTGCACCGGGGTGGGGCCCACCGTCGGCCGGTCCCGCTCGATCGAGGCGAGCAGCTTGGTCGCCACGGCGGGGGAGAGCACGGACTCGCCGCGATGGACGGCCTGAATGGCGCCCAGGATGGCCGGCGGCTCCGCGTCCTTGAGGAGGTAGCCGCCCGCTCCGGCGCGCAGGGCCGGCACGAGGTAGTCCTCGGACGTGAACGTGGTGATCGCCAGGACCCGGATCGCGGGGTGGGTGTCCTTGATCCGGCGTGTGGCCTCCACCCCGTCCATCAGGGGCATCTGCATGTCCATCAGGACCACGTCCGGCTCGATGGCGGCGCACGCCTCCACGGCTTCGACGCCGTTGGCGACCACACCCACGCAGGTCATGCCGGGGGCAGAGTCGACGAGCACGCGGAGCGCGCCGCTCATGAGCGGCTGGTCGTCGGCGATCAGGATGCGCAGCTCTTCGGACACGCAGGTCAGCGTAACCGGTGCTGTGGCGCATGCCACCTTGTCGGCGTCGGGGCGAGGCCGGGGTGCCCGCCGGCCGTCATCTGCGCCATGCCGCGGCGCGGCCTGTGCGCGGCGTGCACCATTTGTGACGGGCATCATACATACTGGGGCCATGAAGACTCGCGCTCTCCTCGCTTCCGCTCTCCTGCTCGCCTCCACCCTCGTCGGCGCTCCGGCCGCCGCCGCCTCGGCGGCCTCGGCCGAGGACGACGTCGTCACGACCCTGGGCCTCGGCAAAGGCACTGCGGAGTGGACGTGCCGCCACTTCGGCATCTGGTGCGACTGACCCCGGGGCGGTCCGCCCCCGATGCCTGATTCGAGCCCATCGACCCCCTCCGTCCGGAGCGGCGCGCCCTCCCGGGCGCGCCGCTCTTCGGCGTGGCGTCAGGCGCGCAGCCTGCGGTGGCGCGCGTTCTGGGCCGCGGCGCCGCTGAGCCGCGTCTATCTCGCCTTCGGGTCGGCGTTCCTGCTCGCCTCGACCGCGTCCGACATCGGTCTGTTCGGCCCGGGCCACGGCGCCATCCCGGTCCTGGACGGGATCGCCATCGCGTCGGCGACCAGCGCCTTCCTCGCCCAGTGGTGGCGCAGCACGGTGGGCTTCGCCCTGCTCCTGCCCGGGGCCGTCGCGACCGTCGTCGGCGGTTCCGAGGTGCTCTTCGCCGTCGTCGCGCCCGTGGTCCTCGGGGCCGTCGCGGCGACCGCCCGTTCCTGGGGGTTCGTCGTCACGGCCGCCGTCCTGGCACTGACCTGGGGCGTCGCCCAGCCGTTCGCGGTGGGTCAGTCGAACGCGACGTGGTTCATCCTGCTGCTCATGTCCATGGGCCTCGGCGGCGGGCTCTTCATCCGCGAGAGCTTGGCCCGGCGGGAGCGGGATCGCCGCCGGGTGTTCGAGGCGGAGGAGCGGGCCCGGCTGGCCGCCGAGGCCGAGCGTCGCTCCCTGGCCCGCGACCTGCACGACGTGGTCGCGCACAACCTCACGATCATCTCGATGCAGGCTCGGACGGCACGCTACCTCGGCGCCCCGGAGGCGGCTCAGGGCGTGCTGGACGTGGTGGGGGACTCCGCGAAGGACGCGCTGCGGGACCTGCGGCGCATGCTCTCCATCCTCCAGGAGGACGGGATCGTGGACCCGAGCGGTGAGCCGGGCGCCGCGGGGGGCGCGGACGGGGCGACGTCCGCGGATCCGGTGCTGTCCGTGGCCCAACTGGCCGAGGAGCTGCGCAGTCTCGGAATGACGGTGGAGACGGACGTCCGCTGCGACCAGAACGCGATGCCGATCTCCGTGCGCTCCACCCTGCACCGGGTGCTCCAGGAGGCCACCACGAACGTCGCCAAGCACGCCGGCGAGGGCGCGCGCGTGTGCATCGAACTCCGCGACGCGGGGCCGGACGTGGTGCTCGAGGTGGAGAACACCGTCACCGAGCGGTCCGGCCCGCCGCAGTGGAACTCCTCCGGTGTGGGCCTGAACTCCATGCGGGATCGCGTGGCCACCTTCGGCGGCACGATCGAGGCCGGGCCGGGGGGCTGGGGGTGGCGGGTGCGCGCGGTGCTCCCCAGGTGCGTCTGACGAGGCCGACGCCGTCGCAGCGGCGGACCAGACCCATGTGACCTGCATCACATCAGGGCCCGAAAGTCTGCACCTTCCGCCACTGTCGGGGGCGCCGTCGTCCCTCCTAGAGTGGGTCATGCCCCATTGAGACGGTGCACAGTGCGAATCACGAGCCGGGATACATGCCTGAGGGGATGCGGGCCCCGGACGCGGTTCCGAGAAGGACGATGGCCATCCGGCCATCGTCCTTTCTCGTTGTCGGGCGTGCTCAGGCCGGCTCGGCGGGCGACGGCTCCGGGGTGACCGTGCGGACGAGGGGACGGGCCGCGGTCCGGCCCAGGGCCATGAGCACGGCGGCCGGGAAGCCGATCACCGGGATGAGCATCGGCAGGATGCCCGCAGCGCCCTGCGTGAGCACCACCAGGCCGTAGAGCATGCCGATCAGCGCGTACGCCAGCACGTGGACCCACTGGTTGAGCACGTGCCGGAACGCCCAGTTCACGAGCAGGCACAGCGGCAGCCCCACCACCAGCCCGGCGACCCCGACCACCGTCAGCAGCGGTGTCAGGCTGCCGAAGGCCTGCAGCCCCGGGACCACGGCCAGGATCGCCACCACGGCGGCCATCACGAGGTTGGGCAGCAGCCAGGCCACGAGGAACCCGTTCAGTCCCATGCGCAGCTGCGGGCGGGGGCCGGAACGGGCCGCGCGGCGACGGGCACGGGCGGCGGACGCGACCGGGGCGGGGGTGGTCATGGCGGGGACTCTCCGGGAGGGGGATCGACGACGTCGGGCGGGTCCCCACTGTAGTGGGCCGGGCTGGACGGGCCCCGGGAGAGTTCCCGGTCAGGCGCGCCGGTCGCCGTCCACGTGGAAGGTCAGGTCCTCGACGCCGGGGAAGGACTCGATCTCCTGGAACGCGTCCCAGGCGTCGCTGTCCGCCTCGGCGTCCGCGGGCAGGGTCACCGTCAGGGCGCCGATCTCCCCGTCGATCACCTGCAGGCGCAGCTCGAGTTCGTGTCCTCCGGCGGAGCCGGAGGCGAAGCGGCCGCGGACGGGCCAGACGCAGTCGTTCGGCACCGCGCGACGGATGTCATCGTCGGTCTGGACGACGAGCGGCACCCAGTCCGGGACCTCGCCGGCTTCACGGATGGCCTCGGCCACCGAGGTGACGGTGCGCGCGTGCGGCAGCTGGGAGCGCAGCGCCTCAGCCCCGGGCAGGTCCCGGCCCTCGGCCAGCGCCGGGTCGAGCAGGGTCTCGAGCAGCACGCGCACCTCCACCGGCAGCTCGGCGGTGGCCTCGGGCTCGACCTCGTCGACCGTGTCCTCGTCCAGGCCGGCGGGGCCGGTGACGGCGAGTTCGACGGCGTCGCGGCGGGTCCGGCGGGCGTCCTCGTTGGCCAGCAGCATCGCCAGGGAGGCCGCTGCGGCCAGCGCGACGCGCGGGGCGGGGACGCCGACCCGCTGGAGCCCGCGCACCACGGCGCCGTCGATCCGGTCGTTCAGGCCGGTGGCACGCAGCGCGACCGCCGCGACCGCGCCGCCGACGGCCAGTCCGCCGAGCCCGCGCAGGGCACGCGCGGCGGGGGAGGGGGCCACCTCGCCGTCGGCGATCGCGGCGGTGTGGAGGGCGCCGGCGGTCTCGGCCGCGAGGAACGTGCCGCTGACGGCGGCCTCGAGCTCTGCGAGGGCCCGGCGCTCGCGCCCTCGGCGGGCGTGCGGATCCAACAGGGTGAGCCCGCCGACCGCGGCCGCCGCCGCCAGCCCGTAGAGCCGGCCGCCCGGGGCGAGGGCGCGCTGGCGCAACGCGGGGACGACGGCCTCCGCGTCGTCGACGGGAACGGACGACGCCGAGTGGTGGACCTCGCCGGGGACGGAAGGGGCGGGGGAGGGGAGCTTCATGCCCCCAGTGTGGCGCACCGCCCGGCTCAGGACGAGTCAGCGGCCCACGTGCGCGCTCAAGCGGAGCGCAGGCCGCCCTGCCACAGGGCGGCGAACGGCGTGCGGCCCTCCACCGCCTGCGCGATGCCGGCTCGCACGAACTCCTTGGCGCGGCGCGCGGCCTCGAGCGTGGTGGCACCCTTGGCCAACTCGGCGGTGACGGCGGCGGCGAGCGAGCAGCCCGCACCAGAGACGCCGGACTGGCCGATCTTCGGGGCGGAGAGCACCTCCACGGTGTCCCCGTCCACGAACACGTCCACGGCGTCCGGGCCGGGCAGGTGCATCCCGCCCTTGGCCAGGACGGCCGCGCCGGAGATCTCGTGGATGCGCCGAGCGGCCGCCGTCAGGTCCTCGACCGAGCGCACGGTCATGCCGGAGAGCTGCTCCGTCTCGAAGTGGTTCGGGGTGGTGAAGGTGGCCAGCGGCAGCAGCTCGGCCTTGAGCGCCTGGTCCGTGTCCAGGGCGTGGCCCGGCTCCTGGCCCTTGCAGATGAGCACGGGGTCCAGGACCACGTGGTCCCACTCGGCGCGGCGCAGGGCCGCGGCCGAGGTGCGGATGAACTCCGGGGAGCCCTGCATGCCCAGCTTCACGGTGCGCAGCCGCTCCGGGTAGTCGCCCTGGATGGCGTCGAGCTGCTGCTGGAGGATCTCGGTGGGCACGGGGAAGAAGCGGTGGTTCCAGTCGTCCTCCGGGTCGAAGGAGACGATGCAGGTCAGCGCCACGATGCCGAAGACGCCGAGTTCCTGGAACGTCTTGAGGTCGGCCTGGGCGCCGGCGCCGCCGGTGGCCTCGGACCCGGCGATGGTCAGGGCGAGCGCGGGGGCGGAGGCGGAGTGCTGGGGGGAGTGAGCGGTCTGGGGCATGCGCCCATGGTAGGACCGACCCCGGACGGGAAGCGCCCGACGGCCGGCGGTGTTCACCGGGGAACGAGGGTCCTCGGACCCGGAGCGTCCGCCCGGGCGCCCCGAGCGACCCGCGAAGGACGGGGACGGACGTGCTCGAGTTCCTCACCGGCACGGGCCTGGCCACCTCGGCCGGGCTCAACGCCTACATCCCCCTGCTCGCCCTGGGTCTGCTGGACCGGTTCACGGGGCTCGTCGACCTGCCCGCGGGGTGGACGTGGCTCTCCGCCGACGCCTCCCTCTGGATCCTCGGCGCCCTGCTCGCGCTCGAGCTCGTCGCGGACAAGATCCCCGGGGTGGACGCGGTCAACGACGTCGTCCAGACGGTCGTGGGAGCCGACACGGTCACGGTGGGGGCCGCCGCGCCCGTGCTCTCGGCGGCCGAGGACGTCTCGGCGGCCGGCCTCGTCGCGGCCGCGCTGTTCCTGCCGGTGCTGGTCGCCGTGCTGGTGGTCGCCGTCGTCGTGGGCCTGTGGCTGCTGGCCCGGCGGTTCCGCGACCGGCGGACGCGAGGCCGTGCCGCGGCCGTCCCGGGTGGGCCAGAATGGACGGCATGATCCTCATCAACCTGAAGTTCACCGTCCAGCCCGAGCGTGCCGACGAGTGGATGGACGCCGTCGCGAAGTATACCGCGGACGTGCGCTCTGAGCCCGGCAACCTGTTCTTCGAGTGGTACCGCCCGGTGGAAGGCGGCCCGAACGAGTACTTCCTGCTCGAGGGGTTCACGGACGAGGGTGCGCAGGCCCACGTCGCGTCCCCGCACTTCCAGGAGGGCCTGGACGCGATGCGCCCGCTGCTGGCGAGCACGCCCCAGATCATCTCCGAGCAGGTCGGTGCGGAGGGCTTCGGCCCGATGGGCGAGCTGCAGATCGACTGAGCCCGCCCCCGGCCAGAGGAGGCGACGGCGCCCGCGTCACGAGCGTGACGCAGGGCGCCGTCTCTGTATCCGGGGTCACACCCTGGCTACGGTGAGCGCATGAGCGCCGAGCAGAACAGCACCCAGACCCCCGGCCACCGCACCGCCCACGTCCCTGCCGGCCAGGATCTCGGCCACCGCTGGTCCACCCGCGAGGCCGATCACGACGATCCGGCCGACCGCCGCGCCGTCCGCCAGATCGCCGAGCTCGCCTTCGCGTCCACGGCCGAGGCCGACCTCGTCGAGGCGCTCGCCGGCGGCGCGGAGGGCTGGCTGCCCCAGTACTCCCTCGTGGCCATGACCGCCGCGATCCCCGGCACGGACCTGCAGTCGGACCCGATGGGCTACGGCACCCTGGTCCGGGCCCACATCGACGACGCCGAGGTGCTCGCGCTCGCCCCGCACGGCGTCCTGCCCGAGCACCAGGGCGAGGGCGCCGGCACCGCGCTCGTCAACGCCCTGCTGCAGGCGACGCAGGCCGACGGCGAGGAGGTCGTGGTGGTCTACGGCTGGCCCGAGTACTACGCGAAGTTCGGCTTCCACCGGGCCTCCGAGCACGGCGTGCACGCGGCCTTCGCCCGGCAGCCCGAGGCGCTGCAGGTCCTCACGCTCCAGGACGGGGCCGAGGTGCCGGCCGGCGAGTTCCGCTACCCGCCCGCGTTCGGGGCGGAGAACGCGCAGGTCGCCGGCCGCTGAGAGCCCGGTCTCAGTCCAGGAGTCGGCGCACGGCGGCGAGCGTCCGTTCGGCCTCGGCCGGCTCGGCCGTGAGCCGCGCGATGACCTCCGCGAGGTCCGCGCGCAGGCCGGCCTCGGCGTCGTCGGCCGGGACGTGGAGCCACGCCCGCAGGGCGCGGTTGTGGACGGCCACCACGGCCGCCGCCAGCCCGACGGCGACCCCGCCGCGCACGGGCGTGTCCGGCAGGGCCGTGGCGAGCCAGCCGGAGAACAGCTCCGTGTAGCGGTGCGAGGTGAGCAGCTCGCGCGTGCGCAGCGCCTGGGAGCCGCGCAGCAGGCGGGAGCGCGCCCGGGCCCGGTCCGGATCGGCGGTGTGATGCCGGAAGACCTGGAGGACCGCCTCCTCCAGGGCCTCCCGCACGCCGAGGGAGGTGCCGCGCAGGAAGTCGTCCAGGCGGGCGAGCAGCGCCGCGTGGTCGGCGAAGACCACCTCCTCCTTCCCGCCGAGGTGGCGGAAGAAGCTGGCCCGGCTCATGCCGGCCTGGCGGGCGAGCTGGTCGGCCGTGACGGCGTCGTAGCCCTCGCGGTCCAGCAGGTGGATCAGGGCGGTGAGGGTGTCCTCGGCGGGCGTCGTCATGCGGGCCATGGTGCCACGGGCGCGGAGAGGAGGTGAGACTGCGTCTGATTCTGTGAGATGGCGTGTCAGTTGGTGTAGGGTGATGGCGGACACACCCATCTCTCCGACCCCGCCCGGGAGGCCACCATGACCGAGACCCTGCCCACTGTCGAGCCCGAGTACGACGTCGCCACGCCGCTGGACACCGACTTCTACCTCGCACTCACGGACGTCTCCGACGCCGAGAAGGACGTGTGGCGTCGGGCCCGCGCCTTCGCACTCGAGCCGGACGTGCTGCCCCGGATCCGGGAGGCGTGGGACCGCCACGAGTACCCGCTGGACCTCGTGGCCCGCCTGGGGCAGGCCGACCTGCTGCGCGACGGCGTCCCCGTGGACGGGCTGCCCGACGTCTCCCGCGTGGCAGCGGGCCTGGCCACGATGGAGCTCTCGCGCCTGGACGGCTCGATCGCCACGATGACGGGCGTGCAGGGCGGTCTGGCCATGCGCTCGATCCAGCTGTGCGGCAGCGAGGAGCAGCGTGCCGAGCACCTGCCGGCCATGGCGCGCGGCGAGCTCTACGGCGCCTTCGCGCTCACGGAGCCGACCCACGGCTCCGACTCCGTCTCGCTGGAGACCCGCGCCGAGCGCGTCGACGGCGGCTGGCGGCTGCACGGGCACAAGAAGTGGATCGGCAACGGGGCCGCCGGCGGCGTGACCGTGGTGTGGGCGCGCAGCGCCGAGGACGAGAAGGTCCGCGGGTTCATCGTGCGCCAGGAGTCCGAGGGCTACACGGCCGAGGTCATCAAGGGCAAGGTCGCGCTGCGGGCCATTGACCAGGCCCACATCACCCTCGACGGCGTGTTCGTGCCCGACGCCGACGTCCTGCCCGAGGCCCGCTCCTTCAAGGACACCTCCCGCGTCCTCTTCGCCACGCGCGTGGGCGTGGCGTGGTCCGCCCTCGGGAAGGCCGTGGGCTGCTACGAGGCGGCGGTGCAGTACGCGGGGCAGCGCGTCCAGTTCGGCCGGCCGCTGGCCGCCGCCCAGAGCGTGCAGACCCGTCTGGCCGAGATGCTCTCCCAGCTCACCCAGGTGCAGCTGCTCGTGCTGCGCGCGACCCGGCTCGAGGACGAGGGCCGGCTCACCGGGCCGATGGCGTCCATGGCCAAGTACTCGGCGACGCGCGCCGCGCGGTCCATCGCCGCGAACGCGCGCGACCTGCTCGGTGGCAACGGCATCCTCATCCAGAACGAGGTGGCCCGCCACTTCGCGGACATCGAGGCGATCCACACCTACGAGGGCACCGAGACCGTGCAGGGGCTGATCATCGGCCGCGAGATCACGGGGGTCGGCGCGTTCGTGTGAGATGACGCGAGCGGGGGCGGCGGCGTGAGCCAGAGATTTCTGCTGGTGCGCACGCCCCCCTGCCGCCGATTCGTCTGGCTCGGCGGCCGATTCGTCTGGCTCACGCAGGCAGAGGGAGCCGCAGGTGGGCGGCGAGGTCGCGCAGCAGGGCGTCGAGGCCCCGCTGGGTGACGACGCTGGCGGTCACGCGCAGCACGATCCACCCCTCGGCCTGCATCCGGCGGTCGCGCTCGATGTCACGGCGCCACTGCTGCGGGTCCGTCCGGTGATGATCGCCCTCGTACTGCACGCAGACGCGGGCCTCCCGCCACACCAGGTCTGGCCGGACGGTGGACCCGTCGCTCAGCATCAGCAGCGGATTCACCTCCGGCTCCGGCACACCCGCGTCGGCCAGCGCCAGTCGGAGGAGCGTCTCGGCCCTCGAATCCGCGCCGTCCCTGAGCAGCGGCAGGGCCGCTCGCAGGGTCCGCGTCCCTCGCCTCCCGCGCACCCGCAGCACCTCCGCCTCCAGATCACGCACGGTGCACCGCGGATGCTCGCCGGGGCGACGCCGGCCGGCCGGGCCGTCCGCCCGTTGCAGCAGGCTGTCCCCGGCGGCGACGACGTCGGCCAACGGCAGACCCAGCTGCGCCAGCGCCGCCCAGGTGGCGGCCGGCGTCGTGATCCGCACCCCGGCACGCACCAGCACGGGGTCCTGCGGGTGCAGCTCATGCCCGACGACGCCGCTGCGGCGCGGCGCCCCGCCCTCGGCCCGCGTGCGCGCCAGATGGATGGGGCCGCGCTCCCACTGCCGCGGCAGCCACATCCCCCAGAGGCGAGCGGCGGTGGCGTGGGTGGCCGCGGTGCCGGGGTTCGTCCGCTGGAGGGCGCGGACGACGTCGGCCAGTGAGGGCTGACCCCCGGCGGTGTGCCGCAGCCCGTGGTGCGGGGCGTCGAACCGGGGGCCGCGCAGCTGCGAGGCCGTCAGGCCGGCCTGCAGCCCCGCGGCGACCGGGAAGACGGGGCTGAGGGTGGCGTCGTCGTGCGGAGGAGGGGCGACCATGCCGCCACCTTCTCCTTCCATGGGCGGCCCCGGCGCCGCGACCGCGAGGGCCGTGGAGGGCGAGCCGGGTCGGCGGCCCTGTGCAGGAGCCGCTGAATCGTCTGGCTCACGTCTTCCGCACGTCCGAGCGGCGCTGAGCCAGACGAATCGGTCGCGACAGCCCCCTCAGAACAGCAGAAACGTCTGGCTCGCGCCCGTCGCAGCGGGCTGGCTCGCGCCCGTCGCAGCGTGCCGGCGCACCCAGCACCGCTCAGCCCTTCGGGGCGTAGTACCGGCCGAGGGTCTCGGCCTTGAGCTCCGCGAGCGTGCCGTCCTGCATGGCCGCGCGGATCCGGTCCACGAGCGAGACCGTGAACCGCTCGTTGTGGATGGAGAGGAGCGTGTGCGCCACCATCTCCTTCGCCTTGAACAGGTGCCGCAGGTACGCGCGGGAGTAGTGGGCGCACGTGTAGCAGTCGCACTCGGGGTCCAGCGGGCCGAAGTCGCGGCGGTACTTCGCCCCGGGCAGGTTGTAGCGCCCGTCGCGGGTGTAGAACGCACCGGTGCGGGCCACCCGGGTGGGGGAGACGCAGTCGAAGGTGTCGGCGCCGTTCTCGACGGCGATGAACAGGTCGTCGGGCTCGGAGATGCCGAGCAGATGGCGCGGCTTGTCCTCGGGCAGCTCCTGCGCGCACCAGCCCACGATGGTCCCGAGGTTCTCCTTCTCCAGGGCCCCGCCGACGCCGTAGCCGTCGAAGCCGGAGGTCACGCCGTCGAGCTCCCCCGCGGCCGGGAACTCTGCCCGCATCGCTGCGAGGTCGCGGCAGGCCTTGCGGCGCAGGTCCTCGTACTGGGCCCCCTGGATCACGCCGAACAGCGCCTGGTACGGCCGCGCCGCGCGGACCCCGGTGAGGCGGGCGTGCTCGTCGAGGCAGCGCTGGGCCCAGCGGCGGGTGCGCTCGAGCGCCTCCTCCTGGTAGCCGCGGGAGTTGTGCAGGGTGGTCAGCTCGTCGAAGGCGAACATGATGTCCGCGCCGAGGTTGTGCTGGATGCCCACGGACACCTCGGGGGTGAACCGGTGTCGGTCCCCGGTCAGGTGGGACTTGAACCAGACGCCGTCGTCGTCGACGTTGGCCAGGCGCTCCTTGCCGGGGGCGACGGCGTCGTCGGCGCCCTGCCCCTCGGGCGCGCCGGGGCCCTTCATGTCGATGACCTTCTTGAATCCCGAGCCCAGGGACATCACCTGGAAGCCGCCGGAGTCCGTGAAGGTGGGGCCGGGCCAGTTCATGAACGCGCCGAGGCCGCCGGCCTCGTCGAGGAGGTCGTCCCCGGGCTGCAGGTACAGGTGGTAGGCGTTGGCCAGGAGGGCCTGCGCGCCGAGCTCGGCCATCGACTCCGGCAGCACCGCCTTGACCGTGGCCTGTGTGGCCACCGGGATGAACGCCGGCGTCTGGATCCGCCCGTGCGGGGTGGTGATGACGCCGGTGCGGCCGAGCGGGGCGCCGTCCGCACCGCCGGTCTCCAGCCGGTGCGTCACCTCGAAGCCGAACTGCGAGGGATGCGCGGGGGCACCGGAGGCGGGCTGCGGCGTCGGGGCGGCGGGGGTCTCAGGCATGGGACCCAGGGTAGTGCGCAGGCACCGCAGGCCGCCCCGGCTCAGCCCAGCACCTCCCGCGCCACCGCGCTCGCCACCACCAGGTCCTGCCAGGGCATGCCCGTGGTGACGAACAGGGCGGGCGCGCCCTCCCGACGACGCGCGGTCCCGGCCACGAGCTCGGCCAGCGTCACCGTGTCCTCGATCCCGGCCAGCGCGCCGGAGTCGATCGCGAGGGTCACGTCCCCGGCCTCGCGGGCGGCCGAGTCCCGCGACTCCACCGCCACGGTCGCGCGGCGGGCCAGGGCGTCGTCGGTCTCGCGGGCGTCCGTGGTGTGCGAGCCCATCGCCACGACCGTCGCGTGCTCCGGCACGAGCGTCCCGTCGAACAGCGGGGCCGTCGCGGCCGTGCACGTCACCACGACGTCCGCCTCCGCCACGGCCTCCGGGCCCGCGGCGCTCGCGGTCACGCCCAGCTCCGCTTCGATGCGCGCGGCCAGGGCGGCGGCCCGGTCGGCGTCGCGGCCGACCACGGACACCCGCTCCAGCCCGAACACGTCCTGGAACGTGAGCGCGTGCTCCCACGCCTGCACGCCCGTGCCGAACACGACCAGGTGCCGGGGCGAGGCGTCCGCGAGCAGCCGCACCCCGAGCGCGGACACCGCGGAAGTGCGCAGGCCCGTGAGCTCGACGCCGTCCAGCACGGCCCGCGGGGCCTGGCCGGGGGTGCCCGGGGCGCCGAACAGCACGTAGACGCCCTGGATGACGGGCAGTCCGCGCTCGGGGTTGTCCGGCGTGAGGGTGAGCAGCTTGGTGCCGACCTCGGCCCCGCGCGTCGAGGGCATCTGCAGCAGCTGCCCGGCGGCGGTGGCCACGCGGGTGCGGGGGGCGTCGGCCTCCGGGTCCAGGCCGGCGGCGAGGGCCGCCTCCAGCGCGTCGACGGCGGCGCGCGGGCTCAGGGCGGCGCGCACGGCGGGGCCGTCGATCCAGGGCAGGGAAGCGGTGGCGCGGTGCGTGTCCATGCGGCCACGCTACGGGGTGGGCCGGGCGGCTCAGCCGAACAGCGTGCGGAAGTTCGCCAGGATCCGGCG
This sequence comes from Micrococcus sp. UYEF5, assembly GCF_040546065.1. Taxonomy (NCBI): domain Bacteria; kingdom Bacillati; phylum Actinomycetota; class Actinomycetes; order Micrococcales; family Micrococcaceae; genus Micrococcus; species Micrococcus sp. UYEF5. The sequence goes on from NZ_JBEPNB010000006.1 coordinate 100,249, forward strand.
GGGGTGCTCGGGGTCGACGGCGGCCAGCCCCGCCACCGTGGGCTCGTACTCGCCCGGGGCGAAGTACCCGTGCTCGCGGTAGATCTCAAGGCGCTCGAGGATACCGGCCTGGTCCAGCTCCGGGTGGAACTGGGTGGCGTACTGGCGGGTGCCGAGCCGGAACATCTGCACGGGACAGTCGGCGCCCGCGGCGAGCAGCACCGCGCCGGGCGGGAGCGCGCTCATCGCCTCCTTGTGGCCGACGTACGCCGCGAACGTGCGCGGCACCCCGGCCAGCAACGGATCCGCGGCACCCTCGTCGGTGAGCGTGACCTCGACGGGCGCGGCCGATTCGCCGTACGCGTTGTCCACGACCCCGCCGGCGTGCCGGCCCAGTGTGCCGACGCCGTAACAGCAGCCGAGGAACGGCAGGTCGCGGCGCCGGACGACGTCGAGCATCCGGCCCAGCTCCGCCTCCACGGCGCGCTGCACGGGGGACTTGGTCTCCTCGGGATCGGTGCCCGTGAACGGACTGCCGGGCAGGATCACGGCGACGACGTCCGCGAGCTCCGCCTCCCAGTCCACGCCGTGCGTGGCCACGTCCGGGCGCTGCACGACGCGGTCGAGGGGCAGCACCCGCAGCCGGCCCTCCGAATAGCCACCCAGTCGCTGGACGGCCTCGACCTCGGCAGCCGCGGCGTCGTCTTCGGGGCGCGTCTGGACGAGGAGGAACGGCCGCGGATGCGGGCTCGGGACGGCGTCGGTCGGGGTGGTCATCTCGGCAGACTAGCGGGGCATCGGGCCGGGAGGGCGTGGCGGCGTCGTGGGGCGTCGTCGGGGGCGGGCCGCGGTCAGCGGCCGGCCCAGGGGTGGGCGTCGGAGGCCCACGGCAGGGGGCGGACGCGTTCCTCGGGCAGCGGGTCCGTGGCCAGCCGGCCGTAGCGGTGCACGTCGAGCCGCCGCCCGCCCGCGCGGAGGCGGCCGCGCTGCGTGCCCTCGTGACGGAGCCCGGCGGCCCGGGCGACGGCCCCCGCCGTCGGGCTGTCCGCCCGGTGGGCCAGTTCGATCCGCTCGAGCCCGCCCTCGGCCAGTTCGGCGTCCGCCACGGTGGTCGCCGCACGCGACATGATCGCGTCCCCGCGCCAGCCCTGATGCAGCCAGGCGGTGAGCGCGCCGGTGCCGTGCGCCTCGTCGCGCACGACGGCGACCAGGCCGATCAGCGTGTCCGTCCCGCGCTCCACCACGGCGACGGCGTCCGTCCCCTCCGCCTGGACCAGTCCGTCGACGTAGGCGCGGGCGGAGGCCTCGTCGGTGACCTCCCCGGGGTCGGCCATGCCGACGGTGCCCGCGTGGAAGGCCGCCAGGACGGCGGGCGCGTCCGTGGAGCGGAGGGGGCGGAGCTGAGCGGGTGCGGAGCCGGTCATGTCGGGCGCATAGCCCCGACAGGGGCTGGAGAGTGAGGTGCGCCACACGAACCGCACCCCGGAGGGCGTGTCACCGGGGACGGGGCCGGCTCTCGACGCCCGTCCCGCGGCTGGGCCTCACCGGCGCGTGGCTGCCTTCGCCTCGAGCTCGTCGGCGAGGGTGCGCAGCGTGCCGAGCTCCCGGGCGATCCGGGAATCCAGGTCGGCGTCCGTGAGCGTCTCCGAGCCGCCGCGGGCACGCAGGTAGAGCAGCTGGCCGAACCGGGCCCGGCGCCACTGATACTCGGCCTCGGCGTCGCGGGCCTGCAGGGCGCGGGAGATCTCCCGGTCGTAGAGCGGCGGCTCGTTGAGCTGACGCTGGCGCACTTCGAGCACGCGGGACGCCCGGCCCGGCTCGGAGGGGACCTCGTCCGCCTCGAGCAGGCGCCGACCGAGGTTGGCGGCGGCGATGTGCTCGCCCTCCTCGCGCAGGATCAGCGACGCCAGGGACAGCGCGGCCTGGATGGACTTCCACCGCCCCACGGCCCCGTCCCACGGCAGGTTCGTCAGCAGGCCCAGGGTGGCGAGCGTGCCCTCGGTGTCCTCGTGCAGCAGGTAGAGCCGCTCGGCCATGCCGAACACGTCCTCCAGCTGGGAGCCGGAGCGCAGGTTCAACCCGTGGGAGAGCCGGGCCGCGGTGGCGGTCAGCTCGGTGTCGTCGAGGTGGCGCTTGCCGACGGCGACGATCCGCTCCTCGGGGGACCCCGCGTCCACGGGGGAGAAGGTGGTGTCCGGGACGGCCCTGCGCTCCTCCGGGCGGTCCGTGCGGACCCGGATCACGGAGCCGTGGGCGATCTTGACCTCCCGGCCGCCCTCGAGGGTGGCGATCACGAGCGCGGGGGTGCCGAAGTCGTCCCGCATCACCCGGGTCGAGGCCACGGGCGGGGCGGGCTCGCCGCGGCGGGTCAGGAAGCTGTCCCCGGGCTGCACGTCCTGGGACTTCAGATGGCGGAGGTAGCCGCCGACGACCGGTGCCATGCTCAGCGCCCCCATCCCACGTGGGCGAGGGCCTGGCGCACCAGGTCCCCGCGGCCACCGATGAACTCGGCCTGGATGTCCTCGCCGAGGGCCTCCTCGGGGGTGAGCCAGGTCAGCTCGAGCGCGTTCTGGCGCGGCTGGCACTCACCCGTCACCGGCACCACGTAGACCAGGGCCACGGCGTGCTGGCGGTCGTCCGTCAGCCCGGTCTCGGACGGCGCCGGGAAGTACTCGGCGACGGTGCAGGGGACCACCGACGGCGGCAGCTGCGGGAACGCGAGCGGGCCGAGGTCCTTCTCCAGGTGGCGCATCAGCGCGGCGCGGATGGTCTCCCGGTACTGGACGCGGCCGGAGACGAACGTCCGCTGGAACGTGCCGGTCTCGTCCGCCACGTAGAGCAGGCCGATCTCGGTGACGTAGCCGAGGGAGTCCAGCCGCACCGGGATGGCCTCCACATACACCATGGGCAGCCGACGCCGGGCCTCGTAGAGGTCCTCGTCGGACAGCCAGCCCGGATTCGGGTCGGGGGTGCGCACGCTCATGGTTCTGTTCTACCGGAGTTCCGCGCCGGGGGCACACCGGGTCCCGCGTGTTCCGCTCACCACTTGGCGCGGAAGTACTGCCGGGCCATCGGCACCTGCTCCGAAGGGACGTCGAGGGCGAGGGCGGCCGCGGTCGGCCAGTTCGGGTTCGCCAGGGCGGCGCGACCCACACAGACGGCGTCGGCGCGGTCCTCGTCCACCACGGCCGCGACCTCCTCGGCGCCGGTCAGCGAGCCGACGGCGGACACCACGATCCCCTCGGTGCCCTCCTTCACGGCGGTGGCCAGCGGCACCTGATAGCCCGGGCCCTGAGGGCCCTCGTAGGTGTCCCCGATGCCCGCGGAGGACAGGTCGAACCAGTGCACCTGCCCCTGCAGCTCCTGCGCCAGGCGGACGGTCTCCTCGATGCTCCAGCCGCCCTCGACCCAGTCCGAGCCGGAGATGCGGATGCCGAGGACCTTGTCCGCGGGCCACACCTCGCGCACGGCCGCCACGACCTCCTTGAGGAAGCGGGTGCGGCCCTCGAAGTCCCCGCCGTACTCGTCGGTCCGGGTGTTGGTCAGCGGCGAGAGGAACTGGTGGATGAGGTAGCCGTGGGCGGCGTGCAGCTGCACGGCGCCGAAGCCGGCACGGTCGGCGCGCTCGGCGGCGTCGGCGAAGGCCTGGACGGTCTCCCGGATCTCGTCCACCCGCATCGCGTGGGTGCGGATCTCCATGGAGTTGGTGGCCACGCCGGAGGGGGAGAGGGTCTCCCAGGAGTCGGGGCCCTCGAGGATCGGCTGCCCGGCGGGCGCGCCCGGGTGCATGGGGACGGTCGAGGCCTTGGCGCCGGCGTGACCGAGCTGGATGGCGGGCAGGGCGCCCTGGGAGGCGATGAACTCGGCGATCGGCGCCCACGCGTCCCGCTGCTCGTCGTTCCACAGGCCGGTGTCCCACGCGGAGATGCGTCCCTCGGGGGTGACGGCGGTGGCCTCGGCCACCACGATCCCGAAGCCGCCGGCCGCGCGGGCGCCCAGGTGCTGGAAGTGCCAGCCGTGGGGGACGCCGTCGCGCGCCTCGCACGAGTACTGGCACATCGGCGGCAGGATCAGGCGGTTGCGTACGCGCACGCCGTTGATCTCGATCGGTTCGAAGATCGCGGGCACGGCGGGGGCGTCGGTCTGCGGGGTGGCGGTCTGAGTCATGCACCCCACCCTACGAGCGGGTCCGGACACGGGAGGGCTCGCGTCCGCCGCGGGCGGAAGGGCGGGCCGGCCCGTGCGACGAGAGAAGTCGTCACCGCTGCTGCGTCCACCCCTACCCTGGGCCCATGCCCTCCTACCGCGCCCGCCTGCAGATCGGCGACCTCCTGCCCGGCCACCGGCCCGAAGAGGTCATGGACCTGGCCGAGGCCGCCGTCCAGGCCACGCACGTGCTCGCGGCCAAGGACATCGAGGTCGTCGCGCGCGTCCCGCGGATCGTGCTGCGCTTCGCGGTGCCCGGCTCGCACCGGGCCGGCGAGGACGCCGAGGCCGCCGAGGTGGCGCGGCGGATGGCGGAGGCGGTGTCCGGCGTCGCCGTGACGGGCCGGCTGGACGTGCTCCGGCGCGACGGCGGCCGGTGGGTCCCGGTGCCCGCCGGGCCCGGGCGCTGAACGGGGACGGGCTCAGGCGCCGGCCGGGTGCGGCCGGCGGGCGGCGTCGCGCTCGATCTGGCGGGCCCAGGAGCGGCGCACGGCCGCGGCGGTGACCAGCAGCAGCGCCCCGAAGGTGGCCGCGAGACCCACCCACACGCTCTGCTGCGCCCCGAGCGGGCTGGGCAGCAGGCGGGGCAGGGCGAGGCAGAGCAGGGTCCAGGCCATGCCCAGGGCCACACCCATGCGGCCGCGCCCCCCGAGCACGAGGCGCAGGGCCGCCAGCAGCAGGGCCACCAGCACCAGCAGGGCGAGCAGCTCGGTCGGGAACCAGTCGACGTGCACACCCCAGGCGTGGAGGGCGGCGCCCACCGCGGTGGGTGCGCCGGCGAGGAGGGTGCCCAGCAGCACGCCGAGCGCGCCGTCCTCGGCCACCCGTGCGACGCGGCGGGCCGCCGGGCGGGCGCCGAGCCGCCGGACCACACGGAGCATGAGGACCAGGGCGAGCAGCCACGGGACGACGTCGAAGCCCCCGGGGGCCAGGACGGCCAGGGGGAACCACAGCGCCAGCGCCAGCAGGGTCCCCGCGACCGCGCCTCGGATGCGGCGGTGCCGCGGCGACGCGCCCTGGCCCGGCCCCCACTGCCGGAGCACGTACATCCCGGTCAGCAGCCACAGCACCGGCCAGATCGCCGGGTGCAGCGGGGACAGCCCGAACACGCTCGCGCCGGGGCCGTGTCGGCCGTCGGCGGTGAGCGGGTACGCGCCGGCATCGAGGGCGCCGAGCCCCGGGACGCGCCCGGCCAGACCGAGGCCCCACGCACCGGAGAGCACGAACAGCGCCCACACGACGGTCAGCAGCGCCTGGCCGCGTCGGTCCGCAGCGGTCGGTGAGCCGGCCGGCTCCTCGGGCGGCGCGGGGGTGTAGCCGGGGATCAGGGGCAGGGCGCCCGTGACCGGCCCCGCCGAGGAGTGGGCGGTGGCCTCGGCCCGGACGGCCTGCGCCTTCGTGGAGAGCCGCTGCCGCCGCCGCCACTCGGGCAGGGCCACCCGGGCCCGGGCGAAGAGCTCCTCATCGGTGAGCCGCTCCTCCGGGTCGGACAGCAGCGGCCGGTCGGCGGCGGCCGGGAAGACCTCGGGGCCCTCGAGCTCGCGCGCGGCCCGGGCCAGCGCGCGGGACTCCCGCTCCTCGTGCTCGCGGCGGCGGCGGGCGGCGTCCTCCGCCGCACGGCGCTCGGCCTCCCGGGCGCGGTCCTCGAGGAGCCGGGCCTGGGCGAGGGCGCGTTCGGCGTGCAGCACGGTGTGGGCGCGGACGCGTGCGGCCTGGCGACGACGTCGCTCGGCCTCGAGGCGGGCGGCCTCCTCCGCCTCGCGACGGCGCCGCTCGGCCTCCTCGGCCCGACGGCGCCGCTCGGCCTCGACGCGTTCGGCCTCGAGGCGACGGCGTTCGGCCTCGGCCGCCTGCCGACGGCGCTCCGCCTCCGCCTCCGCCTCGAGCCGGAGCCGCTCCCGCTCGGCGAGCGCGGCCTCCTCGCGGGCCCGCCGCTCCGCCTGCACGCGGGCGCGCTCGGCGGCGACCTCCGCCTCCCGGCGGCGCCGTTCCTCCCGCTCCCGGCGGCGGGCCTCCGCCTCGGCGGCGGCACGTGCCTTCTCCTCGGCCGCCACCCGACGGCGCCGCTCGGCTTCACGCCGACGGCGCTGCTTCTCCTCCTCGCGGCGGCGGCGGGCCACCCGCGCGGCCTGGGCCCGGCGGGCCTCCTCGTCGAGGCGCGCCCGCCGGCGCTCCTCGGCCGCAGCGCGGCGACGTGCGGCCTCCGCGGCCTTCTCCGGGTCCCGCCCCGGGGCGGGGAGGATGCGCTCGACCGTGCCGACGAGCGGATCGGCGAAACGGGCGAGGTCCGGGCTGCCGAGGCGGTCCAGGATCTCGCTGAGGTCCCGGCGTGGGCGCTGTTCGGCGGGAGCGCCCGGAGTGCGCAGGCGGTCCATGGCGCGGTGCACGTCCGCGCGGCGGTCCTCGCGCACGCGGCGCTCGGCGGCGGTCTCGGGTCGGCCCGAGCGCAGGGCGCGCTCGTGACGGCGCAGATCGCGGCGGGAGATCTCCCCGGGCGCGGCCAGGGCGCGGCGAGGGCGCGCGGCGGGAGCACGCGTCGCGTCGTCGTCGGGACGGGGCGCCGAGGCGCCCCGGAGGCGCTCGAGGGCGGCGCGGGACTCGGAGGACGCGTCCTGCATGCTCACCCCTTCCGGCCCCGGCGACGGTGGGCCATGATCCCCGCGATCATCAACCCTGCAAGGGTACCGAACACCATGCCGACCACCGCGGACGCCCACCACGGCAGGCCGGTGGCCCGGCCGGTGATCCAGCCGAGCCCCACCATGGACGAGGACCACGCGAGCGAGCCCGCCCCGGACAGCCACAGGAACACGGGCCAGCGGATCCCGCCGATCCCGGCCGCCGCCATCGACGCCGTCCGTCCGCCCGAGACGAACCGCAGCACGGACAGCCCCGCCAGGCTGCCCGCCGGGCCCACCCGCACCAGCAGGCTCCGGATCCCCCGGTGGATCCGACGCCACCACGCCCAGCGGTCCAGGCGGTCGGCGAGGCCGTGGCGGAACAGCGCGTAGAGGCCGACGTCCCCGGCCCAGCAGCCCAGCCACGCCGCCAGCACCGCGGCCACGGGGGAGACCCGGCCCTCGGCTACGAGCGCCCCCGAGCCGATGACCACCACCTCCGACGGGACGGGCGGGATCGGGGCGTCCAGGGCCACGAGCAGCGCGGTGAGCGGGTGGAACCACGCTCCGAGCGCGTCCATCAGGGCGGCCGGGTCCCCGCCCGTCACCGCGGTCGCTCCTGCAGCTGGGCGGGGGAGGTGAACTCCCGCTCCTCGCCCGTCACCGGGTCCGTGAAGCGCAGCGACCGGGAGAGCAGCTGCAGGGGCCGTGCGACGTCGTCCGGGGCGAGGTCGAGCAGGTCCGGGTAGAACGGGTCGAACGCGATGCCCAGGCCCAGGGCGGCCAGGTGGATGCGCAGCTGGTGGGTGCGCCCCGTGCGCGGGGTGAGCCGCAGGTGCGCCACCCGCCGGCCGGCCAGCGTCCCGGCGGAGACGCCGACGCCCAGCAGCTCCACGCGGGACTCCGCGTTCGCCCCGGCGTGGGGCCGGTTCGAGCGCCGGGTCCGGACGGGGGCGCCCGCGCGCCGCCCGGAGGCCGCCGCGGGGATCTCCTCCACCACGGAGCGCAGGACCCCCTTGTCCTTGCGGATCCGGCTGCGCACCGTCAGCGGGAACCGCCCCAGGATGGGGTCGGTCGGGGCGCCGGGGCCGCGGGCGCCGTCGTCGGGGGCGTCCGGCAGGAGCGCCACGGCCTCGTAGGTCTTGGCCACGGCACGCCGCTCGAAGAGCAGGTGGTAGGCGCCGCGGGTGGCCGGGTTCGCGGAGAACATCACGACGCCGGCCGTCGCCCGGTCGAGCCGGTGCAGGGGCACGAGGTCATCGAGGCCGAGCTCGTTGCGCAGCCGCACCAGCGCGGTCTCCTGGACGAAGCGGCCACCCGGGGTGGTGGGCAGGAAGTGCGGCTTGTGGATGACCACGAGGTGCTCGTCGCGGTGCAGGAGCGTGTGCGTCACGGGCAGCGGGGCCTCGTCGGGGACGTCCCGGTAGTACCAGAGGTCGTCGTGCACGCCCAGCGGCGTCGTCGGCGTCAGTGCGGTGCCGTCCGCCGCCACGACCTCGCCGCGGGCGAAGCGCGCGCGGATGCCCTCCGGGTCCACGTGACCGAACCGGTGGAGCACGTAGTCCTGCGCGGTGGGCCAGCCGGAGGTGGGCAGGCGCAGGCGCGTGGCGTTGACGCCGTTGCGCGGGGGGAGGGGAGAGGGGACGGCCACGGGTCCATCCTCCCAGCCCGGCGCGGCTGCGTCCGACCGGCGCCGCTCAGTCCGACCGGCCGGGCCGGCCGGAGCCGGTGGTCTCGTCCTCGGCCGGGCCGCGGTCCTGCGGGGTGAGCACCACGACCTCCTCGGCCGGCGCGGCGCGCCCCGTCACCTCGTGCGCCGGGACCGCCCCGCCGACGTCGACCACCACGGTGTCCAGCACCGCGCCCGCGGGGACCTCGCAGTCGCCGAGCAGGAGGCTGCCGCGCACCGTGGCGCCGGCCGCCACGACCACCCCGGGGCCGACCACGCTGTCCGATACCTCGCCCGCGATCCGGCACCCCGGGCTGAGCAGCGAGCCGGAGACGCGGGCGTCCGGGGCCACCCACGCCGGCGGCGCCTGGTGGGGGTTGGTGATCAGCGGCCAGCCCTCGGCGGCGAGGTCCAGGCCGGTGCCGTCGAGGATCTCCCGGTGGGCGCGGACGTACGCGTCCAGGGTGCCGATGTCCCGCCAGTACCCGACGAGGCGGTGCTCCCGCACGCGTCCCCGCGCCACGAACGCCGGGATGATGCTCTCCCCGTAGTCGCCGAGGGAGGAGCCCACGGGGTCGCCGTCCTCATTGGTCTCGCCCTCGTCCTTGGTGGCCGCCTCGTCCTCGCCCGCCACGAGGTCGCCGACCACCTCGGAGAGCGCGGCGACGTCGAACACGAACACCTCGGTGGCCACGAGTGTGCCCGCCGGGTCCTCCGGCTTGTAGGCGTAGTCGGTGACGGCGCCGTCGTCGTCCACCTGCACGACCCCGAAGCGCGAGGGGTCCTCGTCCGTCTCGGTGGTGATCACGGTGAGCTCGGCGCCGGAGCGGGTGTGCTCGGCCAGCACGGGGCGCAGGTCCAGCTGGTACAGGTGGTCGGCGGAGAGCACGACGACGGTCTCGGCGCCGAACTGCTCCAGCAGGGGCAGCTGCTGGGCGATCGCGTGGCCGTTGCCGCGGGCGAAGCCCTCCTCGGCGCGGCCCTGCGCGGGGGGCAGGAGCCGCAGGCCGTGGCGGGTGCCGTCGAGATCCCACGGCCGGCCGCCGGCCAGGTGCTGGTTGAGCGTGAAGGGGCGGTACTGCTCCACGACCCACACGTCCCGCAGGCGCGAGTGGGCCAGGTTGGACAGGACGACGTCGATCAGCCGGTACTGGCCCGCCAGCGGCACCATCGGCTTGGCGCGGGCCGCGGTGAGCGGCATGAGGCGGCCGCCGGTGCCGCCGGCCAGCACGAGCGCGACGACGGCGCCCTCCGGGTCCTTCGGGAACGGGTCGGCCATGGCTCCTCCTCGGGTCGGGGCGGGTTCAGCGTAGGGAGCGGGGAGGACACGCGGCCACCGTTCGGGCGCGTCCGGGTCAGCGCTGGCAGTGCGGACACCACCACAGCCGCCGCGCGTCGTCCTCGGGGGAGCCGTAGTCCTCCTGGCGGACGGGGCCGCGGCAGCGCAGGCACGGGGTGCGGTCGTGCCCGTAGACCCAGTACGACGGCGTCCCCCCGCCACGCGCGCCGGGCGTCCGGCCGGGTGCCGTGTCGGGTGACGGACCGGCCGGGACCAGCACCTCGACCCCGAAGGGTCGCGCCGGGTTCGGACGCACGCCCGTGGTCCGGCGCCGGGCGCCCGCGGCGGGGGCGGCGGGCGGGACGTTGGCGCGCAGGAGGTCCCGGGCGAGCAGCACGAGTCCGGCGACGTCCTCGACCTCGCCGATCGGCCGGTGCGGGTCGATGCCGGCCAGCAGGAGGGTCTCGCAGCGGTAGATGTTGCCGATCCCGGAGACGAGCCGCTGGTCGAGCAGGGCCAGGCCGACCGGCCGCTCGGGCCGGGCCGTGAGCCGCCGCATGCCCTCGGCGAGCAGCGCGGCGCCGTCGTCGGGCGTGTCCCAGGCCGGGTCCAGCAGGTCGGGGCCGAGGTGGCCGAGGACGGCGGCCTCGTCGGCGGTGGGCACGAGGGTGAGCAGGCCCAGCTGGGCGCCGAGCACACGGTGCTCCGCCGTCTCCAGCACCGCCCGCACCTGCCAGGCGGGGGCGCCCCACCGCGCGTCGACGGCCGAGACGAGCCAGCGCCCCTCCATCTTCAGGTGCGAGATCAGCGTGAGCGGCCGGGCCCCTGGACGGGCCGCGGGCGGGGTCAGCCGCATCAGCAGGTACTTGGCGCGCGGCAGGACCTCGGCCACCGTCCAGCCGGTCAGGTCCGCGGTGGCGTGGCGGGGCACGCGCAGGTCCGCGTGCGTCAGAACCCGGCCCTCGAGCACGGGGCGGAGCCGGTGCGCGACGCGGACGAGGGAGTCGCCTTCAGGCACGGGCCGTCACCGGCTCAGGCCGCGTTGAGCTGCCAGGTCACGCCGAAGCGGTCCCCGACCCACGCGAAGCGGCGGGAGAAGCCGTCGTCGTCGGGCGGCATGTAGTCACGGCCACCGCCGGCGAGGAGCGCGTCGTGGATCGCGTCCACCGCGGTGGCGTCCGGCAGCTCGACGAACAGGCTGATGGCCGGGGTGAACGTGAACCCGTGCGGGATGAAGGAGTCGAAGAACCGCAGCCGTTGGCCGGCGATCTCGAGCTCGCCGTGCAGGACCTTGCCCGCCCATTCGGCGCCGCGCGGGGAGGAGTCGTCGAAGAGGTCCCGGCGGACCTCGGTGACCGGCAGGTGCTCCACGAACGCGGTGAGGTAGGCGTCCATGGCCGCACCGGCGTCACCCTCGAACAGGAGGAACGGGGTGACGGAGGGGTCCGAGGGGTGCGGCAGGGAGTCCTCGAGGGCCTCGGGGGCGGGGGACGTGCCCGTGGGGGCGGTGCCCACGTCCTCGGGCGGGGCGGCGTCGATGCTCATGGGCCGAACCTACCCCCGGGCCCCGCCTCCGCGACAGGGCCACCCCGGGCAACGCGGGTTGAGTTGTCGCGGGTGTTCGACGGCGGGACCCGTGACAACTCAACCCGCGTTGCGGACGGGCGGACGGGCGTGGGTTCTCAGTTCCGGAACCGGATGCCCGACGGGCTCGAGTAGAACCCCGCGGCCAGCAGCGCCTCGGCCAGCGGCGTGCCGAGCACGGGCCCGCCGTTGACCTTCTCCAGGCTCAGCCGCTCGGTCCGGCCGGTCCGCAGCGCCCACACGAGCGCCTCCGCCGCGGCCCGCAGCTCGCCCGGCTCCTCCGTGAACGCGAGCAGCGTGCGCCCGCCACGCTCCATGTAGAGGGCCAGCCGCCCCGCGATCAGCACGACGACGGCGCCCGCCTTCCGGCCCGGGCGATGGCCCGTGGGCACGACGCCGTCCCGCCCGGCCGGCACGGACGGCCAGTCCAGCGCGGCGCCGTAGGGGTTCGCCGGATCCGTCGCGGCCAGGGCGAGGGCGAGCGGAGCGGCGTCGACGGCGGCGTCCTCCTCGTCCCGCTGGAACCCACGCAGCCGATCCACGACCGCGCCGGTGGAGAACTGCGCGCCGCCCAGCCCGTCGACGAAGTGGCCGCGGCGCACCTGGCCCGCGTCTTCCATCCGGGTGAGCAGCCGGTACTGCCCCGCGAATCCGCCGGGGACCTCCTCGGCCACCACGGAGCCGCGCGTGATCACGCCGTACCGGTCCAGCAGCAACTCGGCGGTGGCGTGGGCGCGGATCGTGGGGTCCTGCTCGGCGGCCGGCAGCAGGGACCAGCGGCCGGCCGAGCGGGCCTGCTCGGCGGCCGAGAGCCCGACGGTCCCCGCCGTGAGACCGGCCGAGCCCCGGGCGCCGCCCTCGGGCGAGGCGAGCCCCGCGTACCGGCCACGCCCGCGCACCCCGGCCAGTCGCCCGCCGAGCCCGCGCCCGGCCGCCGCCCCCGCGGCCCCGCCCGTCCGCGCGGTGCGGGCCCGCGGCGTCTGCCGGCCGGTGCGGTGCGCGGTCTTGCCGAGCGAGAGCAGGCCGCGGACGGGGGCGAACGTGTCGTTGCCGACCCGGCCGTCCCACACCAGGCCCCACAGCGCGGCCAGCACCGCGGGGCCGCGGGCCAGGTCGGCCGGGTCGCGGTGCGGGTCGGGGCCGCCCGCCCCGCCTGCGCCACCCGCGTCGCCGTCGTCGCCCGCCGCCTGCGCCGCCCGCACCCGCTCCACGAGCTGGGGGAAGAACCAGGCCCCGCCGCCGGCGAGCACCTCGAGCACGGCCGTGCGCAGGCCGGCGTCGGCCGGTGTCTCCTCCGCGGGCTCGGGCAGGCGCAGCGTGAGGTCCACGGCGTCGGCGGGGTGCAGGGCCACCCAGCCGTCGTTGCCGGTGGCCTCCCCGACGCCCGACCACACGTATTCGCCCGTGGCCAGCAGCTCGTCGAGCAGGGCGGGGGCGTAGTCCCGCACGCGGGCGGGCAGCACGAGGGACTCCCACGCGCTCGCGGGCAGGGGGGTGCCGGCCAGCTGGTCCAGGACGGTGGCCACCCCGTCCACGCCCTCGAGCGTGGCCGGCGGCCGCCAGGCCCCGTCGCGCCCCGTCCGCGGCCGCAGGTGCTGCCAGTCGGCGAGGAACCGGGCGTACGCGGCCTGGTCCACCGGCTCGACCTCGGCGCGCAGCGCGGCGAGGGAGCGCATGCGGATCCGCCGCAGCACCTCGGCGTCGCACCACTCGGCGTCCAGGCCGGTGGCCCCGGGGGTGCCCTCCGGCCGGAACGCGCCCGTGCTCACGCGGCGCTCGGTGGCCAGGCGCTGCAGCACCGAGAGCACGACGGCGCCCCCCAGCCCCAGCGCGGCCCCCGCCTCAGCGGCGGTGAAGGGGCCGTGGGTGCGGGCGTAGCGGCCCACGAGGTCCCCGAGCGGGTCCTCGACCGGGTCGAGGAACGCGGTGGGCACTCCGTGCGGGATCGGCGTGCCGAGCGCGTCCCGCAGGCGGGCGGCGTCCTCGGCGGCGGCGAACCGCTCGACCCCGTCCTGGCGCAGGCGGAACGCGCGGCCGGCGCGCTCGAGCTCCGCCAGCATCCCGGCGACGGCGTCCTCGTCCGCGGACTCCTCCGTCTCCCCCTCGGGGCGTGTGCGCCGCGCGGCCTCCGCCACGGACAGCGGTCCCAGCAGGCGCAGCAGGTCCGCCACGCCCTCGGTCCCGCGGGCGCGCCGGTCGGGCGCGAGCCGCTGCAGCTGGGCCTCGACCTCCGCGATGACCCCGGCGTCGAGCAGCTCACGCAGCTCCTCCGTGCCCAGCAGCTCGGACAGCAGTGCCGGGTCGAGGGAGAGCGCGGCGGCGCGGCGCTCGGCCAGCGGGGAGTCGCCCTCGTAGATGAACTGGGCGATGTAGCCGAACAGGATGGACTGGCTGAACGGCGAGGGCGCCGTCGTCGTGACCTCCACGAGCCGGACGGCCCGCGAGGACACCCGCCCCGCGAGCTCCTTGAGCGCAGGGAGGTCGTAGACGTCCTGGAGCACCTCGCGCACGGTCTCCAGGATCACGGGGAACCGCGGGTGCTTCCGTGCCACGTCCAGCAGCTGCGCGGACCGCTGCCGCTGCTGCCACAGGGGGGTCCGCCGCCCGGGATCACGGCGCGGCAGCAGCAGGGACCGGGCCGCGTTCTCCCGGAACCGGGCGGCGAACAGCGCGGACCCGCCGACCTCCGCCGTGACGATCTCGTCCAGCTCCTCGGCCGTGAACTCGAACAGCTCCGCGCCCGGCGGCTCCGCGTCCATCAGGGGGATGCGCAGCACGATCCCGTCGTCGGCGGCCATCGCCGCGCCCGAGCCGGTCTCCAGCCCGTACCGCTGCGCCAGCCGCGCCCCCACCGCGAGCGCCCACGGGGCGTGCACCGCCATGCCGTAGGGGGAGTGCAGCACCACGCGCCAGTCGCCGAGCTCGTCCGTGAACCGCTCCACCACGAGCGTCTGCTCGGTGGGCAGCACCCCGGTGGCCTCGCGCTGGTCCTTCAGGTAGGCCAGCAGGTTGTCCTGCGCCCACGGGTCCAGGCCCGCGGCGGCCAGGCGGGTGCGGCCGGCCTCGGGGTCCGCGTCCAGCTCGCGGCGGAAGCGCCCGACGGCGTCGCCCAGCTCCGCCGGCCGGCCCGCGGCGTCGCCCCGCCAGAACGGGAGCTTGCCGGGCTGCCCGTAGGCGGGCAGCACCAGGACGCGGTCCGCGGTGATGTCCACGATGCGCCAGCTCGTGGCGCCCAGCAGGATGACGTCCCCCACGCGGGACTCGTAGACCATCTCCTCGTCGAGCTCGCCGACCCGGCGTCCGCCGGAGCGGGCCGAGCCCGCGGACGCGGTGCCCGCCGACTCGGCCGTGTCCCCGGCCGCCGCGCCGCCGGGGGTGCCATCCGCGCCGCCGTCGGAGGCCAGGAACACCCCGAACAGGCCGCGGTCCGGGATGGTGCCGCCCGAGGTGACCGCGAGGCGCTGGGCGCCGGGGCGGGCGGCGAGCGTGCCGTTCTCCCGGTCCCACAGGATGCGCGGGCGCAGCTCGGCGAACTCGTCCGAGGGGTAGCGGCCGGCCAGCAGGTCGAGCACGGACTCGTAGGCGGAGAACGGCAGCGTCGCGAACGGCGCGGACCGGCGCACGAGGTCGAACCACTCCTGTGCGTCCAGGTCCGCGACGGCGACGGCGGCCACGGTCTGCTGGGCGAGGATGTCCAGCGGGTTGGCGGGGATCCGCAGCGACTCGATGCGCCCGGCCGTCATGCGCTCGGCCACGACGGCGGTGTCCACGAGGTCGCCCCGGTGCTTGGGGAAGAACACGCCCCGGGAGACCTCGCCCACCTGGTGGCCGGCGCGGCCCACGCGCTGCAGACCGGAGGCCACCGAGGGCGGCGACTCCACCTGGATCACCTGGTCCACCGCGCCCATGTCGATGCCCAGCTCCAGCGAGCTCGTGGCCACGACGCAGCGGATCTGGCCGGTCTTCAGCGCCTCCTCGACGATGGCGCGCTGCTCCTTGGACACGGAGCCGTGGTGGGCGCGGGCGAAGTCGGAGACGGTGCCCGATCCCGTGCCGGTCTGCCCGGCCACCTGGGCGGGGCCGTGGAAGCCGGTCGGGTCCGGTGTGCGGAAGCCGGGGACGGCGTCCGGGTGCTCGGCCGCGGCGGCCGCCTCGGCGCGGGCCTCCCAGATCTCGTTGAGCCGGCCGGTGAGGCGCTCGGCCAGGCGCCGGGAGTTGGCGAACACGAGCGTGGAACGCCGCTCGGCCACCAGGTCCACGATCCGCTCCTCGACGTGCGGCCAGATGGACCCGCCCGTCACCGCGCCCTCGTCGCCGAGCCCGCCCGTCGAGGAGCCGGGTCCCAGGTCGTGGGCTGCGGCGGGGGAGGAGAGGTCCGTCAGGTCCGGCACCGGCACCGTGACCGTCAGGTCCCAGCGCTTGGCCGAGGCGGGCCGCACCACCGTCACCGGCTGCGTGCCGCCGAGGAACCGGGCCACCTCGGCGGCCGGCTCGACCGTGGCGGACAGGCCGATCCGCTGCACGGGGGCGTCCAGCAGGGCGTCCAGGCGCTCGAGGGAGACGGCCAGGTGGGCGCCGCGCTTGGTCCCGGCCACGGCGTGCACCTCGTCCACGATCACCGTGCGGACCCCGGCCAGCGCCGCGCGGGCCTGCGAGGTGAGCATGAGGTACAGCGACTCGGGCGTGGTGATGAGGATGTCCGGCGGATCCTGCTGCAGGCGCCGTCGCTCGGCCGCCGGGGTGTCTCCGGAGCGCACACCCACCCGGACGCGCGGCACGGGCCTGCCCTGGTGTGCGGCGGTCTGTGTGATGCCCACCAGCGGGGCCCGCAGGTTCCGCTCCACGTCCACGCCGAGCGCCTTCAGCGGCGAGACGTAGAGGACGCGGGTGGCCGCCGTCCCCTCGGCGGCGGGCTCGCGCACGAACGAGTCGAGCGCCCAGAGGAAGGAGGAGAGGGTCTTGCCTGAGCCGGTCGGCGCGATCACCAGTGCGTGCCGCCCGGAGGAGATCGCGTCCCACGCGCCGAGCTGGGCCGGCGTCGGGGCCTCGAACGCGCCCGTGAACCAGGCGCGCGTGGGCTCGGTGAACCGGCCCAGGACGACGTCGGCCGCGGGCGTGGCCGTGCCCGCTGCGGTCTCCGCGGGCCCGCTCATGCGTGGTGGTACGGTCGGCCGGCGGAGATCTCCTGGGCTCGGTAGACCTGCTCCGCCAGGATCAGCCGCACGAGCTGGTGCGGGAAGACGAGCGGGGACAGGGACCAGACGCGGTCCGCGCGGGCGTGGACCCGGGCGTCCACCCCGTACGCGCCTCCGATCACCATCGTCACCGGGGCGCCGACGTCGAACCGGCTCTGCAGGTGCCGCGCCAGACCCGGCGAGTCGAACGCCGTCCCCCGCTCGTCCAGCAGGATCAGGTGCTCGTCCGCGCCGACCGCGCCCAGGATCCGGTCCGACTCCTCCGTGCGCGCCGCCTCCTCCTGCCGCGCGGAGTGCGGCAGCAGACGCCACGAGAGGTCGTAGGGCTTCTTGAGGCGCCGCTCGTAGCGGTCGATCCCGTCGACGACCCACGCCTCATGCTTCTTGCCGATGGCCAGCACCCGAACAGACATGGCCCCATGATCGCACCGGCCGCGGACACGGTACGGGGGTCGGCCCCCGCCGCTCGGTTACGCTCGCCGGGGCGGGGTGCCTGGCTCCGCACCGGAAGGGGGGCCATGACGTCGACCGCACGGTCCCCGCGGGTGTCCCGCCGCGCCGCGCTCGGCCTCGGGGTCGGCGCCCTCGCGGTGGGCGGGGTGGCCGTCGTCACCGACCTGGCCGGCGCGCCCGCCGGGCCGCTGGGCGCCAACGCGACGGCCCTGTACGGCATGCGCAGCTCCACCGGGCACACGTACGCGGCCCTGCCCGGGCGCGCCGGACGCATCGACGTGTACCGGCCGCCGGGCCAGGGCCCGTTCCCGGTCCTCGTGTGGAACGCGGGCTCCGGCTGGCGCAGCGATCGCGGCTACAGCGACGGTGTCGACGTCGCCCGCGGCCTGGTCCCGCACGGCTACGCCGTCGCCGCGTTCTCGGTGCGCAGCTCCAAGCAGGGCACGTTCCCCGCCCAGGTGGAGGACGCGACGGCGGCGGTCCGCTGGGTGCGGCGCAACGCCCCGGGCCTGCAGCTGGACGCGGGGCGGGTGGCCGTGGCCGGCTCGTCGTCGGGCGGTTGGAACGCCCTCATGGCCGGCCTCACGGGCGGACAGGACCTGGACCGCGAGCAGGTGCCGCTGCCCGGCCGGGAGGTGCCCGACGGCGGCCACGCGATCCCGGAGGAGGACCGCGTCCACGCGATCGTGGACTTCTTCGGCCCCACGGACTTCCTGACGATGAACCGCCAGATGCTCCCGGGCGCGTGCGCGGACTACAACCGCGCGAACCGGCTGAAGCACTGCCACCTCGACGACCGCAGCACCAAGTCGGACATGCTGGGGGTGCCGGTCCTGGCCTCGGGCGGCCTGACCCGGCTGGCCTCCCCGATCGCGCACCTGCGCCCGGACTCGCCGCCCCTGCTGGTCGTCCACGGGCGCAAGGACGTCACGGTGCCGTGGGGGCAGAGCCTCGAGCTGTACCGGGCCGCCGAGGCCGCCGGACTGCGCACCGCGTTCTACTCGGTGGCCGAGGGTGGCCACGACCTGGGCATGATGACCGCGAAGACCCGCAGCGCGGAGGTGCTCCGCAACGGTGCGCCGGCCAGCGCCGTGCACGCCACCATCTCGTGGTCGGCGGTGGCCTCGTTCCTGGACGCCGTCCTGCCGCGCTGAGCCGGCGGCCGGACCCGCCCCGGCATGGCGAAAGCCCGGGAGCACGAGGCCCCCGGGCTGCACATCTGGCGGTGACGGTGGGATTTGAACCCACGGTACGGGGTTACCGTACACAGCATTTCGAGTGCTGCACCTTCGGCCGCTCGGACACGTCACCAGACCAGGACACCCTACCCGAGCCGCGGCGGCGCGCCCAAACCGGCCGCCCGCCGTCGTCGGGCGCGGGCGCGTTCAGCCGCGCTGTGCCGCGAAGAACCCCCGCAGCAGCGCCGCGCTCTCCTCGGCGCGGACGCCGGCGCGGACCTGCACCCGGTGGTTGAAGCGGGGGTCGCGGACCACGTCCAGCACCGAGCCGCACGCGCCCGCCTTCGGGTCCCATGCCCCGAACACGACGCGCGGGATGCGGGCCAGCAGCAGCGCACCGGCGCACATGGGGCAGGGCTCCAGGGTCACCACGAGGGTGCAGTCCGTCAGGCGCCAGCCGTCGCCCGCCCCGGCGGCGGCCCGCAGCTCCGCCCCGCGGCGCAGCGCGAGGACCTCGGCGTGGGCGGTGGGGTCGTGGTGCTGCTCGCGCTCGTTCCCGACGACGGCCAGGACGGCCCCGTCGCCGGCCACGAGGGCGGCTCCGATCGGCACGTCGCCGGCCGCTCCGGCCACGCGGGCGGCCCGGAGTGCCAGGCCCATCCACGCGTGCTCCTGCTCGGCCGTGGGCGCGGGGGAGGGGACGGGGGCGGACACGCGGCCAGCCTAGCGGCGGTGTCGGCGCCCCCGCGGGCGCGGGGACGGGCGCAGGGGCGCGCGTGGGCGGTACCGTGGGCGCCATGCGCGTCCACATCGTCGACCACCCGCTCGTGGCCCACAAGCTCAGCGTCCTGCGGGACAAGAAGACCCCGTCCATGATCTTCCGGCAGCTCACGGAGGAGCTCGTGATGCTGCTCGCCTACGAGGCGACGCGCGACGTGGCCATGGAGGAGGTGCGGATCGAGACCCCGGTGACCGAGACCACCGGCTTCCGGCTGGCCCGCCCGCGTCCGCTGGTCGTGCCGATCCTGCGCGCGGGGCTCGGGATGCTGGAGGGGATGACCAAGATGGCGCCGTCCGCCGAGGTCGGGTTCCTCGGCATGGCCCGCAATGAGGAGACGCTGGACATCGTCACCTACGCGGAGCGGCTGCCCGCCGACCTGTCCGGGCGTCACGTGTTCGTCCTGGACCCCATGCTGGCCACGGGAGGCACGCTGATCGAGGCCATCCGCTTCCTCTACCAGCGCGGCGCGGCGCGGGTCACGTGCCTCTGCCTGCTCGGAGCGCCCGAGGGCATCGGGCGGCTGGAGGCCTCGCTGGGCGACGTCGAGGTGGACCTGTACCTGGCCGCCGTCGACGAGCGCCTGGACGAGCGGTCCTACATCGTCCCCGGCCTCGGCGATGCCGGCGACCGGCTCTACGGTCTGGCGGAATGACCTGAACGGACCTCCGCGTCCGCCACGAGACGACCACGGCCCCCGCCCCCACCCGGCGGGGACCGTGGTCGTCTCACGGGAGCGTCTCCGGCGGGGACGTCAAGCGGAGCCGCGAATGTGTCGTCCATTTAGTGGACGTCATGGCCCGCTGTGACCCGTCATCATGGCGTCATATGGAATGCCTGGAAGTCGCCTGCATAAATATTCCGCATACGCACTGGTCCTGCGGTGCACTCTCCCCTGTCGAACAATGAAAAGAGTCCCGCGGGCGAGCCGAGCGACGGCGCGACGCTATTCCGATCCGCGAATAGTGATGTTGAGCACATTCAGGACTCTTCTTCTCAAATAATGAGACAAAAGTGCGAACGTTACTTGCCAGTCCCCTCGGTGAAGTCACATTCTTGTCATGTGACGCCTCGTCCGCCGCACCGACCGAGCGGTGGAGGGGCCATGAGCCGAAAGAGGAGTGGTGGCCATGGGTCAGTCCGCCGGATACGTGCACATCTCCGTCCGCAACGCGCAGCGCCGGGCCGACGGCATGTCCCGCCGAGGCCAGGCCCGCGCAGGCCTGCGCCTGGCCGGTGGCACCGACGCCCCCGACTCCCAGACGGCGCCGACGCCGGTCCTGGCGCCGAACGGCATCCCGGGTCCCCAGGCGGTGGCCCGGGAGAACGAGGCCCGCGGGTTCGTCATCTACGTGGGCATGGACGAGCTGGCCGCCTCGGCCGCCGGCACCTCCCTCACGCGGCTGGCCAACGAGCTGCGCCACTACGTGGAGTCCCTCGTCCCCGGGGCGGAGTCGCACGCCGCCGTCGCCCTGGCCCCCGCCGGGGCCGAGGGCCGCGACCTCGAGGTCGTGCGCCAGGTGCTCGGCGATCCGACCGTGCAGGGCGGTGCCAGTCCCGACCTGGCACAGGCGCCGGCCCCCGTGTCCACGCGCCAGCCCGGTGTGCTGATCGACCTGTCCCGGCGCGAGGTGCAGCTGGACGGCGAGTCGCTGAACCTCACCTTCAAGGAGTTCGAGCTCCTGAACTACCTCGTGGAGAACGGTGAGCGCACCGTCGGCCGCGAGGAGCTGCTCGACGCCCTGTGGCGCAACGCCGACGAGGTGCCCAACGAGCGCACCATCGACGTGCACATCCGCCGACTGCGCGCCAAGCTCGGCCGCCTGGCGAACACCGTGCGCACCGTGCGCGGCCAGGGCTACCGCTTCTACCGCCACCCCGAGGTGGTCGTGTGGGCGGCGCCGGAGTACAGCATCTGACCCGCGCCCGCCCGTGTCCGACGACGGCCCCCGCTCACCCGAGCGGGGGCCGTCGCCGTAGCCTGGCGGCATGAGCACCGCCGACGCGAAGACCCTGATCGTCCTCCGGCACGCCAAGGCCGGCTGGCCCGACGCGGCCGACGACCACGCCCGCCCGCTCGCCGAGCGAGGCCATGCCCAGGCGCCCACCGCCGGTGACTGGCTCCGCGAGCACGACCTCGTCCCGGACGCCGTCGTGTGTTCCGATGCGCTGCGCACCCGTCAGACGTGCGTGTGGGTGTGCGAGCGCCTGGGTGAGCTGGCACCCACGCCCTACCTGGACCCGCGGCTCTACGGGGCCGACGCGGCGCGGGCCCTGGCCGTCGTCAACGAGACGGAGGAGACCACGCGACGGCTGCTGGTGGTGGGCCACATGCCGTGGGTGCAGGAGCTGGGCATGCGGCTGATGAGCCTGGACTCGGACCAGGACGCGGCGCTGCGCATGAGCGAGCACTACCCGACGCTCGGGATGCAGGTGTTCCGGGTGGAGAAGCCGTGGGCCGAGCTCGACGGCCGCGACGCCGCCCTGACGCACTTCGTGGTTCCGGGGCGCTGACCTCCGCGGCGGCGCGCGTGGCAGAGGCGCGCCGACATGACGAAGGCCCCGCTCCAGCAGGAGCGGGGCCTTCCGATCGTGCGCCCAAAGGGATTCGAACCCCTGACCTTCTGTTCCGTAGACAGACGCTCTATCCAGCTGAGCTATGGGCGCATCATCCGATCCGCCGGAGCGGCTCGAACTCGTAGAACACTACAGGACCTCTCCGGCGAAGTGCAAATCGACGGTCTGCGGCGGTCTGTGTCGGGGGTGTGGCGGGGGCGCGGCCATGATAGCCGGGCTCGGGTACCATGGCAGGACCGTGCGGCCACAACGATGTGGTGCGCGCTTCGGCGGTGCACGCATCGGAGTGGACGGGACGGAACGGCCCCGGACCCCAATGGGAGGACTCTCCACCATGGCTGACAACGCCACCACCTCGTTCGCGGATCGCGCCCTGGCGGACGCGCCCACGGACTACGCCCAGCTGCGCGAGTGGGTCGCTCAGATTGCAGAGCTGACGCAGCCGGACTCCGTCCAGTGGGTCGACGGCTCCGAGGAGGAGCGCGACCGCCTCGCGGACGAGCTCGTGGCGGCGGGCACCCTGACCCGCCTGGCCGAGGACAAGTTCCCCAACTCCTTCGCCGCGTTCTCCGATCCCGCCGACGTCGCCCGTGTGGAGGACCGCACCTTCATCTGCTCCGAGAAGGAGGAGGACGCCGGCTTCACCAACAACTGGATGGACCCGGCGAAGATGCACGGCATCCTCGACGACGCGTTCACCGGCGCCATGCGTGGCCGCACCATGTACGTGATCCCGTTCGTGATGGGCCACCTCGACGCCGAGGACCCGAAGTACGGCGTGGAGATCACCGACTCCGCCTACGTGGTCCTCTCGATGCGCATCATGGCCCGCATCGGCCAGGACGTGCTGGACAAGATGTCCCGCGAGCAGGCCTTCTACGTGCCGGCCGTGCACTCCGTGGGCGCCCCGCTGGAGCCGGGCGAGCAGGACGTGCCGTGGCCGTGCAACGAGACCAAGTGGATCGTGCACTTCCCCGAGGAGCGCTCCATCTGGTCCTTCGGCTCCGGCTACGGCGGCAACGCCCTGCTCGGCAAGAAGTGCTACGCGCTGCGCATCGCCTCCGTGATGGCCCGGGACGAGGCCTGGCTCGCCGAGCACATGCTGATCCTCAAGCTGACCAACCCCGAGGGCCGGTCCTACCACATCACCGGCGCCTTCCCGTCGGCCTGCGGCAAGACCAACCTCGCCCTCATCGACCCCACGATCGAGGGCTGGAAGGCCGAGACCCTGGGCGACGACATCACCTGGATCCGCGCCGGCAAGGACGGCGAGTTCCGCGTGATCAACCCGGAGACCGGCTACTTCGGCGTCGCCCCCGGCACCGGCTGGTCCACCAATCCGAACGCCATGCGCGCGATCTCCAAGGGCAACTCCATCTTCACCAACGTCGCCCTCACCGACGACGGCGGCGTGTGGTGGGAGGGCATGACGGACGAGGTCCCCGAGCACCTCACCGACTGGCGCGGCAACGACTGGACGCCCGAGTCCGGCACCCCGGCCGCCCACCCGAACTCCCGGTTCTGCACGCCCATCGAGCAGACGGACATGCTGGCCGACGAGTACCGCGACCCGCGGGGCGTGAAGCTGGACGCCATCCTGTTCGGCGGCCGCCGCAAGACCACCGTGCCACTGGTGACCGAGGCCTTCGACTGGGAGGATGGCATCCTCAAGGGCGCCACCCTCTCCTCGGAGACCACCGCGGCCGCCGCCGGCGCCGTGGGCGTCGTGCGCCGCGACCCGATGGCCATGCTGCCGTTCCTCGGCTACGACGCCGGCGACTACCTGGCCCACTGGGTCAGGGAGTCCGGCAAGGCCGACCCGGAGAAGCTGCCGCGCATCTACCTGGTCAACTGGTTCCGCCGCAACCGCGACGGCGGCTTCGCCTGGCCCGGCTTCGGCGAGAACTCGCGCGTCCTGAAGTGGGTCGTGGAGCGCCTCGAGGGCAAGGCCGAGGCCGAGGAGACCCCGATCGGTCTCGTGCCGGCCGCGGGCTCGCTCGACCTGTCCGGCATCGAGGTGTCGGCCGAGGACCTCGAGGACGCCCTCAAGGTCGACGCCGCGGAGTGGGCCGAGGAGAACGAGCTCATCGAGCAGTGGCTCGGCCGGTTCGGCGAGTCGCTGCCCGCCGTCGTGCGCGAGCGCTTCGAGGCGCAGAAGGCCCGGTTCGCCCAGGCCTGAGCCCCGCCGCACGCGGAACGGCCCGCACCCCGTGAGGGGTGCGGGCCGTTCCGCGTTCCGGGGCCGGATCAGGCGGCGAGCCAGAGGTCCGGGCCGAAGATCTCGTAGCGGATGGACGTCGCGGGCACGCCGGCGTCGATCAGCTTCGAGCGGGTGGACTGCATGAACGCGAGCGGGCCGCACAGGATGTAGTGCCCGTCGCGGGGCAGTTCGACGTCGTCGAAGTGCATCACACCCTCGACGGTCGTGACGCCCTCGGGGTCCTGTTCGGGCCGCACCCCGAGGAAGAGGCGGGCGTCACCGTGCGGCAGCGCCGCCAGGGACTCCGTCACCTGTTCGCGCAGGGCCACCGCCTCCCAGGACGCGTCGCCGTGGAAGAAGAGGACCTGGCGGTCCGAGCCCTGCTGGGCGAGGGTGTCCAGGATCGCCGCGGCCGGGGTGATGCCGATGCCGGCGGTCGCCAGGACCAGGGGAGCGGTGGAGTCCTCGTCCTCGAGGGTGATGTCGCCGTAGGGGTTGGACAGCTCGATGACGTCGCCGACCTCCACGCTCTGGATGAGCGTGGGCGAGACCTCGCCGCCCTCGTCCAGCTTCACGGTGATGACGCGCTCGGTGGCGGACCCGGCCTTCTCGGAGAGGGAGTACTGGCGGCACTGGCGCAGGCCGTCCTCGACCTTCAGTCGTACGGACACGTAGCCGCCGGCCTTGCCGCGGGTCTGCGGGGTGTCGTCGGCCGGCTCGAAGCGGAAGGTGACGGCCGCGTTGCCGGTGGGCTCCTTCGCGACGACCTTCCAATCCGTCCACATCCTGTCGTTGGCCTGCTGGGCGTAGAGGCCCTTCTCGATCTTGATGAGGGCGTCGGCCATGAGCCAGTAGACCTCGGTCCAGGCGTCGGCCACCGCGGGGGTGACGGCGTCGCCGAGCACCTCGCCGATGGCCCAGAAGAGGTTCTCGTAGACGATCGGGTACTGCTCCTCGACGATGCCGAGGGCGGTGTGCTTGTGGGCGATGCGGGACAGGACGGCCTCGGGCAGGGTGCCCGGGTTCTCGAGCAGGTGCACCGCGAACTTCACGATGGATCCGGCGAGGGCCTGGGCCTGCTCGCCGTTGCGCTGGTTGGCGCGGGAGAAGACGCCGTCGAGGAGTTCGGGGTGGGCCTCGAACATGTGGGCGTAGAACAGGGGCGTGATCTCCGGCATGTGCTCGGCGACGACGGCGGCGGTGGCCTCGATGACGGGGCGGGACTTCTCGGACAGCACGGGGGTCTCCGTCTCCTCGGTGGGGAATCTTGCGCTGATTTTGCCAGATTACACCCGGCCGTCGCCGTCGGGAACTCGCCCCCGGCTCGTTCCCTCAGTGCGCCACGGGGATCTCCGGCAGGCCCAGCAGCACGGGCCCGCCGACAGGCCCAGCGCTCACCAGATCCCGGATCCGCACGGTGTCGAGTTCGGCGAGGAAGGCCTCGCGTGCGCGGTGCAGGGCGCCGCGCAGGCGGCAGTCGCCGGCGTAGGGGCACGCCACCCCGGAGTCGCGCCCGGCGCAGTCGATCACCTCGTCGCGGCTGCTCAGCGAGCGCACGAGCTCGCCCACACGCTGGTCCAGACCGGCCGCGGCGATCATGGCCCCGCCATGCCGACCGCGCAGCACCTCGATGGTCCCGCGGCGACGCAGCTCGGCGACCGCCTTGATCACGTGGTTGTAGGGCACCTGGATCCGGTCCGCGATCTGCTGGCTGGTGAGCCGTTCCCCCTCGGCGGCCGCGAGCGTCATCAGCACACGCAGGCAGACGTCGGTGTAGGCGCTCAGCTTCATCCCGCCATCATCCCACCGGTGCACGGCGCCGCCGCGCCTGCGGTGTCCGGGCCGGTTGGCATACTGACGCCATGGACGCCACCTCGCACCCCGACGCCGGCCCCCGCCTCCCCGAGACCTCCGTGCCGGGGGGCGACGCCGCGCTGCACGAGGAGGCCCTGGCCGTCCTGCGTCGGCTCGTGGACCGGCCGGACGCGCGATTCAAGGACGGGCAGTTCGAGGCGATCGAGGCGCTCGTGGCCCACCGCCGCCGCGCCCTGGTGGTGCAGCGCACCGGCTGGGGCAAGTCCGCCGTGTACTTCGTGGCCTCCCTCCTGCTGCGCGCCCGCGGCGCGGGGCCCACGCTGATCGTCTCCCCGCTGCTCGCGCTCATGCGGGACCAGGTCGCGGCCGCCGCCCGGGCGGGCGTGCGCGCGGTGTCCGTGAGCTCGGCGAACGCCACGGAGTGGGACGAGGTCCGGGCCCGGCTCGCGGCGGACGAGGTGGACGTGCTGCTGATCTCGCCCGAGCGCCTCACGAACCCCCGGTTCCGGGACGAGCAGCTGCCGGACCTCGTGGCGCGCATGGGCCTGCTCGTGGTGGACGAGGCCCACTGCATCTCCGACTGGGGCCACGACTTCCGGCCGGACTACCGCCGCATCCGGGACCTGATCGGGCTGCTTCCCGCCGAGGGGCCGCGCGCGGTGCCCGTGCTGGCCACCACCGCCACGGCCAACGCCCGTGTGGTGGCGGACGTGGTGGAGCAGCTCGGCGTCGCCTCCGAGCAGGACGTGTTCGTGCTCCGCGGCCCCCTGGCCCGCGCCTCGCTGCGCCTGGGCGTGCTGCGCATGCCCAGCCCGGCCGCGCGCCTGGCCTGGCTCCTCGACCACCTCGCGGACCTGCCGGGCTCCGGGATCGTCTACGCCCTCACGGTCTCCGCCGCCGAGGACACGGCGCGCGCCCTGCGCGAGGCGGGGCACGAGGTGGTCGCCTACACGGGCCGCACGGACCCGGAGCGGCGCGCCGAGATCGAGGAGGACCTCAAGGCCAACCGGGTGAAGGCCGTCGTGGCCACCTCGGCGCTCGGCATGGGCTTCGACAAGCCGGACCTGACGTTCGTGGTGCACTTCGGCGCGCCGGGCTCGCCCGTGGCGTACTACCAGCAGGTCGGCCGTGCCGGCCGCGGGACGGACCACGCGGACGTGCTCCTGCTGCCCGGGCCCGAGGACCGTCGCATCTGGGAGTACTTCGCCACCGCCTCCATGCCGGACGAGGAGCAGGCGCGCGCCGTGCTGGGGGCGCTCGCGGACCACGGCGGGGCCCTCTCCGTGGCGGCGCTCGAGCCGGCCGTGCGGATCAAGCGCACCACCCTGGAGCTGCTGCTCAAGGTCCTCGCCGTGGACGGGGCGGTCGAGCGGGTGGGCGGCGGCTGGCGCGCCACCGGGCGGGAGTGGACGTACGACGCCGAGCGGTACGCCCGCGTGGCCGAGGCGCGCCGGGCCGAGGAGCGGCTCATGCTCGACTACCAGACCACGGACCGGTGCCGCATGGAGTTCCTGGCCCGCACCCTGGACGACCCCACCGCCGCGCCGTGCGGCCGCTGTGACGTCTGCGCCGGCCCCTGGTACCCGACGGGATCGGACGGGGCGGCGGGGGAGCGCGCGGAGGCCGCCCTGCGCCGCACCGGCGTGCCGATCGAGCCCCGTCGCATGTGGCCCTCGGGCATGGACCGGCTGGGCGTGCCCGTGAAGGGGCGCATCGCGCCCGAGTCACAGGCCGAGGAGGGTCGCGCGCTCGCCCGCCTGACGGACCTCGGGTGGGGCACCGTCCTGCGGGACCTGCTGGACCGGGAGGACGCCCCGGTGCCGGAGGAGGTCCTGCGGGGCGCCGTCGACGTCCTGGCCGGCTGGGGGTGGCGGACGCGGCCGATCGCCGTCGTCGCGATGCCCTCGCGCACCCGCCCGCAGCTGGTGGGGTCGTTCGCCGAGGGGATCGCCCGGATCGGCCGGCTGCCGTTCCTCGGCTCGCTCGAGCACGCGCGCGGCGGCCCCACGGCCGGGCCGGGCGGCAACAGCGCCTACCGGCTCGGGTCCGTGTACGGCCGGTTCGCCGTCCCCGAGGCGATGGCGCAGATGCTGCGCACCGCCCCGGACGCCGGCCGCCACGGCCCCGTGCTGCTGGTCGACGACCTCGTCGACTCGCGGTGGTCGCTCGCCGAGGCTGCGCGGGTGCTGCGCGAGGCCGGCGCCCAGGGGGTGCTGCCGCTCGTCCTGGCCCAGGCCGGATGAGCCGCCGAGGTCAGCGCTCCGCGCGGACGATCGCCAGCACGGCGTCGCGGAGCGCCTCCATGGTGGCGGCCGTGCGGGCCTCGCCGTTGTAGCGCAGGAACGGCTCCGTGTTGGACGGGCGGAGGTTGAACCACCACGTGCCGTCCTGGGCGGCGACCGTGGTGCCGTCCATGCGGGTCACCGTGGTGGCCACCCCGGCGAAGTCCTCGTGCACGGCCTGGCCCTCGCCGACGCCCTCGCCCACGGCGGGGGCGAACTGCGCCACCACCGCGGCCACGGCGGCGTCCTTGTCCGCGACCTGCGAGTTGATCTCTCCGGAGGCCACGTACGGCTCGTACTCCTCGGCCAGCTCGGACAGCGGCTGCTCCTGGCCGCCCAGGGCCGCCAGCACGTGCATGGCCGCGAGCATGCCGGTGTCCGCGTTGAAGAAGTCGCGGAAGTAGTAGTGCGCGGAGTGTTCGCCGCCGAAGACGGCGGACTCGGCGGCCATGACCGCCTTGATGAAGGAGTGGCCCACGCGGGTCTCCACGGCCCGGCCCCCGTCGGCCGCCACGAGCTCGGGGACGGCGCGGGAGGTGATCAGGTTGTGGATGACCACGGGGGTCTGCTCGCCGTCGGCCTTCGCGCGGGCGATCTCGCGGCGGGCCACCAGGGCGGTGACCGCGGAGGGGGAGACCGGGGCGCCCTGCTCGTCGATCACGAAGCAGCGGTCGGCGTCGCCGTCGAAGGCCAGGCCGATGTCCGCGCCGTGCTCCACGACGGCGGCCTGCAGGTCCCGCAGGTTCTCCGGTTCCAGCGGGTTGGCCGGGTGGTTCGGGAAGGTGCCGTCCAGCTCGAAGTAGAGCGGCTCGATCTCCAGCGGCAGGGCGGCCAGCTCGGCGTCGCCGAGGACGGCCGGGGTGGTCTTGCCCGCCATGCCGTTGCCCGCGTCCACCACGACCTTCAGGCGGCGCACCCCCGTCAGGTCCACGAGCGAGCGCAGGTACGCGGCGTAGCCGGGGAGGATGTCCTCCTCCGTCACGGTGCCGGTGGTCTCGGCCGCGGGGATCTCACCGGCGTCGAGGTAGGCCTGGGCCGCGTCGCGGATCTCGAACAGCCCGGTGTCCGAGGAGACCGGCACGGCGCCGGCCTGGGCCATCTTCATGCCGTTGTACTCGGCCGGGTTGTGCGAGGCGGTGAACACCACGCCCGCGGCCTGCTTCACGCCCGCCGCGTAGTAGAGCATGTCCGTGGAGATCAGCCCCAGGGTGACGACGTCGGCGCCGCGGCGCGTGGCACCCTCGGCGAAGGCCGTCATGAACGCGGGCGAGGAGGGGCGCATGTCCCCGCCGACCAGCACGGTCTGACCGGCCAGGCCCAGCACGTCCACGAAGGCCGCGCCCACCGCGCGGACGCTCTCCGCCGTGATGGACTCGCCCACGATGCCGCGGACGTCGTACGCCTTGAAGGAGTCGTGCAGGTCGAGGGAGGGGGTCGAGGTAGTCACCCGACCGATCGTAGTGGACAGCCTGGATACAGTGAGGGCGTGCCCCCGACCACTCCGCCCCCGAGCGCGGGGCCCCCGGCCGTCCCGCCGTCGGGACCCGCGCCGGCCGCTCCCGGGGAGCCCGCGTACCGCAGGCTGCTGATCGGGCTGTTCCTGGCGGGGGTGGCCACGTTCGCCCAGCTCTACTCCCCGCAGGGCCTGCTGCCGCTGGTCAGCGACGACCTGGGCGTCCCCGCGGACCGTGCCGCCCTGCTCGTCTCCGCCAGCACACTCGGCCTCGCCCTGTCGGTGGTGCCGTGGTCCGTGGCCGGGGACCGGTGGGGCCGCCGACGCGCCATGGTGGTCTCGATGGTCTCCGCCAGTGCGTGCGCGCTCACGGGCGTCCTCGCACCCACGTTCGAGGCCATGCTGGGCCTGCGCCTGCTCGAGGGCATGGCGCACGGGGGTGTCGCGGGACTCGCCGTGGCGCTGCTGGCGGAGGAGGTGGTCCCGCACGCGGTCGCGGCGGCCGCCGGCACCTACATCGCCGGCACCACCCTCGGCGGGCTCTCCGGCCGGCTCCTCGCCCTGCCCGTCGCGGAGGCGTCCTCGTGGCGCGGCGGGATGCTGGCCGTCACCGTGGTCGGGGTGCTGTGCACGGTCGGCTTCCTGGCGATCACGCCGCGTGCCCGACGTTTCACGCCGTCGCCCACCTCCCCGGCGACGCTCGTGCGCATCGTGCGCGGTCACCTGCGCTCGCCGGAGCTCGTCGCCGTCTACCTGCAGGGGGCGCTGCTGATGGGCGGGTTCGTGGCGCTGTACAACTTCGTGGGGTACCGCCTGCTCGACCCGCCGTTCTCCTGGACGCCGACGGCGGCCGGCCTCGTCTTCCTCGCCTATCTCGCGGGCACGTGGTCGTCGCCGCGCGCGGGTCGGCTGGCCGCGCGGGTGGGCCGGCTGCCCGTCCTGGCCGGCGCGACGGCGGCCATGGCGGCGGGCGTCGCCCTCACGTCGGTCCCGCATCCGGCGGTGCTGGTGCCCGCCCTCGTGCTCGTGACGGGCGCGTTCTTCGCCGCCCACGCCGTGGCCTCCGCGTGGTCTGGGACGGCCGCCCCCACGGGCCGCGCCCAGTCGACCTCCCTGTACAACTTCGCGTACTACGCCGGCTCGAGCCTCTTCGGCTGGCTGGGCGGCGTGTTCCACGAATCCCATGGGTGGCCGGGGACGGTGCTGATGGTCCTGGCCCTGGTGCTGACCGCCCTGGTGAGCGCCGTCGTCGTGCTGCGCGGACGCGGGACGGCCCCGGCGCGCTGAGCCGGGGCCGTCGTCGGGGCGGATGTCAGTGGGTCGACCCGCCGATCACCAGCCGAGGGCCTCGGCATCCGTGCCGGTGGCGGACCGGGCCTGGTCGCGCCAGGCGGCGAGGACCTCCGGGTCCTGCAGCTCGAGCCACGCGATCATCTGCTGGTAGGTCACGCAGTAGGTGTCCTCCTCGACGCAGACCTCCCGCATGACCTTCTCCACAGCCGGGTTGAACGCGTTGAGACCCCAGTCGTTGAAGTGGTTGCCGAAGACCAGCGGGGCGCGGTTGCCCGCGAACGCCGAGTCGTACATGTAGCGGTAGGTGCGGTACTGGAAGTCGGTGAGTCGGGAGACGTCCTCCGGGATGTCCTTGCCGCCGTTGCCGGAGATCCAGAAGTTGTAGTCCATCGCCATCACGAACGGGCTGGCCGCGTCCTTCTCGGCGAGCACGGGGGACCAGGTCATCGGCATCTCGAACTCCCAGATCCCGTCCTCCTGGTAGGGCCAGGCGACGCCGGAGGCGGCCGCGGCACGCGACGTGTCGTACTCGAGTCCGTTGTCCTTCCACATCGGGACGAGCTGGTCCCACTCCCCGTCGAGGCAGGGCAGGCGTCCGCCCTTGACGTCGTCGGGGGTGACCTCCAGCGCCGGCAGGGAGCTGCCCGGGTTGTAGGCGCCGGGGTCGGAGAGGATGTCCGTGAACGAGCCGTACTCCTGCTTCCATTCGGCCGTGGACCACTGGTCTGCGCCGTACCTCGTGGGCGCGCCCAGGTGACCCGCGTAGTGGGTGCCGATCTCGTGGCCGGCGGCGTGTGCCGTGTTGATGTTCTCGATGCGCTGCGCCACCTCGGCCTCGTCGCCGCCGAACTCCGTGCCCACGTAGCCGGGCTCGTTGCCGGGCGCCGTGTAGTTCTCCCGGTTGGCGGTCTCGATGAGGTTGATCGCGGACTGGAACACCGTGAACTTCGCGTCGGAGTCCGCCGCCGCGTCCAGGAAGGTCTTCCAGCGCGCGTCCTGACGGCCACCGTCGAAGGAGAAGAGGACGAACTGCGGCGGGCGTTCCTCCGCCGTGAAGGCCCGCATCGGCACGTCCTCATGGGAGCGGGCGGCCAGGGGGAGCGCGGGGTCCGCGGCGGCCGACGGCGAGCCCTCACCGGACGACGCCGCATCCGAGGACCGTCCCTGCGACGACGAGGCCTCCGATCCGTCCGCAGATGCGGGCGACGAGACGGCCGCGTCCGTGGCGCCGGAGGACCCGGCCGCCGTCCCCTCGTCCCCCTGCGGGGCGGCACAGCCGGCCAGCACGAGGGCGAGCGCCACCGACGTCCCCCACCAGCGGCGTCGCCGGGGCGAGGGGGTGTCGACGGTGCGGGCGGACGGGCGGGGGAAGGACATGCGGTCTCCTGGCTCGGTCGAGTGGCGGGCGGAGTGTCTCCTCCATGGCCGCCGTGACCAGACACGGAGGACTCCACGTTCCACCGTAGGGGAGGCCCCCCGGTGGCTCTGGAGCCCTGGCAGAACTGTGACCAGGTTGTGATGTGGCGCCGCGGCTGCCGGCATGGCCCTCGCGGGCCACACCTAGACTGGAGGCATGGAATATCTCGTCCCTGTCCTCGCGGTGGTCGTCATCGGCGCCCTCGCGTTCGCCGCCGCCCGGTGGATGTCGGCTGGTCGAGCGCGTCAGGCGGCGGATCAGCGCACGCCGTCCGGTCGCGGGCTGGACATCGGACCGGAGCGGGCGCGTCTGGCGGCGGGGCTGCTGGACGAGGACGCCCATCGGCGCGTGTACGGGCACATCGCCCAGAGCCGTGTGATGGAGGCCGTGCGCGACTACCGCGCCCACACGGGACGCGGCCTGAAGGACGCCGTCATGGACGTGCAGTCCCTCGCCGTGCATCCGCAGGTCTACTCCGAGCCGGTGCAGGAACCGGACGCCACGTCCGCCGGAGTCGCGGGGCCCGTTCCCGACGACCATGGGGAGCCCCACCGGGACGATGCGGCCCCGGCCGAGACCCCCGGGCCGAAGCGGCCCGGACAGGATTCGAGCGGGCGGGGGGAGCCGGACGCCCAGACGCCCGATCGCGAGACCTCTGACGCCGTGGCCGAGGACGACGCCCGGCAGGACGCCGACCACGACTCAGCAGCGCCGCCCGCAGACGAGTTGACGACCCTGACCGTCCCCGCCGAGTGGACCGCCGCCCCCGCCGAGGAGGAGCTCCCCTTCGAGGTCGAGGTGATGCGGGGGACGGAGTCCGTCCGCCTCTCCTCGCAGGACCTGCCGCCGTGGCTCCGCGATCAGCTCTCCGCCATGGTGCGAGACGGCAACCTCGAGTCCGCCGCCGTCCAGCTGTCCAGCCACTCGGAGCTCTCCGTGCCGGAGGCGTACGAGCTGCTGCGCCGCATGCGGGAGCGCCGCGGGGAGGGCTAGTCACCGGTCGGTCGGCACGTCAGGTCCCCGCGGCAGACGCGAAGAGGGCCGGAATCGCGTGGATTCCGGCCCTCTCTCGCGGAGACGGGGGGATTTGAACCCCCGGCCCAACTTTCGTCGAGCCCTTCATTAGCAGTGAAGTCCATTCGGCCGCTCTGGCACGTCTCCTCCGTCCGGCGCGCCTCGCACGGGGCGACGCGCGGTCAGACCGGTCCAGCTTAGCGCGCCAGGCCAGGGCAGGGCAAAGGAACGCCGTGCTCACGGGCGGATCACCATCGCGCACGAGCGGGGCCCCGGATCCATGGATCCGGGGCCCCGGGTGATCTGTCAGCCGTCCGGCCTGAGGCCGACGCGTCCGTTCAGATCAGATGCGGTCCTTGCGGTCGTTGCGGCCGTCGAGGTCGCGATCGGTGGCGTCGCCGTCGACCTTGACGTCCTCGTGGCGGACCTCCTCGGTCACCGTCTCGGTGTCCTGCACCTGGCGCTTGCCCAGGGAGACCTTCTCGGCGTCCACGGTCTTGTCGACGACCGGGGTCTCCTCGTAGGTGGTCACCTCGACGTCGCCGTCGCGGCCGGCGGTGCGGGCCTCGGCGGAGTCGGGGTCGACGGACTCGCGCTCCACCACGACCTCCTCGCGGGTGACGGGCACCTCGACGGTCTCGGTGGTGGTGTAGGCCTGCTTGCGCAGACGGACGCGGCCGGAGGCGCGGCGCTCGGTGCCGACGTTCAGCTGCTCGTCCTTGACGACGACGGAGTCGGCGTCGGTCACGTCGCGGCGGTCACGGTCGGTCACGTCGCGGCGGTCGCCGTCCACGACGGCCTCGTCGCGGCGGTCGGCCACGCCGGCCACACCCGCGGTGCCGGCCACGCCGGCGGCGCCGGCGTCGGTGCGCACGTCGTCACGACGCACGTCGCCGTCGTGATCCGCGGCGGAGTACTCCATGGAGTAGTACTCGTAGATGCGCTGCTCCTCCTCGGGGGTCAGCGAGCCGTCCGCGTCCACGTTCGGGGCGTCCTTCACGAAGGACTTCTCGAAGGGCACCGTGATGCCGTCGGCGGTGGTCTGGGCCTGCTGCAGCGGAACGAAGGTCTCGCGGGCGCCGAACAGGCCGGTCTTCACCGTGACGAAGGTGGGCTCGTTGGTGACGTCGTCGAGGTAGACCTGACCGACGGAGCCGATCTTGTCGCCGTCGGTGGCGAAGACGGTGGAGTTCTGCAGCTGGTCGAGAGCGTTGCGGTCCATGAGGAATTCTCCTTCTGAATCGGTGTTTTGTTGCCTTACGCTCATTCACAATTCCCCATGGGCCCGAGTGGCGTCAACCATCGGCCCCCCAGATTCCCAATTCCCAGACTTCTCCCAGAATCTCGACGCGATCCGCATGATTCCGCGGATTCTTCGTCCGGGCCTGCTGTGGATCCTGGGGGATCGGTGGGAGTGTGGCGCAAGCGGTCCGCGACTCTTGACGGCCACCGATATTGTGTGGAATACGCGCGCCGCAGGCGTGAAAACGATCCCGAGGAGAGTGGAGGCCCCATGTCCCAGCCCCTGGTGGCCGATCGCCGCCTCGCAGTGGTGGGAGCCGGCCCCCGCGGCGTCATGCTGCTGGAGCGGATCCTCGCCCGACTCGAGGGCGCGGCCCCGGACGCACACCCCCGGCGGCTGCGCATCGACGTCGTGGACCCCTATCCGCCCGGGCCAGGGCGGGTGTGGCGCACGGACCAGTCCGAGCTGTACCTCATGAACACCCCCGCGTTCTTCCCGACCGCGTGCGCCGCCGACAACCCCGGTCTGCGCCCCTCCACCGCCGCGCAGACCTTCGACCAGTGGCGTCGCGTGCACCCGGAGGCCAGCCTCGGCGTGCGCCGCCACCAGTACCCGGCCCGAGCGGTCTACGGGCGCTACCTCCGGCACCTGTACAAGGACGTCGTCGCGGGGCTGCGCGCCCGCCCCGAGGTCGTCGAGGTCGTCGAGCACCGCGTCGAGGCCACCGCCCTGCACCCCCGGCCCGACGGCGGTGCCCGCCTGGAGCTGCGGGACGCCGACGGCGCGGTCGCCGCGCTCGACGCGGACGCCGTCGTGCTCTGCCTGGGCCATCAGCCGGCGGAGCTCAGCCCCGGCCAGAACCGGATGGCCGCCGCCGCGCGGGGCCGGGACGAGCTGCACTACCAGGGCCCGCAGATCCCCTCG
Source organism: Micrococcus sp. UYEF5 (assembly GCF_040546065.1). Lineage (NCBI taxonomy): Bacteria > Bacillati > Actinomycetota > Actinomycetes > Micrococcales > Micrococcaceae > Micrococcus > Micrococcus sp. UYEF5. The sequence goes on from NZ_JBEPNB010000006.1 coordinate 135,406, forward strand.
GACGTGGACTGGGAGACCGTGGAGGCCGGGGCGGACGTCCTCGTGCGGGGCATGGGCCTGAACGCGTTCGACCTGCTGGCCCAGCTCACCCAGGGCCGGGGCGGGGTGTACCGCCGCACCGGCGACGGACCCGGCCGGGCCCTGCGGTACGAGCCGTCGGGGGACGAGCCGCGCCTGCACCTGATGTCCCGCCGCGGCATCCCGTACCTGCCCAAGGCGGAGGTGGACGCCTTCGTGCCCCGCGGCGTCACCCTCAGCTACCTCTCCGACGCCGCCGTGGACGCCCTCGCCGCCCGGCACGGGGCCCTGGACCTCGCCGAGCACCTCTGGCCGCTGCTGCACCGCGACGTGGTCCGGCACTACTACGCCACGCTCGTCCGGGCCCAGCCCGAGATGCTCGGCGGCCCCGTCGAGGCGCGCCGGTTCCTCGGGGAGCTCGTCGGCCAGCTCGAGGAGGCCGGCCGCGGCGCCCCCGTGACCTCCGCGCACGCCGAGGAGCTCCTCCAGCGGTACGCCCCCGGCCGCCGCTTCCTCGACATCCTGGCCTATGGATCCCCGTTCGAGGACGCCGTGTTCGCCTCCCATGAGGACTATCAGCGGGCCGTCGCGGACTTCATGGAGCAGGCCTGCGTGGAGGCCGCCCTCGGGGAGGAGTCCCCGTTCATGATGGCCGTCGGCGCGCTCCATGCCGGCCGACTGCGGATCAAGGCGTGGATCGCCGAGGGTCGGATCGCCGAGGCCTCCCGCATCCGGGACGTCCAGGGCTGGTTCGAGCCGCTGGTCGAGGGCCTCGCCTCCGGCCCGCCCCTGTGGCGCGTCGAGCAGATGCTGGCGGTGCACCGGGCCGGCCTGCTCACCTGGGCCGGCCCCGCGCCCGTGGTCGAGGCCGAGGACCACGGGTTCACCGCCCACAGCCCCCAGGTGGGAGCGCAGGACTCGCTGGGGCCCGCCGTCGTCGAGGGGGCCTGGCTGGTGGAGGCGATGATGCCGCCCAACCGCGTGCAGGCCGCCGCCTCCCCGCTGGTCCGTCAGATGCTGGCGGACGGCGTCGCCGCGGCCGGGACGTGGGAGGACGAGGAGGGCGTGCGCGTGCCCGCCACCGGCTTTGACGTCACGGCCCGCCCGTACCGGCTGCGGGCCGCGGACGGCACGGCCCACGCGGACGTGTTCGTGCTGGGCCTGCAGCTCTCGGGCGTGCAGTGGGGCACCGCGATCGCGGCCGAGGCCGGGGCCGATCCGACCGGACGTGCCCTCTTCCTCGCCGACGCCGACGCCGCCGCGGCGGCCGTGCTCGCCGGCTGAGCCCCCACGACGACGGCGGGGCCGCCCGGGTGGATCCCGGACGGACCCGCCGTCGTCATGCCGGGGGCGGCGCCCCGCGCCCCGTCAGGGACGGGCCGGCCCGCGGCCCTTGCCGGGGTGCTCCGGGCCGTGGCCCTTGCCCGGGTGGTCACCGCCGTGGCCCGGGGTCGCGCCCACGCAGCGCAGCCACTCGCGCACGGAGTTCGCGGGCTTGCCCGGCACGCCGCGCGGATCGGTCACGCCGTCGCAGGTCTCGCCCGGGGAGGGCTCCGGCTCCGGCTCCGGGGTCGGCTCGGTCACGGGCGCGTCGAGCTGGAGGCCCACCAGGATCGGGTTGTGGTCCGAGGACCGCCACTGGTCCGCGGAGTACAGGTCCTCGGCCACGTAGTTGTGGCGCGAGTACTCCAGGGCCACGGATTCGTTCGCGTTGATCATCCAGATGTCCTGGCCGGTGATCGCCGTCGCCGCCGACGGCGAGGCGTAGATCCCGTCCAGGCTGCCGACGGCGCCGCCGAACGCGTACGAGTACTCGCCCGTGAGCGCGCCCTGCGAGACGTACCCGGCCGCCTCGAGCACGCGGATCGGGTCCTCCTTCTCGTAGGCGTTGAAGTCGCCCATCAGCAGGACGCGGTCGGTGCCGGTCTCGGCCTTCATGCGCTCGGCGAAGGCCACGAGGGCCTCGGCCTGGCCCACGCGGTCCGCGTTGTACGCGCCCTGGCCGTCGCCCGCGTCCACGTTGCCCCCGGTCGCACCGGAGCCGCCCTTGGACTTGAAGTGGTTGGTGATCGCCACGAACTCGGTGCCGGCCGCCCCCTCGGACGTGCCGTCGGCGGCGCGGAACAGCTGCGCCATTGGCTCGCGTGCGTTGTCGAAGTTCGTCTGGTCGTCCAGGATCACCGACTCGCCCACCGGGGTGACCTCGGCCGGCTGGTAGATGAACGCGGAGCGGATGACGTCCTCGTCCGCGAGCGCCGGGCGCTCGGCCGGGGAGGCGACGAAGGCCCAGCGCTGCTCGCCGGCCTGCGCGTTGAGGGCCTCCACGAGGTGGGCCAGCGCGTGGTCCCGGTCGAGGCCGAACTTCTCGGAGTTCTCGATCTCCTCGAGCGCGACCACCGAGGTGCCGAGGCCGTTGATCGCGGCCGCGATCTTCTCCTGCTGGCGGGCGAACGCCTCGGAGGTGTAGGCGCCGCGCGGCAGGCAGCCGTTCGTGGTGACGGGGGTGCCGGCGCGGTCGCGGTAGGCGCTGCAGCCGGCCACGTCCTGGCCCAGGGTCGTGAAGTAGTTGAGCACGTTGAAGCTGCCGACGGTGACGTTGCCGCCGACCGCCTCGGGGGCGGCCTCGGCCGGGCGGGTGTCCTCGATCGTCACGGGCTGGACGGCGGCCGCCGTGGCGTCGGTGAGGTGGCCCAGCGGCTGGAAGGACCACGCGTCGAAGCGCCAGTCGAGGATGACTCCGGTGGTGAACTCCAGGCCCGCGCCCACACGCACCGGCTGGTCCGCGTCCAGATACGGCAGCGGGTTCTGGTTGCCCGGCGAGCGCATGAAGTTCGTGGTGGCCCCGTCGTCGAGCACGATCAGCTGCTGCGCGTTGGCGGCCGCGACGGCCTGGGCCTCGGCGCCGGGCAGCGCCACCGACGTCGGGTTGTCCAGCGGCGTGGTGCCGGGGACGATGCCGAGGGAGCCGTACTGGTTGAGGGAGTAGTTGTCCGTGACCGTCCAGTCGCCCTGCGGGGCGAGGACCATGCCCTCGAGCGCCTCACGGTCGGCCTCCTCCAGCGGGAACTCCACCGGCGTGGGGGCCACGGCGCCGGGCTCGGCGACCGGCAGCACGCCGCCGGCGGCGACCTTGATCTGCGTGAGGCCGTAGTGCTCGGCCGCTTCGCCCGTGACCTGGACGTGGTCGCCGAGCGTCACGGAGCCGACCGTGTCCGGCGAGTACACGAACACGCCGTCGGAGGCGCCCGGGGTGGCGTCGGGGGTGTCGCCGCCGGTGCCGGCGGTCTGGATGTAGTAGCCGTCGTAGCCGCCCGTGGAGTACACGGCGGTGACGACGCCGGTGGTGGTCACCTGGCGCCCGGCGTACGGGGTGGCCGTGCCGGTGCCCTGGAGCTGGGCGATGGTGATCCGCTCGGCCGGGGTCGGCTGCGGCTCGGGCTCCGGGGTCGGCTCGCCGCCGGTGGCGGCGGCGTTGGTCGGGGTGACCTGGTCGGTGACGGTGAAGTCGGCGCTGTTGTCGTCCGTGTCCACGCCGTTCGTGCGGGTGAGGGACTTCGGGTCCGAGTTGGCCGAGGGGGCGCCGGCAGCCGCCGTTTCGAAGGTGTTCGTGGCTCCGTAGCCGAGCACGTCCGCGACGCCCGGCACCTGGCCGGTCACCACGGAGCCGACCGGCAGGTCCGTCACGGTGCCCGTCTGGCGCGCGAGCACGATCGTGCCCTTGGTGCCCGCGGGGTTGAACGCCCCGCCGGCCACGAGGTCCGCCTGCGGCAGGGCGGCGCCCGCGGTGCCGTTGGAGCCGCCGGAGACCAGGAAGTGGCCCTTCGCGGGCACCGTGCCGGACAGTGCGACCGTGCCCTGGGTCGCGGCCGTGCCGGCGGCGGAGCGGTACTGCAGGGACCAGCCGTCGAGGCTGATCGGCTGGTCGGTGGGGTTGTAGAGCTCCACGAACTTGTGGGTGTACACGGCGTTCGCGGAGCCGCCGTTGGTGTACGCCTCGTTGATGACGAGGGAGTCGCCGGCCGGGCTGGCCTGGGAGGGCAGGGCCACAGCGGGGGCGAGCAGGGCCAGGGCGGCGGTGGTCACCGCGGTGCGCGCGGCGAAGCGGGGCAGGGGGGTCATGTCGTCCTCGGTCTCGTTCTCGATGGGTCAGCGCGACAGGCCCGCGGCGGTCAGCCAGGCATGGGCGGAGAAGACGGGGTGCGTGGCGGCGCCGCGCTGCACGCCGCGGCCCTTGCCCGGGTGGTCCTCGCCCTTCACGCGGCCCTTGCCCGGGTGGTCGGCGCCCTTGTCATGGCCCTTGCCATGACCCTTGCCATGACCCTTGCCCGGGTGGGTCGGGGCGGGCTGCTCCGGCTCGGTGGGGGTCGGGGCCGCGGTGACCTCGAGGGCATGGCGCACCACGGTCGTGCTGCCGTCGGCGTAGCGCACGGTCATCACGAGCTCGCCCGTGCCCGCGGCGGCGGGGGCGGTGATCCCGGAGAGCGTGACGGTCTCGGAGCCCGCGGGGACGGCCACGGTGCCCAGGGCGGTCTCGGCGCCGCCGGCCGTGCGGAAGGCGACGTCGACCGCGGTCGCCGCGGGGGCGCCGTCGGAGTCCACCACGAGGTCCCCGAGGGTCAGGCCGACGGCCTGCCCGGCCTCGACCGAGGCGGGGGCGTCGGTGACCGGCACGCCGTTCTTGCCGAAGTCCGGGGCGACGGCGCCGCGGGCCGCGTCCTGGGCGCGGGCGTAGTCCGTGATCGCCTGGGAGTCCAACAGGCCCATGTTCACGAAGTTCTGGCGGCCGGTCGCGAAGGCGGTGTAGCCGTCGGGGGCCTTGGTCGGGTCCCCGAGCGTCGTCCAGGTGTCGTCGGACAGGAACGACTGGCTGGCGACCGTGTACATGCGGTCCGCCTGGAGCGGCTCGCCGTCGATCCACACGCCGGTCACCTTGTCCCCCTGCGGGCGGGACTCGTCGTAGGTCCAGGTCAGCTCCTCGGACCAGCCGAGGGTGAACTTGCGCACGTCGTTCCGCCAGTTCTCCTCGAGGGCCAGCTTGATGGAGGAGCCCGGGATGTCGAAGTAGGTGATGGTGTTGCCGAACGGCGCCATGTCGAGCAGCTCGCCCAGGGTGAGGCGACCGACGAGGTCGGCCGGCTTGGTCGGGAACGCGCCGCCGTCGGTGAAGCGGTCCGTCAGCAGCTCGGAGCGCAGGCCGCCGGGGTTGGTCACGCCGAGGTCCACCTCGGGGTTCGCCTGCTCGGCGGCGCGCTTGACGGCGTCGCCCACCCAGGTGCCCAGGGTGGTCTCGGCGGCGCGCGTGCCGCCGGCCTTCCAGGAGCCGCCGGCGTCGATGAGCTTCTGGTAGTCGGTGGTGATGGAGGCGGACAGGTCGGCCACGACCTCGCCCTGCAGGTCCTCGAAGACCGCGACGGCCTCCTGCTCGATCGCGTACACCTGGGCGGTGACGGGGGATTCCGCGGCGGCCTCGGCGGGGGCCTGCGTGGACCGGGCCAGCAGGCGCGGGGTGAGCCCGGTGACCTCGCCGTCGGCGCCCACGGTCAGCTCGACGGCGGCCAGGTGGCTGCCGGAGGCGCCCGCCTGGATCACGGGGCGGTGGGCGCCGCCGGCCGCGGCGTCGTACTGGTAGAGCTGGTGGGTGTGGGCGTTGAAGATGACGTCCACGGCGGAGGAGGTCTCGCCGACGATGCGGTCGAACTCGGCCCGGGCCGCCCGCTCGGCGGCCAGCTCGCCCGCGCCGGCGGCGCCGTCGTGGTACGAGGCCACGATCACGTCGGCGGCGTCCTGGGCCTCCAGCTCGTCCGCGACCGCGTTCACGGCGGCGACCTCGTCGAGGACCTCGTTGCCCTTCAGGCCCGCGCCGGTGGTGGTCGCGTACAGCTCGTTGGGGGAGGCGCCGATGACCGCGACGCGCACGCCGTGGACGTCGAAGACGGCGTGCGAGGTGAGGACGGGCTCCTTGGTCGTCGGGTCCACCAGGTTGGCGGAGAGCACCGGGAACTGGGCCCGGGACTCCACGCGGCCCTGCAGGTCGTCCAGGCCCTTGTCGAACTCGTGGTTGCCGGCGGTGAGCGCGTCCAGGCCGAGCGCGTTCATCACGTCGATCGTCGGGTTGTCCTGCTGCACGTTGGACACGGACTTCGAGCCGCCGATCAGGTCGCCGGCGCTGGTCAGCAGCGTGGAGCCGGCGCCGTGCTCGGCCTCGAACGCGGTGCGGTAGTCCTCCACGGTGTCCGCGAACTGCGTGCCGATGTAGTCCGCGGACAGCGCGCCGTGGAAGTCGTTGAAGGACAGGATCGAGATGGTGGTCTCGTCCGCGGCGGCCGTCTCGACGGCGAGGGCGGGCGCCGCGCTCGCGGGCGCGAGGACGAGGACGGTGCAGGCGGCCGTGGTGACGGCACGGCGGCGGAACAGGCTGGGCATGGCTCTCCCCGGGATGCGTGATGACAGAGGTGCGCCGCCGGTGGACGGCGGGGTGACGCGCGGAGTCCATCACATCCAGGTGGCCTCCAGGTGAACGAGAGGCGGGGGGGGGGGGGGGGCGGCCCCCCCGCGGCCCGGGGGGGGGGCGGGGGGGGGGTGGGGGGCCCCCCCCCCCCCCGGGGGGGGGGGGGGGCCCCCCCGGGGGGGGGGGCCCCCCCCCCCCCCGCCTCTCGTCGTGTGCACGCGGATGGTGAGGGATTCGAACCCTCGGCACGGGGTCACCGCGCACCGGTTTTCAAGACCGGCTCCTTCGGCCGCTCGGACAACCATCCCGGGCCTGACCGCGACGGCGTGGGCCGCCGCGTCGAGGACCCACTCTAGCCCGTGGCCCGGCGGGCGACCGGTGGCGAGTCCGGCCCCCGCGCGCGAGGATGGACCCTCGACCCTCGACCCCCGACCAGAGGAGGAGACCCCCATGGACGTCCCCGCACAGATGCGCGCCGTGCGATTCACCGGCGCCGGCGACAACGGCGTCGTCCGCGTGGGCCACGAGCCCGTGCCGGACCCCGGCCCGGGCGAGGTGCTGGTGCACGTGGCCGCCGCGGGTCTCAACCGCGCGGACATCGCGCAGCGCGAGGGCCGCTATCCGCCGCCGCGCGGCGCCTCCGAGATCCCCGGACTCGAGGTCTCCGGCACCGTGGCGGCGCTGGGACCCGAGGCCGGGATGCCGGGTGAGGGGCGGTTCGCCGTCGGTGACCGGGTGTGCGCGCTCCTGGCCGGCGGCGGCTTCGCCGAGTACGTCGCCGTGCCGGCGGGCCAGCTCATGGCCGTCCCCGACGGCGTCGGCCTCGTCGAGGCGGCGGCCCTGCCGGAGGTCGCCTGCACGGTGCACTCGACGCTCGTGGGCCGGGCGGGCGTGCAGGCCGGGGACCGGGTGCTCGTGCACGGCGCCACCGGCGGCATCGGCTCCTTCGCCGTCCAGTTCCTCGCCGCGCTCGGTGCACGGGTGCTGGGCACCGCCGGCGGCCCGGAGAAGGTGGCACTCGGTCGGCGGCTGGGCGCCGAGCACATGTTCGACCACCGCGCCGCCGAGTCCGGTGCCTTCGCCCCGTGGGTCAAGGAGGTCACGGACGGCCACGGCGCGGATGTCATCCTCGACGTCGTCGGCGGCCCGTATCTGGCGCCCAACGTGTCCGCGCTCGCCCCCGAGGGACGCATCGTGACGCTCGCGGTCCAGGGCGGCGCCGTCCCGGAGGACTTCAACATCATGAAGCTGGTGGTCAAGCGCGGCTGGCTCACGGGGGCGACGCTCCGCTCCCGCTCGGTCGTGGACAAGGCCGGGATCGTGGCCGCGGCCGAACGTGCCGTGTGGCCCCTGGTGGCGGCGGGCCGCATCGACGCGAGCGTCGGGGCGTGCTTCCCGCTCGCCGAGGCCGCCGAGGCGTTCGACTGGTTCGACTCCGCCACCCGCACGGGCAAGGTCGTGCTCGTCACCGACCCCGCCGACGCGCGCCGGCCGTCCGGCGACCGCGCATGAGGGGGCCCTTCGCACGCTTCCGTCAGGAGCGTGCCGACGACCGCGAGCTCGGCACGGGGCTGTGGCGCCGTGCCCACGACCGACTCAGCCGGGCCCTGGACCGCTACTGGCAGGTGCTGGAGGGCCAGCGGGGCACGGACGTGCTGAGCCACGAGGAGCGCAACGGCGTGGTCCACGCCGGCAACGTCCTCACGGAACGGCTCCCCGCGGTCCGTGCCCTGTGCGTCCGCCTGCACCGGGACCACGAGGGCGACGGCGAGCACATCCCGGCCGAGGCCGCCGACGTCCACCGTGAGCTCTCCCGCGCCGCACACGAGCTGGCCGCCACCGCCCAGGCCCTCGCCCTGTACCGGCTCGGCCAGGGCTCGGCGGAGTCGGTCGGCCGGCACGCCGAACGCACCCTCGGCCACCTGGACCGGGCGGAGGAGCTGGGAGCCGGGCTCTGACGGCGGCGCGCCCCGGACGGCCGGCCCGAAGACGAGAGGACCCCGCCGCGTGATCACGCGGCGGGGTCCGGGGGAGCCCCCTGCCGGATTCGAACCGGCGACCTGCTCTTTACGAGGGAGCTGCTCTGGCCAGCTGAGCTAAGGAGGCACGGACCGTGAACGGCCACGGCTGACGAGCATACCGGTTTCGCGGCCCCGATTCCACCGCACGGCCGGGCGCGCGGGCCACCGACTGTGGCCCGCGCCTTCCGCAGGCGTTCACCCCCAGGCCACGCCGCGGCCAGACGGGGACGGTTCCCTGGTGGGCACACACCGTCGACGGGAGACGCATGAGCCTGCCCCACGCCCCTCGCACCCCGGCACCCCCCGCCGCGGCCTCGTCAGCCGCGCCCCTCCGCCTGGCCGTGGTGGACATGTCCGGCACGTCCATCGTGGAGCACGGGCTCCAGGACACGGCGTTCGCCCGCACGTTGGACCAGCACGGCGTCCCGGCGGGCACGCCGGAGCACGACGACGCCGCTCGGCGGTTCCGCGCGCTCCGGCCCACCTCGCGCACGGCCGTGTTCCCCCGCGTGTTCGCCGACCGGGCGGTGGCCGCGGCGGCGACCCGCACGTTCGAGGCGGCCTTCGACGCGCTGCTGGCCGAGCACGGCGTCCGGGCCGTCCCGGGCGCGGAGGAGGCGCTCGTCCGCCTGCGCGCCCTCGGCCTCCACGTGTGCCTCTGCACCGGCTACGCCCGCCACACCCAGAACATGATCCTCGAGTCGCTGGGGTGGATGGGCCTGGCGGATCTGAGCCTCTCCCCGGACGACGCCGGCCGCGGCGTCCCCCACCCGGACATGATCCTCACCGCCCTGCTCGGTCTCGACCACGACGACGTCCGCAGCGTCCTCGTGGTCGGGGACACCGCGGAGGACATGACGGCCGGGCGCCGCGCGGGGGCCGGACTCGTGGTCGGCGTGCGCACGGGTCGCGACGCGGACGACGTCCTGCTGGCGGCGGGCGCGGACCGGGTGGTGCCGGGCCTGGCCGACGTGCCGGACCTGGTGGTCCGCACCCGCTGAGCCGGCGCCGGCCCGCCCCGCGCGGCCGCTCAGCGACGTCGCGGGGTGCGCACCCGGCGGGGCAGCAGCGCCAGCATCATGGCTTCGAGGGCCAGCTGCTCCGGCACGTTGGCGGCGATGCGCTCCCGGGCCGTGGTGACGGCGTCGATCCGGGCGAGCACCTCGGCCGAGTCGCCGGCGGTGCCGCGGGCGTACGCCTCGATCTCGTCCCGACGGTGCTCGTTGATGAGCTCGCCGTCGGCCCCCAGCTGCACGCGCAGCACGTCCCGGAACAGGCCCATGACGTCGATCATGGCCCGGTCCAGCGAGTCCCGGACGGCGCGGCGCCGCCGGCGGGTCTGGTCCTCCTCGAGCCGTTTGACGTGGTGGCGGAGCTTGGGCGGGACGGGCTCGCCGGGCTCGAGGCCCAGGGAGCGGCGCAGTGCCTCGAGCTCCTCGGCGTCCCGGGCTTCGGCGGCGGACTCGGCCTCGGCCTTGGACACCTCGGCCAACGTGGCGGCCAGGGCCATCGCGTCGGAGACGGCGGTGGCCTGGAGCGGCAGGGAGAGGATGCGCTCGCGGCGTTCGAGGGCCTCCGGGTCCCGCGCGAGGCGGCGGGCCATGCCCACGTGCGACTGGGAGATCCGGGCGGTGGTGAGCGCCGTCTCGCGGTCCAGCCCGTCGCGGCGGTGCAGCAGCTCCGCCACCTGCTCCACGGCGGGGATGCTCAGCGTGATCAGCCGGCAGCGGGAGCGGACGGTGGGGAGCACGTCCGCGGGGGACGGGGTGCACAGCATCCAGATCGTGCGGGCCGGCGGCTCCTCGATGGCCTTGAGGAGCACGTTCGTGGCGCGCTCCGTCATGCGGTCCGCGTCCTCCATGAGGAAGATCCGCCAGCGCCCGGTGGCGGGGGTGGACTGGCCGGCCTCCACGAGGGCGCGGACGTCCTCGATCCGATAGCTCACCGCCTCGGTGGCCAGCACGGTCACGTCCGGGTGGGTGCCGCCGAGGACGGTGCGGCACGCGTGGCACTCGCCGCAGCCGCGCGCCGCCGGGTCCGCGACCTCGCACTGCAGGGCCGCGGCGAACGCACGCGCCGCCGTCGACCGGCCGGAGCCGGGCGGGCCCGTGAACATCCAGGCGTGGGTGGGACGGTCCTCGGCCGCGGCGCGGCGCAGCTGGGCCACCGCGGCCTCCTGGCCCGCGAGGTCCGCGAACACGGCGGGGGCGGGGGCCGTCATCGGTCGGCCGCCTGGGCGGTGACGCGGGCCAGCGCGCGGGCGGTGAGCTCCTGCGGCGGCAGCGCGCCGTCGAGCACGAGGTACCGCTCGGGCGCGGCCGCCGCGCGCGCGAGGAAGGCGGCGCGCAGGGCCTCGTGCCGGTCCGCCGTCTCCCGCTCCATGCGGTCGGGGGTGCCCTCGCCCCCCGCCGCGCGCCGGTCACGCCGGTCCGCGGCGGTGGCCGCGTCCACGTCGATCAGCACCGTCAGATCGGGGACGAGGCCGTCCGTGGCCCACTCGTTCAGGGCGGCGATCCGCGCCTCGCCCAGCCCGCGCGCCGCGCCCTGGTAGGCCACGGACGAGTCCACATACCGGTCCGTGACGACGACGGCGCCCCGGGCCAGCGCGGGGCGCAGCGTGCGGACGGCGTGGGCGGACCGGGCCGCGGCGAACAGCAGCGCCTCGGTGCGGGGGTCCACGGGGGCGTGCCCGGGGTCCAGCAGCAGCTCTCGCAGCGTCTCGCCCAGGTCCGAGCCGCCGGGCTCGCGCGTGAGCACCACCTCGTGGCCCGCGGCGCGCAGGGCCTCGGTCAGGGCGCGGGCCTGGGTGGACTTGCCGGATCCGTCCGGTCCCTCGACGGCGACGAACAGGCCGCGATGCTCGGTCTGGGTGCTCACGCCTCGAGCCTAGACGCCGCCCCGGACGGGGAGGGAACCCGGCCGGGCCGACCGCCTAGACTGACCGGCATGAGCGCCCCCATGCACTTCGCCCTGCTCGTCGACCACTGGCTGTTCCGCGTCCTGGCGATCGCCGCGCTCGGGCTCGAGGTCTGGGCGCTGGTGGACGTCGTCCGGCGCCGCCCCGACGACTTCGCCCGCATCGGGGGCCGGGACAGGAGCTTCTGGCTTATCCTCACCGGCGTCGCCGCCGTCGTCGGGCTCCTCGGCGTGCTCGCCGGCGGCGGGATGGGCATGTTCGGCCTCGTGGCCGCGTGCGTGGCGTGCGTCTACCTCGCCGGCCCCCGCCAGGACATGGGCCCGGCCCTGCGCCGCTGAGGGTCCCGCGCCGTCGGCGCCGCCCTCATGACGACGGCGCCACCGCCGCCCAGCGCACGCTCAGCTCCCCGCGCCGCCACTGGTGCGGGCCGCCCAGCACGGGCCAGCCCGCCGCGCGGAGCGTGCCGACCGTCGCCAGCCACCGCTGCCGCGTCCCGTAGGCCGCGAGCGGGGCGTGCGCGGCCCACGCGGCGTCGGCCTCCGCCAGGAGCCGATGGACGGGCTCGCCGGGTACGTGCCGGTGGATGAGGACCTTCGGCAGGCGCGCCGCCACGTCCGAGGGGCGGGCGAAGGACCCCAGCCTGAGGGCCACGGTCAGGCTCGCGGGCCCGTCCCGACGCAGGTCCACCCAGGCCGCCCGCCGGCCGTCCTCGGAGCAGGTGCCCTCCACGAGGACGCCGTCGTCGGCGAGCCCCGCGCACAGCAGGGACCAGATCGCGGGCACGTCCTCCTCCCGGTACTGGCGCAGCACGTTGAACGCGCGCACCACGGTGGGCGGCCGCGGCACGGGCAGCTCGAAGCCGCCGACCGCCCAGGTGACCCCCGGCAGGTCGCCGGCCCGCTCCCGGGCCCGGGCCACCCGAGCGGGGTCGATCTCGAGGCCCACCAGCTCGAGGGCCGGGTTCTGCACGCGCAGCCGCTGGGCCATCTCGACGGCGGTCACCGGCTCCGCGCCGAAGCCCAGGTCCACGGCCAGTGGGCGGGGAGTGCGCCGCAGCAGGGGGCCGTGCACGTCCGTGAGCCAGCGGTCCACCCGGCGCATCCGCTGCGCCGCCGTCGTGCCGCGGGTGATGTGGCCCTGCGGTCCCCGGGCGGGGCCGGGGCCGGGCGTCGTGCGCGCGCGCAGCCGCCGGGCCTTCTCCACCATGGGCTCCAGCGTAGGGGAGCGGCGGGACGGGTCCGCCTAGGATGGTGACATGGCGAACACCACGTACACGCTGGTCCTGCTGCGGCACGGTCAGAGCGAATGGAACGAGAAGAACCTGTTCACCGGCTGGGTGGACGTCCCGCTGACCGAGAAGGGGCGCGCCGAGGCCGCCGGCGGCGGTGAGCTGCTGGAGGCGGAGGGCATCCGCCCGGACGTGGTCCACACGTCCCTGCTCAAGCGCGCCATCACCACGGCCAACCTGGCCCTCGAGGCCGCGGATCGCCAGTGGATCCCGGTCAAGCGCAGCTGGCGCCTGAACGAGCGCCACTACGGCGCCCTGCAGGGCAAGGACAAGGCCCAGGTGAAGGAGGAGTTCGGCGAGGAGCAGTTCATGGTCTGGCGCCGGTCCTTCGACACCCCGCCGCCCGCCCTGGACGACGACTCCGAGTTCTCCCAGGTCGGCGACGAGCGCTACGCGGACCTGGGCAAGGACGCCCCCCGCACCGAGGCCCTCAAGCAGGTCATCGACCGCCTGCTGCCCTACTGGGAGGAGCAGGTCCTGCCCGACCTCAAGGCCGGCAAGACCGTGCTGATCGCCGCGCACGGCAACTCGCTGCGCGCGCTGGTCAAGCACCTGGACGGCATCTCGGACGAGGACATCGCGGGCCTGAACATCCCGACGGGCATCCCGCTGGTCTACGAGCTGGACCAGAACTTCAAGCCGATCACCGCGAACGGCCGCTACCTCGATCCGGAGGCCGCCGCGGCCGGCGCCGCCGCCGTGGCCGCCCAGGGCTCCGCGCACTGACGCGTCCGACGACGACGGGCCGGGACCCCGCCTGGGGGCCCGGCCCGTGGCGTCGGGGACGGTCAGGAGCCGGTGGCGTCCGGGCGGTGGGTCGCCCACTCGCCCGTGACGAGGTAGCGCACCTTGGCGGCCACGGACAGGCCGTGGTCCGTGAACCGCTCGAGGTAGCGCGAGGCCAGCGTGACGTCCGTGGTGGTGGCCGGCGTCGCTCTCCAGTCCGGGGCGGCGATCGCGCGGAAGACGGACAGGTGCAGCGCGTTGACGTCCTCGTTGAGGGCGTCGATCCGGTCCCCGTGCGCCAGGTCCTGGGTCTCGAGCAGCAGGACGACCTCCTCGGCCACCTCCACGGCGGCGTCGCACATCGCGGTGATCACGGTCCGGACCTGTTCCGGGATGACGTGCTCGGGGTAGCGCAGCCGGGTCAGCTGGGCCACGTGGCGGGCGAGGTCGCCCATGCGCTCGAGCGAGGAGCTCATCCGCAGCGTGGCGACGACGGTGCGCAGGTCCGTGGCCACGGGCGCCTGCAGCGCCAGGATGCGCACGGCCTGCTCGTCGAGGGACTCCTGCAGCTGGTCGATCCGCGCGTCCTCCGAGATGACCCGTTCGGCGCCGTGCACGTCGGCCGCCTCGAGGGCGGCCTGCGCGTCCATCATGGCGCGGTGCACGAGGCGGGCGATCTCGGTCAGGTCGCGGCCCAGCCGTTCGAGGTCGGCTCGGTAGAGCTCGCGCATGGTCTCCTCTCCCCGGCGACGCCCGTGCGCCGCCGACCCCGACTCCCCGGGGCAACGGTCCACCCTGGCAGGGCAAGATGAACGGCCCATGAACGCCGATCGTCCGGCGTCTGGCGGGGCCGGGGCAGCCCGTCTCCGGGCCGCCAGAGGCTAGTCTGGTGCCGTGGATCCCGTCATCATCGGCCTGCTGTGCGGAGCGGTCGGACTGTTCACCGGAGTGGCCTCCATGCTGGCCTTCCGGGCGTCCGAGCGCTCGCGGACGGTGGACCTGACGGTCGGCGAACCCACCCTGGCGCCGGGCGCCGCCGAGGTCCTCTCCGTGGTCGGCCGCGCGTACGCGGTGGTGGACGACGTCGACGGCGTGGTGCGCGCGAACCCCGCGGCCTACGCCCTGGGCCTGGTGCGGGGGCACTCGCTCGTCCAGGACCAGCTGCGGGAGCTCACGCGGACCGTGCGGGCCGACGGCGTCATCGTCGAGCGCCGCATGGAGCTGCCCCGAGGACCCCTCGGGCAGTCGAGCCTCGTCGTCGAGCTGCGCGTGGCCCCGCTGGACGAGGAGTACATCCTGATCCTCGCCGACGACCGCACGGACGTGACCCGCACCGAGGCCATGCGCCACGACTTCGTCGTCAACGTCTCGCACGAGCTCAAGACGCCGGTGGGCGCCATCTCCCTGCTCTCCGAGGCCATCGGCGACGCCGCGGAGGACGAGGAGGCGGTGCGTCGCTTCGCCGCACGGCTGGGCGTCGAGTCCCGCCGGCTCACGGCCCTCGTGCAGGACATCATCGAGTTCTCCCGGCTGCAGGCCAAGGACGTGGTCCAGGACGGAGGGCCTGTGGACCTCAACGCCGTCGTCGCGGACGCCGTGGACCGCCTGCGCCTGACCGCCGAGGACCGCGGCATCGCGCTGCGCGTGGGCGGCCGCGTGGACGCGGTGGTGCACGGGGACCAGGACCAGCTGATGACCGCGGTGCGCAACCTGGTGGACAACGCGGTGCGCTACTCCCCGGAGGGCACCACGGTGGGCATCGGCCTGAGCTCCGTGGACGGGCTCGCGCAGGTCACCGTCACGGACCAGGGCATCGGCATCAGCCCGGAGGAGCAGGAGCGGGTCTTCGAACGCTTCTACCGCGTGGACGCGGCGCGGTCGCGTCAGACGGGCGGCACGGGCCTGGGGCTGAGCATCGTCAAGCACGTCGTCATCAACCACGGAGGGGAGGTCACCCTCTGGTCCCAGCCGGGCCGCGGGTCGACCTTCACCATCCGCCTGCCCGAGTGGGGGGACGGTGTCGCCGTCGACGGCGCGCCGGGTGCCGCCCACGTCACCGAGCGGCGCGGTCACCGGGTGACCGCCTCGGCCGCACCCCCGACCCGGAAGGAGACGAGCGCATGAGCCGCATTCTGATCGTGGAGGACGAGGAGTCGTTCAGCGACCCCCTGTCCTACCTCCTGGAGAAGGAGGGGTTCGAGGTCACCGTCGCCGCCGACGGCAACGAGGCGCTGAGCGTCTTCGAGCGCGACAGCGCGGACCTGATCCTCCTGGACCTGATGCTCCCGGGGATGTCCGGCACCGAGGTGTGTCGTCAGGTGCGCCAGCGCTCCAACGTCCCCGTGATCATGCTGACCGCGAAGGACTCGGAGATCGACAAGGTCGTCGGCCTCGAGCTCGGGGCGGACGACTACGTGACCAAGCCGTACTCCTCGCGTGAGCTGGTGGCCCGCGTCCGCGCCGTGCTGCGCCGTCAGGGGGACCAGGAGGAGCCGATGTCGGCGACCATCAGCGCCGGCCCCGTGCGCATGGACGTCGAGCGGCACGTCGTCTCCGTGGACGGCGAGCAGGTGTCCCTGCCGCTCAAGGAGTTCGAGCTGCTGGAGATGCTGTTGCGCAACGCCGGGCGCGTGCTCACCCGCGGCCAGCTGATCGACCGCGTGTGGGGCTCCGACTACGTGGGGGACACCAAGACCCTCGACGTGCACGTGAAGCGCCTGCGCTCCAAGATCGAGCCCGATCCCTCGAGCCCCCGCTACCTCGTCACGGTGCGCGGCCTGGGCTACAAGTTCGAGGCCTGACCGGCGCGCTGCACCCGGGACGACGACGGCCCCGGCTCCACCTCGCGGTGGGGCCGGGGCCGTGGCGTGCCGGGCGCAGGCCCGGCGGAGGTCAGTGCTCCTCGCCGTAGTGGTGGGTCTCCTCGTGGAGGTGCCCGACGAGATCCTCCTCCGAGGGCTCGACTCCCTCGGGGAGCAGGTCACGGTACTGCTCCTGGGTGGCGCTCAGCAGCGGGACGGCCAGGTCGGCGGTGCCGCCGTTGCCGGAGACGGTCACGGGCAGGTTCTCGCCGACCCACACGCCCTCGCGCTCCAGGACGGTTGTGTTCGCCTCGTCTTCGAGCTTGCGGCTCTCGCCGGCGGGGACCTTCAGGGTCGCGGAGCCGCCGCCCTCGGCCTGGAAGGTGTAGGTCTGATCCTGGCCGGAGGTGTTCTCCACGGTGCCGATCAGGCGGGCGGGGCCCGACTCGCCGTCGCCGACGAGGGCGAGGTTGCGGTAGCTCAGGAAGTCCTGCTCCTGGCCGTTGATGCCGTCCGAGGGGGAGTACTGGATGGCGGTGGCGATCGGGCTCACGGCGGAGCAGCCGGTGGCGCCCAGCAGGGCGACCGCGGCCAGCGCACCTGCGGCGAGGTGGCGCCGGGCGGGCCGGGATGCGTTCTTCACAGAGGTCTCCTCAGGTGCGATGACGTGCTCAGGAGCCCCGAGGCAGGGGTCCTGCCAGGTCAGGCTACCGCATCCCGGGACGCCGGCCGGCCCGTGGCGCCGGGTCGTCCACTATCACATCCGGAGGCCGAAGATGTGACGGCGCGCGCGGCATGACGAGGCCGCATGATAGAATGAGACGACTGAAAGGGGCACAACAACATGGTTTTTGAGGTCGGAGAGACCGTCGTCTACCCCCATCACGGTGCTGCGCGGATCGAGGAGATCAAGATGCGCACCATCAAGGGGGAGGAGAAGATGTACCTCAAGCTCAAGGTGGCGCAGGGAGACCTGACCATCGAGGTCCCTGCGGAGAACGTCGACCTCGTCGGCGTGCGTGACGTCGTGGATGCGGAGGGGCTCGAGCACGTCATGGAGGTCCTGCGCGCCGAGCACGTGGAGGAGCCCACCAACTGGTCCCGCCGCTACAAGGCGAACCTGGAGAAGCTCGCCAGCGGCGACGTCAACAAGGTGGCCGAGGTCGTCCGTGACCTGTGGCGCCGCGACCAAAACCGCGGCCTGTCCGCCGGCGAGAAGCGCATGCTCGCGAAGGCCCGCCAGGTGCTCGTGTCCGAGCTGGCGCTGGCCAAGAAGGTCACCGAGGAGGAGGCCGAGGGCCGCCTGGACAAGGTGCTCGAGGGCTGACGAGCAGCACACGACAGGGGAGGGGCCCGCGTCCACGACGCGGGCCCCTCCCCTGTCTCGTCCCCGGCCGTCGCCGCCGGGGGTCCCGGGCCACGGACACCGGCGCGCTCCCTAGGATGAGGCCATGCCCACCGCCCTCGTGATCGCCGCCGCCGGCGCCGGCACCCGCCTCGGCGCCGGGCTGCCCAAGGCCCTCGCCCCCCTCGCGGACGGCCGCACCCTCCTGCACCACTGCCTGGCGTCCGTCGCCGCCGCACGCGCCGCCGGGCTCGCCCTCGACGCCGTCGTGGTGCTCACCCCGCCGGCGGGGGCCGACGCCGGCCGCGTGGCCGCCGAGGTCGACGCCGGCCCGCACCTGGACGTGCCCGTGCACTGCGTGCCGGGCGGCGCCGAGCGCGCGGACTCGGTCCGCGCCGGACTCACCGCGGCCTCCCGCGCTCTGGCCGACCTCGCCCCGGCGGGGGCGCCCCGCCGCGTCCTCGTCCACGACGCCGCCCGCGCGCTGACCCCGCCGAGCGTGTTCGGGGCCGTCACGGCGGCGCTCGAGACCGGCGTGGTCGCCGCGGTCCCGGGCCTGCCGCTGACGGACACCGTCAAGCAGGTCACCCCCGGACGGGGCGGCGTCGACGTCGTCGCGGCCACACCGGCCCGCGCCGAACTGCGCGCGATCCAGACGCCGCAGGGCTTCGATCTGGACACCCTGCTGGCGGCCCACGAGGCCGTGCGCACGGACCCCACGCTCGACGCCGCGGTGCTCACCGACGACGCGATGGTCATGGAGGCTGCGGGGCATGAGGTGGTGGTGGTGCCCGGCGACCCGGCCGCGTTCAAGGTCACCGCCCCCGCCGACCTCGACCTCGCCCGCCTCGAACTCGCCCGCCGCATCCCCCAGGAGGAGACTCCCATGGACCAGCCCGCCCGCCCCGCCGCGGCCGCCCCCCTGCCGCGCGTGGGGATCGGCACCGACGTGCACGCGTGGGCACCCGAGGATGCCCCCCGGCCCCTGTGGCTCGGCGGCATCCACTGGCCCGGCGAGCGTGGCGTGGCCGCGACCTCGGACGGGGACGTGGCCGCCCACGCGGCGTGCAACGCCCTGCTCTCCGCCGCCGGCCTCGGCGACCTCGGGGCCGTGTTCGGCGTCGACCGGCCGGAGATGGCGGACGCCTCCGGCGCGGACATGCTCCGCGAGGTGCTGCGCCTGCTGACGGAGGCGGGCGTCGCCGTCGGGAACGTGGCGGTCCAGGTGGTCGCCCCCCGGCCCAAGGTGGGCGCGCGCCGCGCGGAGATGGAGGCCGCCCTCTCCGCCGCCCTCGGCGGGGCCCCCGTGTCCGTCTCCGCCGCCACCACGGACCGGCTGGGGTTCATCGGGCGCAGGGAGGGGCTGGTCGGGATCGCGACCGCGCTCGTCGTCCCCGCGGCCTGAGCCCGCGTCGGCGCACCGACTAGGCTGGCAGAGCCCCGTCAGGACCCCGCCCCTCCGGAAGGACCGCGCCCCCATGGCCCAGCGCTTCTACGACACCCGCACCGCGCAGATCCGGGACTTCGAGCCCCTCGTGCCCGGCGAGGCGTCGGTGTACTACTGCGGGGCCACGGTGCAGGGCATGCCGCACGTGGGCCACGTGCGCAGCGCGATCGTGTTCGACATCCTCATCCGCTGGCTCGAGGCCACCGGGCTGCGCGTCACCTCGGTGCGGAACGTGACGGACATCGACGACAAGATCCTCGACCGCTCGGCCGCCTCCCACGAGGCCGGCTTCGAGGCCTCGGACCTCTACCCGGCCCGCGAGCCGTGGTGGGCCCTGGCCTACCGGTTCGAGAAGGCGTTCGACGCCGCCTACCTCGCCCTCGGCGTCCGCCGTCCCACCTATGAGCCGCGCGCCACCGGCCACGTGCCCGAGATGTTCGCGCTCATCGAGCGCCTGATGGAGCGCGGCCACGCCTACCCCGCGCAGGACGGCTCGGGCGACGTCTACTTCGACGTCCGGTCCTGGGAGCGCTACGGCGAGCTCACCCGCCAGCGCGTCGAGGACATGCAGGACGCGCCCGACGCCGACCCGCGCGGCAAGCGCGACCCCCGCGACTTCGCCCTGTGGAAGGGCGCCAAGCCCGGTGAGCCCGCCACCGCCGTGTGGGAGTCGCCCTGGGGCGCCGGCCGCCCCGGATGGCACCTGGAGTGCTCGGCCATGTCCACGAAGTACCTCGGCGCAGAGTTCGACATCCACGGCGGCGGCCTGGACCTGCGGTTCCCGCACCACGAGAACGAGCTGGCCCAGTCGGCGGCCGCCGGGGACGGCTTCGCCCGCTTCTGGCTGCACAACGGGCTCGTCACCTACGGCGGCGAGAAGATGTCCAAGTCCGTGGGCAACACGATCTCCCCCGAGGAGATGCTCGGCATGGCCCGCCCGACGGCGGTGCGCTACTTCCTGGGGCAGGCCCACTACCGCTCCCAGCTCGACTACCGGCCCGGCGCCCTCGACGAGGCCGAGGCCGCCGTCGAGCGCATCGAGGGCTTCACGGCCCGCGCCCGCGCCGCCGGTGCCGTCCCGCCCGCCCCCGACGGGGCGCTCGCGGACCGCGTGCCCGCCGCCTTCCGCGCCGCCATGGAGGACGACCTCAACGTGCCCCAGGCGCTCGCGGCCCTGCACGAGGCCGTGCGCGCCGGCAACTCGGCGCTGGCCGGGCAGGACCTCGACGCCGCGGCCGCCCGCCTGGCCGAGGTGGAGGCCATGACCGCGGTGCTGGGCCTGGACGACGTGCCCGAGGGCGACGACGCCGCGGCCGGCCCGGTGTCGGACACCCTCGACTCGCTCGTCCGCTCGCAGATCGAGGCGCGGGCGCAGGCCCGCGCGGACAAGGACTGGGCCACCGCGGACCGCATCCGCGACGCGTTGGCCGCGGCCGGCGTCGTGGTGGAGGACGGCGCCGACGGCGCCACATGGCGCCTGGCGGACTGACACCTAGACTGGAGGGCGATCCGGCGGCGCCCCGCGTGCCGCCGCCCCCGTCCCCGGCCCGCAGGAGTCCCGCCATGTCCACCGCCCCCCGCTCCGGCGGATCCCGCAAGCCCAAGGGCAAGAAGGGCCCCATGAAGGGCACCGGCGGCCACGGCCGCAAGGCGCTCGAGGGCCGCGGACCCACCCCCAAGGCCGAGGACCGGGTCTACCACAAGGCGCACCGCGCCAAGCAGCTGGCCGAGCGCTCGGCCGCCAAGCGCGGCCCCGTGAAGGACCAGGTCCGCGGCCGCGTGAAGCTCACGGACGAGACGGTCTCCGGTCGCAACCCCGTGCTCGAGGCGCTGCGCGCGGGCATCCCGGCCAAGGCGCTGCACGTGGCCGTGCGCATCGAGATGGACGACCGCGTCAAGGAGGCCCTGCGCCTCTGCCTCGAACAGGGCGTGCCGGTCCTGGAGAACACCAAGCCGGAGCTGGACCGCCTCTCCGGCGAGGCCGTGCACCAGGGCATCGTGCTGCAGATCCCGCCCTATGAGTACGCGGACGCCACGGCCCTGGCCCTCGACGCGCTCGCGAAGCACGAGAAGGGGCACCTGCGGACCCCGCCGCTGCTGATCGCGCTCGACGGCATCACCGACCCCCGCAACCTCGGCGCCATCATCCGGGCCGGCTCCGCGTTCGACGCGGACGGCGTGATCGTGCCCGAGCGGCGCTCCGTCGGCGTGACCGCCACCGCCTGGCGCACCTCGGCCGGCGCGGCCGCGCGGGTGCCCGTGGCCCAGGCCGGCAACCTGAACACCACCCTCGTCGACCTGCACAGGGCCGGCTACTTCGTGCTGGGCCTCGACGGCGGCGGGGACGTCTCCCTGCCCGGGCTCGCCCTGGCCACGGAGCCGCTCGTGCTCGTGGTGGGGGCCGAGGGCAAGGGTCTGTCCCGCATGGTGCGGGAGCACTGCCAGCAGATCGTGTCCATCCCGATCGACTCGACGATGGAGTCCCTCAACGCCTCGATGGCGGTGGGCATCTCCCTGTACGAGATCTCGGTGCAGCGCGCCGGCGGGCGCTGACCTCCACGGCGTCCCGCCCGGGATGACGGCCGGGCGGGGACGCGGGGGTCGCACACGAAGCCCAGCGGGGCAGAGTGTCCACCGTGATGCCCATCACATGGCAGGATGTCGCGTGGACACGCCCACGTCTTGCCCGTGACGCGCGTCACCGCGCACAGTGTCTGCACTGTGTCCGACGGGCCCCCGTCGGCGAGCGCATCCCGCACCGCACCATCAGAACGAGGTCCGTCTCATGAAGCACCGCTCCCTCCCCCTCACCGCCGCCCTCGCCGTCGTCGCCCTCGGGCTCACGGCGTGCGGCGACTCCGGCTCCGGCGGCGACGGCTCCTACACCGTGGGCATCAACCAGCTCGTCTCCCACCCGGCGCTCGACGGTGCGGCCGAGGGCTTCAAGGAGGCGTTCAAGGACGCCGGTCTGGACGTGACGTTCGAGGAGCAGAACGCCCAGGGCGAGCAGGCCACCGTCACCTCCATCGCCTCCACCTTCGCCAACGACGGGGACGTGGACCTCGTGGCCGCGATCGCGACCCCCGCCGCACAGGGCACCGCCTCGGCCGTGAAGGACAAGCCGGTCGTGTTCATGGCGGTCACCGATCCCAAGGGCGCTGAGCTCGTGGCCTCGGACGAGGCCCCGGGCGGCAACGTCACCGGTGTCTCGGACCGCAACCCGGTCAAGGAGCAGCTGCAGCTGCTCAAGGACGTGAAGCCGGACGCCACGACCGTCGGCATCGTCTACAACTCCGGCGAGGCCAACTCCAAGGTCCAGGTGGACCAGGCCAAGGAGGCCGGCAAGGAGCTGGGCCTCGAGGTCAAGGAGGCCACCATCACCAACTCGTCCGAGGTCCAGCAGGGCGTGCAGTCCCTGTCCGGGGTGGACGGCATCTACGTGCCCACGGACAACGCCGTCGTCTCGGCGCTGGAGACCGTGGTGGGCTACGGCAAGGAGCAGCGCGTCCCCGTCATCTCGGCGGACATCGACTCCGTCGAGCGCGGCGCCCTGGGCACGTACGGCATCGACTACACGGCGCACGGCAAGCAGGCCGGCGAGATGGCCGTGAAGATCCTCAAGGACGGCGCGAAGCCGGCCGAGCTGCCCGTGGGCTACGCCGACCCGGCCAACCTGCAGCTCGTGCTGAACCCGCAGGCCGCCGAGGCCTACGGCGTCGAGATCCCCGCCGAGCTCAAGGACAGGGCCGACCAGCTCGTCGAGGGCTGATCCCGCGCCTGCCCGCCTCCGCGGCGGCCCGGACCACGGGGTCCGAGCCGCCGCGGAGCACGTCGACGGCCGGCCCACCCCGTCCCGCCGTCGTCCGTCCCCCCTCGCACCGCCCGAAAGGCACCCGCCCCATGCTGACCGCAGTGGAACTGGGTCTGATCTACGCCGTCGTCGCGCTCGGCGTGTACCTGACCTTCCGCATCCTCGATTTCCCCGACCTCACGGTGGACGGCTCGTTCACCACCGGCGCCGCCACGGCCGCCGTGCTCATCACGGGCGGCACGCCGGTGCCCCTGGCCATGCTCGCCGCGTTCGTGGCGGGCGCGCTCGCGGGCCTCGTCACCGGCCTGCTGCACACGAAGGGCCGGATCGACGGCCTGCTCGCCGGCATCCTCACGATGATCGCGCTCTACTCGATCAACCTGCGGATCATGGGCAAGGCCAACATCCCCCTGCTCGGCCAGGACACCCTGTTCACGTGGCTCGGCGACCTGGGACTGGCCCGGAACTGGGGCTCGATCCTCGTGCTCTTCCTCGGTGTGTTCGTGGTGAAGCTGATCCTCGACTGGTTCCTGCACACGGACCTGGGCCTCGCCCTGCAGGCGACCGGTGACAACGAGGAGATGATCCGCTCGTACGGCGTCTCCACGGACCGGATGAAGATCCTCGGCCTGATGATCTCCAACGGCCTCGTGGCCCTCGGCGGCTCCCTGCTGGCCATGTACCAGGGCTTCGCGGACATCTCCATGGGCATCGGCCTCATCCTCGTGGGCCTGGCGTCCGTGATCGTGGGCCAGGCCGTGTTCGGCCAGCGCACGGTCTTCTGGGCGACGCTCGCCGTGATCGTCGGCGCCGTGCTCTACCGCCTGATCATCCAGTTCGCCCTCAACGCGGGCCTGAGCCCGAACGACATGAAGCTGATCTCCGCGGCCCTCGTCGTCGTGGCCCTGCTGCTGCCGCGCTTCGGCTTCGCCAGGCGCCTGAGCCTGCGCACGCGGGGCACGGCCGCGACCCCGGCGCCGGCCGCCGCCGCTCCGGCCACCGCCGGCATGCCCCTGACTGGCGAGCCGGGCGGCGCCACCCCCGCCGCATCCGTCTCCGAGGAGGCCCCCCGTGCTTGAGATCTCACAGGTCTCCAAGACCTTCTTCCCGAACACCGTCAACGAGCGGCGCGCCCTGCGGGGCATCGACCTGCACCTGGCCGAGGGCGACTTCGTCACCGTGATCGGCTCCAACGGCGCCGGCAAGTCCACGATCCTGAACACGATCGCCGGCAAGCTGCTCCCGGACACCGGCACCGTGGCCGTGGGCGGCAAGGACGTCACCCGCATGCCGGACCACCGCCGCGCGGCCTCGATCGGCCGGGTGTTCCAGGACCCGACGGCGGGCACGGCCCCGAATCTCACGATCGAGGAGAACATGGCCCTGGCCTGGCGACGCGGGCACGCCCGCGGGCTCTCGCGGGGCGTCTCCCGCGCCCGGCGCGCGATGTTCCGCGACGAGCTCACGAAGCTCGAACTCGGCCTGGAGAACCGCCTCACCGCCAAGGTCGGGCTGCTCTCCGGTGGCCAGCGTCAGGCGCTCAGCCTGCTCATGGCCACGTTCTCCGGACCGAAGATCCTGCTGCTGGACGAGCACACCGCCGCCCTGGACCCGTCCCGGGCGGAGCTGGTGACCCGCCTGACCCGGCAGGTGGTGGCCGAGCACCGGCTCACCACGCTGATGGTCACGCACAACATGTCCCAGGCCCTCGAGGTCGGCAACCGGCTGATCATGATGCACGACGGCCGGATCATCCTCGAGCTGGACGAGCAGGAGAAGGCCGGGCGCACCCCGGCGGACCTGCTGGCCGAGTTCGGCAAGATCAAGGGCGCCGTCGTGGACGACAAGACCATGCTGTCCTGAGCGTCCCGTCCGGCGCCCCGTCCCCGGCCCGCCCCTCCGCCCCCCACGGCGGGCGGGCGGGCCGGCCGTTCTCACCGGCGCGGCCGCGGGGTAGCGTCGTGGCGTGAGCACCGTGAAGCCCGACACCCAGAGCGCCACCGCAGCCGATGTCCGCCTCCAGACCGTCACGGGGCGTATCCCGGTGACGGACGTGCAGCCCGTGGTGCTGGACGGCCGGTTCCCGGCGAAGGCCGTGGTCGGCGAGGACATCCCCGTCCGCGCGACCGTGTTCCGCGAGGGCCACGACTCCGTGCGCGCCACCGTCCGCCTGTTCGACCCGGCCGGCGCCGAGGTGCAGCGCGTGCAGATGCGTCCGGGCCGGCCCGGCCTGGACGAGGTCGTGGCCACGCTGCGGCCCGCCGAGCCGGGCCTGCACCAGTTCGTGGTCGAGGGCTGGGACGACCCGGTGGGCACGTGGAAGCACGCGGCCACCGTCAAGATCGCCGCCGGCGTCGACGTGGAGCTGATGCTCGCCGAGGGCGCCGCCCTGTTCCGCCGGGCCGCCGAGGACGCGGAGCGCTCGGCCGAGGACCGCGCCGTGTTCGAGGAGGTCGTTCGCGGCCTCGAGGACGAGTCGCTCATCCCGGCCCAGCGCCTGGCCTCCGCCGAGTCGGCGGAGGTGTCCGCCGTCCTCCACGCCCGCCCCGTGCGGGAGCACCTCACGAGCTCCGAGCTCTACCCGCTGGACGTGCAGCGCGAGCTCGCCGGCCGCGGCGCCTGGTACGAGTTCTTCCCCCGCTCCGAGGGCGCCCGCTTCGACGAGGCCTCCGGCACGTGGTCCTCTGGCACCTTCGCGACGGCGGCCGACCGGCTCCCGGCGGTCGCCCGGATGGGCTTCCAGGTGGTCTACCTGCCGCCGATCCACCCGATCGGCACCACGCACCGCAAGGGTCCGAACAACACGCTGACGGCCGGGCCGCAGGACCCGGGCTCGCCGTGGGCGATCGGTGGGCCCGAGGGCGGGCACGACGCCGTGCACCCGGACCTGGGCACCGTCGAGGACTTCGAGGCGTTCGTGGCCGCGGCCGCGGACGAGGGCCTCGAAGTGGCCCTGGACCTGGCCCTGCAGTGCTCCCCGGACCACCCGTGGGTCGCCGCGCACCCGGAGTGGTTCACCACCCGCGTGGACGGCACCATCGCGTATGCGGAGAACCCGCCGAAGAAGTACCAGGACATCTACCCGCTGAACTTCGACAACGACCCGGGCGGCCTCGCCCAGGCGGTGCTGGACGTGGTGCGGGGCTGGGTGGCCCGCGGCGTGCACATCTTCCGCGTGGACAACCCGCACACCAAGCCCCTGTGGTTCTGGGAGTGGCTGATCGCGAAGGTCCGCGCCGAGGAGCCGCGCGTCGTGTTCCTCGCCGAGGCCTTCACCCGTCCCGCGATGATGCACGCCCTGGGCAAGGTCGGGTTCCAGCAGTCCTACGGGTACTTCACCTGGCGGAACACGGCCGAGGAGCTTGCGGAGTACCTCCAGGAGATCTCGCACGAGACGCCGGCGTTCTATCGCCCCAACCTCTTCGTCAACACGCCGGACATCCTCACGGAGTACCTGCAGCACGGCGGCCCGGGCGCGTTCCGGATCCGCGCCGTCGTCGCCGCCACGGCCAGCCCGCTGTGGGGCGTCTACGCCGGGTTCGAGCTGTTCGAGCACGTGGCCCGGCCGGGCGCGGAGGAGTACATCGACAACGAGAAGTACGAGTACCGCCCCCGGGACTGGGAGGGCGCGGAGGCCGCGGGTGCCTCGCTCGCCCCGTACCTCACCCGGCTCAATGAGATCCGCGCGGCGCACCCGGCGCTGGGCGACCTGCAGAACCTGACCCTGCACGCCTCGACGCACCCTGACCTGCTCGTGTTCTCGAAGACGCGCTCGGCCCGGCCCGAGGGTGCGCACCGGGACGCCGAGGCGGTCACCGACGCCGGTCCCGCGGAGGACACCCTGATCGTCGTCGTCACCACGAACCCGCACGACGTCGTCGAGGCGACCCTGGACCTGGACCTCGAGGCGCTGCGTCTGCGCCCCGAGGACCGCGACGCGTCCGGGGCCGTCGAGGTGGAGGACCTGCTCACCGGCCAGCGCTGGCGGTGGGGCCGCACCCCGTACGTCCGCCTGGACCCCCACGTCGAGCCCGCCCATGTCCTGCGGGTCGTCCGGAACGGCTGAGCCGCTCCCGACGCCCGCCGTCCCCAGAACAGGAATCGCCATGACCCCGTCCGCCGCCCCCCGTCCCGCCGTCGCCCCGCTCGCCGTGGACCCGGAGGTGCTGGCCGCCGTCGCGCAGGGCCGGCACCACGATCCGCACACCGTGCTGGGCGCCCACCCGCATCCCGACGGCGCGGCGGTCACCTACCGCGTGCTGCGCCCGCTGGCGCGCACGGTCACGGTGGTCCGCGCCGGCGACGGGCAGCGGGTGGAGCTGACGCACGAGCACGACGGCGTGTTCGCGGGCGTGGCCCCGACGCCCCGCGTGGCCGGGGCTGCCGCGGGCGACTACCGCGTCGAGGTGGCGTACGAGACCGAGGACGGCACGACCGGCCCCGTCCAGGAGCAGGACGACGCGTACCGGCACCTGCCCACGCTCGGCGAGCTGGACCTGCACCTGATCGCGGAGGGCCGGCACGAACGGCTGTGGGAGGTGCTGGGCGCCCGCGTGGTCCGCACCTCCGCGGGCGAGGCCGTCGGCACGGCCTTCGCGGTCTGGGCGCCGAACGCGCGGGCCGTGCGCGTGGTGGGCGACCACAACGGCTGGGACGGCCGGACCCATGCCATGCGGTCCCTCGGCTCCTCCGGCGTGTGGGAGCTGCTGGTGCCTGGCGTCGGTCACGGCGACCGCTACAAGTTCGAGATCCTCGGCCGGGACGGGCTCTGGCGGCAGAAGGCGGACCCGATGGCCCGCTGGACGGAGGTCCCGCCGGCCACGGCCTCGCGTGTGCTCGAGTCCGACTACGCCTTCGGGGACCGCACCTGGATGGAGCGCCGCCGTCTCACGGACCCGCACGAGCGCCCGCTGAGCATCTACGAGGTGCACCTGGGCTCGTGGCGGCCCGGGCTGGACTACCGCGAGCTGGCCGAGCAGCTCGTGGAGTACGTGCAGTGGCTCGGGTTCACGCACGTGGAGTTCCTGCCGGTCGCGGAGCATCCGTTCGGCGGGTCCTGGGGCTACCAGGTGACCGGCTACTACGCCCCCACCTCCCGGTTCGGCTCCCCGGACGAGTTCAAGCACCTGGTGGACGCGCTCCACCGGGCGGGGATCGGCGTCATCGTGGACTGGGTGCCGGCGCACTTCCCGAAGGACGAGTGGGCGCTCGCGCGCTTCGACGGGACCGCCCTGTACGAGCACCCGGACCCGCGGCGGGGCGAACATCCCGACTGGGGCACCCTCGTGTTCGACTTCGGCCGCACCGAGGTCCGCAACTTCCTCGTGGCCAACGCGCTCTACTGGCTCGGCGAGTTCCACATCGACGGGCTGCGCGTGGACGCCGTCGCCTCGATGCTCTACCTGGACTACTCGCGCGAGGACGGGCAGTGGGAGCCCAACGTGCACGGCGGCAACCACAACCTCGAGGCCATCGACTTCCTGCGCGAGGTCAACGCGACCGTGTACCGCCTGCACCCCGGCGTCCACATGATCGCGGAGGAGTCCACGGCCTTCTCCGGGGTGAGCGCTCCCGTGGACGCGGGCGGTCTCGGCTTCGGCAAGAAGTGGAACATGGGCTGGATGCACGACACCCTGGCCTACCTGTCCCAGGACCCGGTCAACCGCCGGTGGCACCACGAGCAGTGGACGTTCTCCCTGGTGTACGCCTACTCGGAGAACTACGTGCTGCCGCTGTCCCACGATGAGGTCGTCCACGGCAAGGGCTCCCTGCTGGGCCGCATCCCGGGCGACCGACGGCAGCAGCTGGCGACCCTGCGCGCCTACTACGGGTACATGTGGGCGCACCCCGGCAAGCAGCTGCTGTTCATGGGCGGGGAGTACGCGCAGCCGAGCGAGTGGTCCGAGGGCGAGGGCCTGGACTGGCCCGTCTCGTGGGATGAGGCGCACCGCGGGGTCCAGCTGACGATCCGGGAGCTCAACGCGCTCTACCGCAGCAAGCCGGCGCTGTGGTCGCTGGACCACAGCCCGGAGGGATTTGCGTGGGTGGACGGCGGCGACGCCGACGGCAACACGCTCGTGTTCCTCCGCATGCCCGCGGCGCAGGTGGTGCCGGAGACACGGATCGACGACGACGGCGCCGCGGTCCCGGCCGCTGAACCGGGCGGCGCCCCGCTGCTGTGCATCACCAACCTCTCGGGGTCGCCGCGTCAGGGGCTGCGCGTGGGGGTGCCGTCCGCGGGGGAGTGGACGGTGGTGCTGGACACCGATGCGACCGACTTCCACGGTGACGGCTGGCGGGAGCAGACCGGCCAGTCCGAGGTGATTGCGGCACACGAGGGCCAGTGGCAGGGCCAGCCGGCCCACGTCACGGTGAACGTGCCGGCGCTGACCACCGTGTGGCTCCAGCCGACCCTGGACACGACGGCCACGCCCTGAGGAGTGGTGCACGTCACGGCCGGGGGTGACGGCGCTGGAGCGTCGAACGGGGCGGGCCAGGCCGAAGGAATCCGCGAGAACAGGCGGAAACCGGCCGCCCACCCTTGACCGCACGCCGGGTGCCGCCCCTGATTTTGTGTTCGGTGGGGTTCGTGTGTAGAGTTCCATCTCGTGCTCAAGACGCCGACCGGGTGACCGGGAGGCGGGGTGAAGAACACAGAATCCGCGGATTCATGCCGAGAATGGCAGGTCCAGGGCGGGTGGTGCTCACCGGGTGCGCGGCCGGCAGTGATGCGGGTCGGGATTCCTGAAGAAGATGATCTGGTTTGACAGCCGGGAATCATGTGGTAAGGTTTTCAAGGCCTTCCACGTGGATGGTCCGGTGAGTGTCTGGCCCCGCGGAAGCGGAGTTGACATTGTCGGATCGCGTGGTAAGGTTTTCTAGCCCGGCCATGTGAACGGACGGTGAATGCTTCGGACACGGAGTTGACACGGTCGAAACGGATGGTCTAGGATGGAGAA
>NZ_JBEPNB010000007.1:0-129826 GCF_040546065.1 Micrococcus sp. UYEF5
ATTCTCGGCATGAATCCGCGGATTCTGTGTTCTTCACCCCGCCTCCCGGTCACCCGGTCGGCGTCTTGAGCACGAGATGGAACTCTACACACGAATCCCACCGAACACAAAATCAGGGGTGACACCCGGCGTCCGGGCACGAGGGAGGGCCCCGTTCTCCGCAGAATCCTGCGGAGAACGGGGCCCTGTGCTCCTCCCGTGGGCGGTTCCTCCGCCGTCGCCGCCCGTCGTGTCCTCGGTCACTTCTGGCGACCCGGTGGACACCGGTGGTCTGCGGCCGTGGTCAGGCCTCCCCCAGGTCCGCACCCGCCATGTTCTTCTTGCCCCGGCGCACCAGCAGGTGCCGGCCGGCGAAGGCGTCGTCTCGGGTGAACACCTGGTCGGCATCCGTCACCCGCACGTTGTTCACCGAGGCGCCGCCGTCGCGCACCGTCCGACGCGCCTCGGAGCGCGAGGCGACCAGCCCGGTGGAGACCAGCAGCTCGACCGCGGTCACGGTGCCCGGCTCCCCCTCCCACTGGGTCCGGTCGGCCTGCGGCAGCTCGGCCAGCACGGCGGTCAGCGTGTCCGGGTCCACCGTGGTGAGGTCGCCGCCTCCGAACACCGCCTGGGAGGCCTCGATGACCTTCGTCGTCGTCTCCTCTCCGTGGGCCAGCGCCGTGACCTCCCACGCCAGGCGCCTCTGGGCTTCCCGGCGGAACGGCTCGTCGGCCACCTTCTGCGCGTACTCCTCGATCTCCGCGCGGGTCAGGAACGTGAAGACCTTGAGTCGGTCGACGACGTCCGCGTCCGCCGTGTTGAGCCAGAACTGGTAGAAGGCGTACGGGGAGCACATCTCCGCGTCGAGCCAGACGGCGTTGCCCTCGGACTTGCCGAACTTGGTGCCGTCCGCGTTCGTGATCAGCGGCGTGCCCAGCGCATGGGCGTGGGTCCCCTCCACCTTGCGGATCAGCTCGGTGCCGGCGGTGAGGTTGCCCCACTGGTCGGAGCCGCCGGTCTGGAGGGTCACGCCGTGCCGGCGGTGCAGCTCGAGGAAGTCGTTGCCCTGCAGCACCTGGTAGGAGAACTCCGTGTAGGAGATGCCCTCATCAGAGTTCAGGCGCTTGGCCACGATCTCCTTCTTCACCATCGTGCCGACGCGGAAGTTCTTGCCGACGTCCCGCAGGAAGTCCAGCGCGCTCATGCCCGCGGTCCAGTCCAGGTTGTTGACCATGGTCGCCGCGTTCTCCCCCTCGAAGGAGAGGTACGGCTCGATCTGCGCGCGCAGCGACTCCACCCACGCCGCCACGGTCTCCTGCGAGTTCAGGACGCGCTCCGAGGTCTGCCGCGGGTCGCCGATGAGGCCGGTGGCGCCGCCCACGAGGGCATACGGGCGGTGGCCGGCGAGCTGCAGGCGGCGCAGGGTGAGCAGCTGGACCAGGTGTCCCAGGTGGAGAGACGGAGCGGTCGGGTCGAAGCCGCAGTAATACGAGACGGGCTCCCCGGCCAGCGCCTGTTCCAGCGCGGCCTCGTCCGTCGAGACGTGCACGAGCCCGCGCCAGCGCAGCTCCTGCCAGACGTTCTCGAAGCTCGGGTCGTTCGCCTGTGCGCGCAGTCGGGCCGCGCGCTCCTCGTTCTGGGGTGCCATAGCCCCCAGCCTAGCGACGCGCCCGCGCGCCTCCGCGACGCCGCGCACGTGCGACGTCGCCCGCGGGGCTCACTCCGGGACGTCCGCCAGCCCGGCCGGCAGCGCGGCCGCGTCCGTCCCGGCGACGACGGACAACGACTGGGTG
Source organism: Micrococcus sp. UYEF5 (assembly GCF_040546065.1). Classification (NCBI taxonomy): domain Bacteria; kingdom Bacillati; phylum Actinomycetota; class Actinomycetes; order Micrococcales; family Micrococcaceae; genus Micrococcus; species Micrococcus sp. UYEF5. The sequence goes on from NZ_JBEPNB010000007.1 coordinate 1,773, forward strand.
GCGCGGGTCATCGCCACGTACAGATCGCCCACCACGCCGCGCGCGTCGGCCACGATCCGCTCGGGCGAGACGAGGACGACGGTGTCGAACTCCAGTCCCTTGGTCTCCCACGGGGTGGCGACGACGATCTCGACGCCGGGCAGCGGCGCGGTGTCCACGGCCGCCTCCCCCCACCGCTCCCGGAGGACCGTGAGCAGCTCCCCCGTCCGCCCGGCGGGGGCGATCACGGCGGTCAGGGCCTCGGGCACGCGGTCCCGCTCGACCTCGACCGCGTCGAGGGCCAGGGCCGCGACGTCCCCGCCCGGCTCCGTCACCAGGCGCGGGCGGTGGTCGCCCTCGCGCACGGCGCGCGGATGGGAGACCTCGAGCCCGGCCGCCCGTGCGACCTGCGCGGCCCAGCGCATCACGCGCGCGGGCGAGCGGTAGTTCACGGTCAGCTCTTCCAGGCGCCAGCGGTCCCCGAACTCCGGGGCGAGGACGGACGCCCACGAGCCGGCCGCGTCACGACGGGAGGACTGCGCGATGTCCCCCACGATGGTGAACGACTTCATCGGGCAGCGGCGCGCCAGCAGGCGCCACTGCATCGGAGAGAGCTCCTGAGCCTCGTCCACCACCACGTGCCCGTACGTCCAGGTGCGGTCGTGGGCCGCGGTCTCAGCGGTGGTCCGTCGCACCCCGCGTGCCTCATTGGCCGCGGCCAGCTGCTCGGCGTCCACGACGCCGTCGACGCCCAGGTCCGCGAGCGTCTGGTGCATGTTCTCCAGGGACGCCCTGGCGTTCTCGAGGTTGCGCTCGTGCTGGGCCGCGAACTCACCGCCCCGGCCCGGGGTCTCGAGGCGTCCGAGCAGCTCGGCCGCCTCGTCCAGCAGGGGCACGTCGGCCTCGGTCCAGGGGGCGTCGGCCGGCCGCAGGAGCGTGCCGACCTCGGCGTCGGAGAGCCACGGGGCGGCCGCCCGGAGCAGGTCCTCCCGGGTGAGGAGGTCGCCGATCAGCTTCTCCGGCGTCAGCGGCATCCAGCAGAGGTTGAGCGCGATGCGCACGTCGCGCGAGGTGCGCACGTCCTCCAGCAGGAGGTCACGCTGCACCGGGGTGCCCGAGGACTTCTCCAGCTTCTTGCGCAGCTTCTCCGCGAGCTCGCGGACGAGGATCTTCACGAACGTCACCCGGGCCTCGTTGTGGGGCTTGCGGGTGGCCCGCGCCTTGTCCCGGGCGCGCCGGACCATGGCCGGCTTGAGCTTGACGGCCGTGCCGTCGATCATCAGGCGCCGCGGCTCGACGAGCAGGCGCTGGCGCTGCGCGACCGCGTGGGCGACGGCGTCCACCATGTCCAGCCGGCCCTTCACCGCCGCCGCGTCGAGGTCCCGCTCCGGGACGGCCCGCACACCCGGCATCAGCGTCCCCAGCGAGGACATCACGACACCGGTCTCGCCCAGCGAGGGCAGCACCCGCTCGATGTACCGCATGAACGCGGTCGACGGGCCGACGATCAGCACGCCCGAGCGCGCGAGGCGCTCCCGGTGGGTGTACAGCAGGTAGGCGGCGCGGTGCAGGGCGACGGCGGTCTTCCCCGTGCCGGGCCCGCCCTGCACCACGACCGCCCCGGGCAGGGGCGCGCGGATCACCTCGTCCTGCTCCGCCTGGATCGTGGCGACGATGTCCCCCATCCGTCCCGTGCGTCGGGCGGTGACGGCGGCCAGCAGCGCACCCTGGGCATCGGCGCGCACGCCGTCCTCGCCCAGCAGCGTCGGGTCCAGGATGTCGTCCTCGAGGTCGCGCACCTCGCGCCCCCGCAGCATCAGGTGACGACGACGGCGCACGCGGCCCCGGTGGGCCGCCGTCGCCTGGTAGAAGGCGCCGGCCTCGGCCGCGCGCCAGTCGACGAGGAGGCGCTCGTGGTCCTCGGTGGTGAGGCCGATGCGCCCGATGTACCGCTGCTCGTCGGCCCCACCCTCCCGCTCGGCGTCGAGGTCGAGCCGGCCGAAGACGAGGCGGTCGTCCACGGCGTAGAGCTGGGCGAGTCGGTCCTCGTAGAGGCTGGCGAAGGCGTCGCGCTCGGAGTGGTTCTGCAGCGACCCCTGCGGGCCGGTCCGGCGCACGGCCGCGAGCTGGCGCTCCTTCTCCTCACGCAGGGCGTCGAGGCGGGCGTACCGCTCGGCGACCCGACCCCGCTCGAGGTCGAGCTCGGACTGGCGGACGGACACGGTATCGGTCATCGGGGGCCCTCGCGGTGCGGTGAGGGGCGGACCACGCTGCGGCCCGCCCGGCGGAAAAGTGACCACCCATGCTACGCCGACCGCGGTGAACGGCGGGTGACGCGGCGGTGCCCTGGGGGCGCCGCCGCGTCCGGCCCGGTCGGCGCCGCCTCGGCCGGGCGACCGCGTCAGCGGGCGTCGACGACGGAGCCCGGCGTGTCGGCCCAGCGGCGCAGCGGCGCCAGGGCGTCCTCGAGCGCCCCGATCTGCGCCGCGACGGCCGTCGGCGCGGTCCCGCCCTGGGCGTCGCGAGAGGCGAGCGAGCCCTCCGTGCTGAGCACCTCGCGGACCTGCGGGGTCAGCGCCGGCGAGATGGCCGCGTACTCGTCGTCCGTGAGGTCCCACAGCTCCACGCCCCGGGCCTCGGCCGCCTTCACGGCCTCGCCCGACAGCTCGTGGGCCTCGCGGAACGGGACCCCCTGGCGGACGAGCCACTCGGCGACGTCGGTGGCCAGCGCGAAGCCCTGCGGGGCCAGCTCCGCCATGCGCTCCGTCTGGAACTCGAGGGTGGCGATCATCCCGGAGACGGCGGGTAGCAGCAGCTCGAGGGTGTCCGCGGCGTCGAAGACGGGCTCCTTGTCCTCCTGCAGGTCGCGGTTGTAGGCCAGCGGCATGCCCTTGAGCGTGGCCAGCAGCCCCGTGAGGTCGCCGATGAGGCGGCCGGACTTGCCGCGGGCCAGCTCGGCGACGTCCGGGTTCTTCTTCTGCGGCATGATCGAGGACCCCGTGGAGTACGCGTCGTGCAGCGTCACGAAGCCCGCCTCCTTGGTGGCCCAGAAGATGACCTCCTCCGAGATGCGGGACAGGTCGACGCCGACCATCGCGGCGACCCACGCGAACTCCGCGTACACGTCGCGGGCGGCGGTGCCGTCGATCGAGTTCCACACGGCCGACTCGAAGCCGAGCTCGGTGGCCACGGCGTTCGGGTCCAGACCCAGGGAGGAGCCGGCCAGGGCCCCGGAGCCGTACGGCGAGACGGCCGCGCGCGCGTCCCAGTCCACGAGCCGCTGCAGGTCCCGCGCGAACGCCCAGGCGTGCGCGAGCAGGTGGTGCGAGAGCAGGACGGGCTGCGCGTGCTGCAGGTGGGTGCGGCCCGGCATCGGCGCGTACGGGTGCGCCCGCGCCTGATCGAGCAGCGCGTCCACCGTGGCGATCACGCCCCGCGCGATGATGCGGGCGTGGTCGCGCAGGAACATCCGGCCGAGGGTGGCGACCTGGTCGTTGCGGGATCGGCCGGCCCGCAGGCGGCCGCCGAGCTCGGGACCGGCCCGCTCGATGAGGCCGCGCTCGAGCGAGCCGTGCACGTCCTCATCGGACGCCGCCGGGGTGTAGGCACCGGAACGCACGTCCGCCTCGAGCCGGTCGAGGGCCGCGATCATCCCGTCCAGGTCGTCCGCACTGAGCAGACCGGCGGTGTGCAGCACCCGGGCGTGGGCACGGGAGCCGGCGATGTCATAGGGCGCCAGGCGCCAGTCGAAGTGCGTGGACTTGCTGAGCGCGGCGAGCGCCTCGGAAGGGCCGCCGGCGAAGCGGCCGCCCCACAGGGCGCCCTCGTTGGTCCCGTGGCGGGCGTCGGTGTTCTCGGTCATCGAAGGTCTCCTCGAGGTCGGTGACAGGCCGACGGCGGCCGGCCCGGGCGCGGGCGGGCCGCCGTCGTGCGCGGGGCGTGCGGGGTCAGTCGTTGGACAGGCGGGCGACGTCCTGGAGGTCGTCGCCGCCGCGCAGGCGCTGCTCGCGCTCCGAGGCCGTCTTCGCGGACAGGCCGAAGATGTCGATGAACCCGCGGGCCGAGGACTGGTCGAACGAGTCGCCCTCGTCGTACGTGGCGAGGTTGAAGTCGTACAGGCCGGTCTCGGACCGGCGACCCTGCACCGTGGCACGGCCGCCGTGGAGCTCCAGGCGGATCTCACCGTTGACGTGCTCCTGGGTCGCGTCGATGAACGTGTCCAGGTTCCGCTTCAGCGGGGAGTACCACTGGCCGTCGTAGACCAGCTCGGTCCAACGCTGGTCCACATGCTTCTTGAAGCGCGCCTGTTCCCGCTCCAGGGTGACGTTCTCGAGCTCACGGTGGGCCGCGATCAGCGCCATGGCGCCCGGTGCCTCGTAGATCTCACGGGACTTGATGCCCACGAGGCGGTCCTCGACGATGTCGATCCGGCCCACGCCCTGGGCACCGGCCCGGCGGTTGAGCTCCTCGATGATCTCCAGCGGGCTCAGCGCGCGACCGTCGAGGGCCGTGGGGACGCCGCGCTCGAAGGCGATCGTGACCACGTCCGGCGCCGGCGGGAAGGCGGGGTCGTCCGTGTAGTCGTAGACGTCCTTCGTGGGGCCGTTCCAGATGTCCTCGAGGAAGCCGGTCTCGACGGCGCGGCCCCACACGTTCTGGTCGATCGAGAACGGGTTCTTCTTGGTGGTGACGATCGGCAGGTCGTTGCGCTCGGCGTACTCGATGGCCTTCTCACGGGTCAGGGCGAGGTCGCGCACCGGCGCGATGCACTTCAGGTCGGGGCCGAGGGTCTGGATGGAGACCTCGAAGCGGACCTGGTCGTTGCCCTTGCCGGTGCAGCCGTGCGCCACCGTCGAGGCGCCGAACTGGCGGGCCGCCGCGACCAGGTGGCGGGAGATCACCGGGCGCGAGATCGCGGAGACCAGCGGGTAGGCGTCCATGTAGAGGGCGTTGGCCTTGAGCGTGGGCATGCAGTACTGCTCGGCGAACTCGTCACGCGCGTCGGCGACGTAGGCCTCGACGGCGCCGCAGTCCAGGGCGCGCTGGCGGATCGTCTCGAGGGACTCGCCCCCCTGGCCCACGTCGACCGCGACGGCGACGACCTCGGCGCCCGTGGCCTCGGCGATCCAGCCGATGGCCACGGAGGTGTCCAGGCCGCCCGAGTAGGCAAGGATGATGCGTTCCTTCACGTTTTCTCCTCTTTATATAGGGGGGTCTCCGAGCGCGGCACGTGGCCGTCGGAGGCGTGCTCGGCGACGATCCTACCCGGGTCTTGAATAAATATGCAACTGACGGAATATCAGCTCCTGATGGATCCTGCGCAGCCCCTCTGCGCCCACCGCGGCGGCCACCCGCAACCATGGCCCCGCGCTCGAAGTTCGGGTCGAACGCGACGCCGGTCACGGCTTCGACCGTCGATCGTGACCTTCGCCCACGCCCCTGTGACGGAGGTTGTCCACACTGTCCAATCAGACGCCCTAAGATCCAATGCGGGCAGTGGCGTGCATTTCGTCCACGTACTCCCGCCTCAGGGAGCGATTCGTCACCTGATCTCAAATGTGAGACGGACGGGCAAGAATTCGTCGACCCATGATTTGACGCGAGGGGGGCTCCCGTCGTTGACTCTTCCGTAGCCGATTCGTGATCGAACCGTGATCTGACCGAGAGGTCGGGGACGGGGAGGCCACGACATCGAACCCCCTCCGACGGTCGCCCGCTGCTGGGTCGTCTCGAACCGACGGAGGGCATGACCCGACCAAGGAGAAGGACGACCCCGGTGTGCCTCGGCCACCGATCAGCGAGGACTCGCCATGGACACCATGACTCTCTTCACCACTTCCGCCACCCGCTCCCGCCGTGCCACCGCCTCGATCGTTGCGGGCATGACCCTCGCCGGCGCCGCCGCCGTGGGCTTCTCCGCCCTGGCCCAGGCCGCCACCGTGGACACCTGGGACCGCCTCGCCGAGTGCGAGTCCAACGGCACCTGGGACATCAACACCGGCAACGGCTTCTACGGCGGCGTGCAGTTCACCCTGTCCTCCTGGCAGGCCGTCGGCGGCGAGGGCTACCCGCACCAGGCCTCCAAGGCCGAGCAGATCAAGCGCGCCGAGATCCTCCAGGACCTGCAGGGCTGGGGCGCCTGGCCGCTGTGCTCGCAGAAGCTGGGCCTGACCCAGGCTGACGCGGACGCCGGTGACGTGGACGCCACCGAGGCCGCCCCGGTCGCCGTGGAGCGCACCGCCACCGTGCAGCGCCAGTCCGCCGCCGACGAGGCTGCTGCTGAGCAGGCCGCTGCTGAGCAGGCTGCTGCCGACCAGGCCGCCGCCGAGCGCTGGGCCGCCGAGCAGGCTGCTGCCGACCAGGCCGCCGCCGAGCGCTGGGCCGCCGAGCAGGCTGCTGCCGAGCAGGCCGCCGCCGACAAGGCCGCTGCCCAGCGTGCCGCCGCCGCGGAGAAGGCTGCCGCTCAGAAGGCTGCCGCCGCGGAGAAGGCCGCCGCTCAGAAGGCTGCCGCCGCTGAGCAGGCCGCTGCCGCGGAGCAGGCCGTCGTCGCCGAGGCCGAGACCATCGTCGTCAAGTCCGGTGACTCCCTCTGGAAGCTCGCCAACGAGTACGAGGTGGAGGGTGGCTGGACCGCCCTCTACGAGGCCAACAAGGGCGCCGTCTCCGACGCCGCCGTGATCTACGTCGGCCAGGAGCTCGTCCTGCCGCAGGCCTGAGACGCCTGACCGGTCCCCCGGACCGGTACCACACGAGGAAGGCCCCCGCCGTCGGCGGGGGCCTTCCTCGTGCCTGGTGCCCGTCACCCGCGCGGGCGGGGCCGGACGGGTCGGTTAGCCCGCCAGACCCAGCAGGTGGGCCGCGACGGCCGGGGCGGACGTGGTCCCCGTGGTGATGAGGAGGATGGTGTCGTCGCCGGCGATCGTGCCCATCACGTGCTCCACGCGCGCCTGGTCGATCACGCTGGCCAGGAACTGCGCCGCGCCCGGGGGCGTGCGCAGGACCACGAGGTTCGCGGTGGGCTCGGCGGAGACGAGCAGCTCGCGGGCCATGCTCGCCAGGCGATTCAGCTGCGCGTCCGAGCCGCGGCCCGGCACGGCGGCGTCGTCGCCCTCCGCCGGAAGGGCGTAGACCATGCCGGCCGGCCCGCGCGTCCGCACCGCGCCGAGGTCCACCAGGTCCCGCGAGAGCGTGCCCTGGGTGACGGACAGCCCGCGATCGCCCAGGGCGTCCGAGAGTTCGGCCTGGGAGCGGATGCCCCGGGTGGCCAGGATCTCCCGGATCGCGGCCTGACGGGCGATCTTCGTCGTGGGGGCGGCCATCAGCGCGGCTCCTCGGCCAGGCCGGAGCGGTACAGCAGCCAGGCGATGAGCGCCTTCTGCGCGTGCAGCCGGTTCTCGGCCTCGTCGAACACCACGGACCGCGGCCCGTCGATCACCTCGGCCGTGACCTCGTAGCCCCGGTACGCGGGCAGGCAGTGCAGGAAGATCGCGTCGTCGGCCGCCCGCGCCATCGCGGCGGCGTCCACCTGGTAGTCCCGGAACAGCGCCAGGCGGGCCTCCTTCTCCTCCTCCTGGCCCATGGACACCCACGTGTCGGTCACGACGACGTCCGCGCCCGCCAGGGCCTCGGCCGCGTCCGTCGTGACGAGGACGGAACCGCCCGTCTCCGCCGCCCGCCGTCGGGCGGCGGCCACGACGTCCTCGGCAGGCAGGTGCCCCTCGGGGCCGGCGACCCGCACGTGCATGCCGGCCGTCGCGCAGCCGAGCAGATACGAGTGGGCCATGTTGTTCGCCGCGTCCCCCAGATACGTCAGAGTGCGGCCCGCCGTGCCGCCGAGGTGCTCGCGCACCGTCAGCAGGTCGGCGAGGATCTGACAGGGGTGGTAGTCGTCGCTGAGCGCATTGACCACGGGCACCGAGGAATGGGCGGCCATCTCCTCGAGACCGGCCTGCGCGAACGTGCGCCAGACGATGACGCCGACCATCCGCTCCAGCACGCGGGCCGTGTCCGCCACGGACTCCTTGTGGCCCAGCTGCGACTCCCCCGGGTTCACGATCAAGGGCGTCCCGCCGAGCTCGGCGATGCCGGCCGCGAACGAGACGCGGGTGCGCGTGGAGGTCTTGTCGAAGAACACGATGCCGGTCCGGGGCCCGGCCAGCGGGCGGTGCCGGAACCGGTCGGCCTTCATCTGCGCGGCGAGGTCGAGCACCTCGGCCTGCTCGGCCGGGGTGAGGTCCGTGTCCACCAGGAAGTGGCGGACGGCGGTGGCGGGGGTCATGGGCGGTCTCCTTCGGCGGGGGTCAGGGCGGCGGCCACGAGCCCGGGCAGGGCGGCGGCGAAGCGCTCGAGCTCGGCCACGGGCACGGTGAGCGGCGGGGCCAGGCGCAGGGTGGACGGGCCGGTGGCGTTGAGGATCCAGCCCGCCTCGAGGCCGGCGGCGACGACGGCGGGGGCCAGCCCGCCGGCCGGGACCGGTCCCGCGGGGTCGGCCAGGTCGACGCCGATCCACAGGCCGTGACCGCGCACCGCGGCCACCTCGGGCAGGTCCTCCAGCAGGGCGGCCACGGCCTCGCCCGCGGCGCGGACGTGGCCGAGCAGGCCCTCGTCCTCGACGGTCTGGAGCACGGCCAGGCCCGCGGCGGTGGCCAGGGGGTTGCCGCCGAACGTGGTGCCGTGCTGGCCGGCGGTGAGCAGCCTGGAGACGGCGGGGCCGACGCACACGAGCGCCCCGATCGGCACGCCGCCGCCCAGTCCCTTCGCCAGGGTGAAGGCGTCGGGCACCACCGGCTCTGCCGCACCGGTGACGGCCGGGTTCTGGAAGCCGAACCACGTGCCGGTGCGGCCCACGCCGGACTGCACCTCGTCGAGGATCATCAGGGCGCCGGCCTCGCGGGTCGCGGCCCGCACCTCGGCCAGGTAGCCGGCCGGCCAGCCGTGCACGCCGGCCTCGCCCTGGACCGGCTCGAGGATGACGGCGGCGACGGTGGCGCCGTCGTCGTCCGGGGCCAGGGCCGCCCGCAGGGCTGCGGCGTCCCCGCCCGGCACGTGCTCCACGCCGCCGGGCAGCGGCTCGAAGGGCGCCCGGTAGGCCTCCTTGTGCGTGAGCGCGAGGGCGCCCATCGTGCGGCCGTGGAAGGCCCGCTCGAGCGCGATCACCCGCGTCCGGCGGCCGGACGGGTCGTCCGCACCGTGGCGGCGGGCGAGCTTGAACGCGGCCTCGTTGGCCTCCGTGCCGGAGTTCGCGAAGAACACGGTGGAGCCCGCGGGCACGCCGGCCAGTTCCAGCAGGCGCTCGGCCAGGCGGATCTGCGGCTCGGACGTGAAGAGGTTGGACACGTGGCCGAGCGTGGCGATCTGCTCGGACACGGCCCGCACCAGCGCCGGGTGGCCGTGGCCGAGCGCATTCACGGCGATGCCGGCCAGCAGGTCCGTGTAGCGCCGGCCGTCGGCGTCCCACACGTGGACCCCCTCGCCGCGCACGAGCACGCGGGTGGGGCGGCCGAAGACGCCGGTCAGGGCGGCGTGGTAGCGCTCCAGCAGCGCGGACTGGTCGGTGCTCATGCGTCCTCCTCGGGGGTGGTCGGGGCGGTGGGTTCGGCGTCGGGCACCACCTGGGTGCCGACGCCCGCGGAGGTGAAGACCTCCAGCAGCATCGAGTGGGGGCGGCGGCCGTCCACGACGTGGGCGCGCTGCACGCCGGCGTCGACGGCCGCCAGGCACGCGGCCATCTTCGGGATCATCCCGGAGGCCAGGGAGGGCAGCAGCGCACGCAGCTGGGCGGCGGTGAGCGAGCTGATGAGGGAGTCCCGGTCCGGCCAGTCCGCGTAGAGGCCCTCGACGTCGGTGAGCAGCACGAGCTTCGCGGCGCCGAGGGCGGCGGCCAGGGCCGCGGCGGCGGTGTCCGCATTGACGTTGAGGACCTGCCCGGTGGGCTGGCCGTCGTCGTCGATCTCGGGGGCGACCGACGAGACCACGGGGATCCGCCCGGACTCGATCACGTCGAGGATCGCGGTCGGGTCGACGCCGGTGACCTCGCCCACGAGGCCGAGGTCCACCTCCTGCCCGTCCACGACGGCGCCCGTGCGGCGGGCGCGCAGCAGCCCCGCGTCCTCGCCGGAGAAGCCGACGGCGTACGGGCCGTGGGAGTTCACGAGGCCGACCAGCTCGCGGCCCACCTGTCCCGTGAGCACCATGCGGACCACGTCCATGGCCTCCTCGGTGGTCACGCGCAGGCCGCCGCGGAACTCGGACGCGATGCCGAGGCGGTCGAGCATCGCGTTGATCTGCGGGCCGCCGCCGTGCACCACCACGGGGTGGACCCCCACGTGGTGCAGGAACACGATGTCCTCGGCGAACGCCCGGCGCAGCTCCTCCGACACCATGGCGTTGCCGCCGTACTTGACGACCATGACGGTGCCGGCGAACCGCCGGATCCAGGGCAGGGCCTCGACGAGGACCTCCGCCTTGGACTCGGCGCGGTCGAGCCGGTCCGCGGTGGACAGGACGGGTGCGGCCGCCGTGGCCGGGTCGGTGTGCGGGCTCATGCTGGGGGTCCTCACGTGGAGTAGGCGGAGTTCTCGTGGACGTAGTCGTGCGTCAGGTCGTTGGTCCAGACCGTGGCCTCGGCGTCGCCGGCGTGCAGGTCGACCTCGACGAGCACCTCGCGGGCCGTCAGGTCCACGCGGGAGCGGTCCTCCCCCACACCGGAGGCGCGGCACACCTGGACGCCGTTGAAGCGCACGTCGAGGGCGTACGGGTCGAAGGCGGCGACCGACTCCGGGACCGTGCCGACGGCGGCGATCACGCGTCCCCAGTTCGGGTCCTGGCCGAAGATCGCGGTCTTGAACAGGTTGGAGCGGCCGACGGCGCGGGCGACGGCCTCGGCCGCTTCCTCGGTCTCGGCGTGGACCACGCGCACGGCGATGTCGTGCCGGGCGCCCTCGGCGTCGGCGACGAGCTGGCGGGACAGGTCCGCGCAGACCTCGTGGAGGGCCGCGGCGAACGCCTCGGGCTCGGGCGCGGTCCCGGACGCGCCCGAGGCCAGCAGGATCACGGTGTCGTTGGTGGACATGCACCCGTCCGAGTCGACCCGGTTGAAGGTGGCGCGCACGGCCTCGCGCAGGGCCGCGTCGAGGGCGGGGGCGGGGACGTCGGCGTCCGTGGTGATGACGCTGAGCATGGTGGCCATGCCGGGTGCCAGCATGCCCGCCCCCTTGGCCATGCCGCCCACGGTGAAGCCCGCGCCGCGGGCCACGGCGGTCTTGGCCACGGTGTCCGTGGTCTTGATCGCGACGGCGGCGTCCTCGCCGCCGTCCGGACTGAGGGCGGCGACCGCCTCGGACACGCCCGCGGTGAGGGTGTCCATCGGCAGGCGTTCGCCGATGAGGCCGGTCGAGCAGACGAGCACGTCGTCGGCGGCGGTCGCGAGGGCCGCGGCCGCGTGCTCGGCGGTGCGACGGGCGTCCGCGAGGCCCTCGGCGCCGGTGGCCGCGTTCGCCCCGCCGGAGTTCAGGACGACCGCGGTCGCGCGGCCGTCCCGCACGGCGCGGCGGGTCCAGACCACGGGGGCGGCCGCCACCCGGTTCTCGGTGAGGACGGCGGCCGCCGCGCGGCGCGGGCCCTCGTTGACGACGACGGCGACGTCGGGCGTGCCCGAGGCCTTCAGCCCCGCGGTGACGCCGGCCGCCCGGAACCCCTGTGCCGCGGTGACGCTCACGGTGCGACCCCCTGCTGTTCGAGCCCCGCCTGCTCCGGCAGGCCCAGGGCGATGTTCATGGACTGCACGGCGCCGCCGGCCGTGCCCTTGGTGAGGTTGTCGAGCGCCGCGCAGACGATCACGCGGCCGGCCCGCTCGTCCACGGCGAGCTGCAGCTGCACGTGGTTGGAGCCGAGGACCGCCTTCGTGGTGGGCCACTGGCCCTCGGGCAGCAGGTGCACGAAGCGTTCGCCGCCGTAGGCCTCGGCCCATGCGTCGCGCACGTCCGCGGCGGCGACGCCGGGGCGCAGCCGCGCCGTGGCCGTCGCGAGGATGCCGCGCGACATCGGCGCGAGCGTGGGCGTGAAGGAGACGCGGACCGGCTCGCCGGCCGCCTGGGCCAGGCCCTGCTCGATCTCCGGGGTGTGCCGGTGCCCGCCGCCGACGCCGTACGGGCTCATCCCTCCCATGACCTCGGCGCCGAGCAGGTGCGGCTTGAGCGCCTTGCCCGCCCCGGAGGTGCCCGAGGCGGCGACGATCACCACGTCCTGCGGCTCGAGCAGCCCCGCGGCGAAGCCGGGCGCGAGGGCGAGGATCGAGGTGGTCGGGTAGCACCCGGGGACGGCGATGCGGCGGGTGCCGGCGAGTCGCTCACGCTGACCGGGCAGCTCGGGCAGGCCGTAGGGCCAGGTCCCGGCGTGCGCGGTGCCGTAGAAGGCCTCCCAGTCTGCGGCGGACTCGAGGCGGTGGTCGGCGCCCGCGTCGATCACCAGGGTGTCCGGGGATCGCTCTGCGATCTCGGCCGCCAGCGCCCCGGAGGCCCCGTGGGGCAGCGCGAGGATCACGACGTCGTGGCCGGCGAGGACCTCCGCGGTGGTCTCGGCGAGGACGCGGTCCGCCAGGGCGTGCAGGTGCGGCTGGAGAGCGCCGAGGCGCTCCCCCGCGTTCGAGTGGGCCGTGATGGCTCCGACGGTGACGGACGGGTGGCCGGCGAGCAGGCGCAGGGCCTCTCCCCCGGCGTAGCCGCTGGCTCCGGAGACGGCGACGGTGTGGGTCATGGCTTCATCCTAGCGCAGATATGCGTTGCACCGAATATCTATGCGGCGCCTCGGGTCCCTCGGGCCGGGCCGGATGGCCCGGCCCGCTCCTAGAGTGGGGCCATGACCACTGCGAACACCCCCGCCGTCCCCCGCACCCACCACGCCGTCGTCGTGTCCGCCACGGGCGGCCCCGAGGTCCTGCAGTGGACCGAGACGGAGGTGCCCTCCCCCGCGCCGGGGCACGTGCTGGTGCGCACCGCCGCGGCGGGCCTGAACTTCATCGAGACGTACCAGCGCTCCGGGGTCTACACGATGGACCTGCCCTTCACCCCCGGTACGGAGGGCTCCGGCGAGGTCGTCGCGCTCGGCGAGGGCGTGGACGCCGGGCTCCTGGGGGCCCGTGTCGCCACCGCGACGGCCACCGGTGCGTACGCCGAGCACTTCACCGCCCCCGCGGATCGTCTCCTCACCGTCCCGGAGGGCATCGACCTGGCCGAGGCCGCCGCCCTTCCGCTGCAGGGCATGACGGCCCACTACCTCTGCCGGTCCACCTTCCCGGTGGAGGAGGGCCACACGGTGGTCGTGACGGCCGGTGCCGGCGGGGTGGGGCTCCTGCTCACCCAGCTCGCGACGGCCCGCGGCGCCCGCGTGGTCACCACGGCGTCCACGGAGGAGAAGCGGGAGCTGTCCCGGGGCGCGGGCGCCGTCGCCGCGGTGGACTATCCGGACCTCGCCGCCACGGTGGCGGAGCTGACCGACGGCGAGGGCGCGCACGCCGTGTACGACGGCGTGGGGAAGGACACCTTCGACACCTCGCTCGAGGTGCTGCGCGTGCGCGGCACACTCGTGCTCTTCGGCGGGGCCTCCGGGCAGGTGCCCCCCTTCGACCTGCAGCGGCTCAACGCGGCCGGCTCGCTGTACGTCACCCGGCCCTCGCTGGTGCACTACACGCGCACGGGCGAGGAGACCCGCTGGCGTGGTGGAGAGGTGTTCGGGGCGTGGGCCTCCGGCGAGCTCGACGTACGGATCGGCGAGCGCTTCCCGCTGGCGGACGCGGCCGCCGCGCACGCCGCACTCGAGTCCCGGTCGACGACGGGCAAGGTGCTGCTCACCCTGTCCTGAGCCGGACCCGCCCGGTGCCTTCCAGGCGCCCCGCGCGGCCGCGGGCGGGGCATAGAATGTCCCGCTGCGGCCTGGTCCGCGTCCGACCCTCGGTTTGCCGCTCACACCCCCGGAGGCCCCTGTGTCCCTTTCGTCCGCCGCGCCCACCCCGCCCTCCGTCCCCCTCGACCCCGCGGGCGCGCCGCATCGGCCGCAGCTGCCCGGCTCCGAGCGCACCCCGCCCGCCCGGACGCTCGTGGAGCTCTTCGACGCCACGGCGCGCGAGCACCCGGACGCGACCGCCCTGGACGACGGCGTCGAGCCGCTGACGTACGCGGAGCTGCGGGAGCGCGTCGACGAGACCGCCCGCCACCTGTGGGCCGCCGGCGTGCGGGCGGGAGACCGGGTCGGCGTGCGGATCGCCTCGGGCACGGCCGCGCTGTACGTCTCGATCCTCGGCGTGCTCGCCGCCGGCGCGGCCTACGTCCCCGTGGACGCGGACGATCCGGAGGAGCGCGCCCGCCTCGTGTTCGGCGAGGCGAAGGTGGCCGGCGTCCTCACCGACGAGCGGGTCTACGCCCCGCACCCCGAGCACACCGCGGACCCGGCCGCGGAGGCCCGCGCCCCCGGGCTCGAGGACGACGCGTGGATCATCTTCACCTCTGGCTCGACGGGCACCCCCAAGGGCGTGGCGGTGAGCCACCGCTCGGCCGCGGCCTTCGTGGACGCCGAGGCGCGGATCTTCCTGGCGGACGATCCGCTCGCCCCGGGCGACCGCGTGCTGGCGGGACTGTCCGTCGCGTTCGACGCCTCGTGCGAGGAGATGTGGCTCGCCTGGCGTCACGGTGCGTGCCTGGTCCCGGCCCCCCGCTCGCTCGTGCGCTCCGGCATGGACCTCGGCCCGTGGCTCGCCGAGCGGCGCATCACCGCCGTGTCCACCGTGCCGACCCTCGCCGCGATGTGGCCCACCGAGGCCATGGACAACGTCCGGCTGCTGATCTTCGGCGGCGAGGCCTGCCCGCCCGAGCTCGCCGCGCGCCTGGCGGAGGACGGCCGCGAGGTCTGGAACACCTACGGCCCCACGGAGGCCACCGTCGTCGCGTGCGCGGCCCCGCTCACGGGTCTCGGCCCGGTCCGCATCGGCCTGCCCCTGGACGGCTGGGACCTGGCCGTCGTCGACCCGCAGACCACGCTGCCCGTGGCCGAGGGCGAGACGGGCGAGCTGATCATCGGCGGCGTCGGCCTGGCCCGCTACCTCGACCCGGCCAAGGACGCCGAGAAGTACGCCCCCATGCCCTCCCTCGGCTGGGAGCGTGCCTACCGCTCCGGTGACCTCGTGGTCTTCGAGCCGGAGGGCCTGCTGTTCGTCGGCCGCGCCGACGACCAGGTGAAGCTCGGCGGCCGCCGCATCGAGCTCGGCGAGGTGGACGCGGCCCTCCAGGCCCTGCCCGGCGTCCACGGCGGCGCCGCGGCCGTGCAGACCACCCCGGCGGGCCACCAGATCCTCGTCGGCTACCTCGTCCCCGCGGACCCCGAGGCCGAGCTCGACCTGCACATGGCCCGCGAGCACCTCGCGGCGGAGCTGCCGGCCGCCCTCGTGCCCCGGCTGGCCGTCGTGGACTCCCTGCCCACGAAGACCTCCGGCAAGGTGGACCGCCACGCGCTGCCGTGGCCCCTGCCCGGCGCCGAGGTGGACGAGGACGCGCCCCAGCCGAACGAGGACACCGCCGACGGCTGGGTGCTGCGCCAGTGGGCGGACGTGCTCGGCGCGCCCCCCAAGGACGCCGACACCGACTTCTTCGAGGCCGGCGGCGGCTCGCTCGCCGCTGCCCAGCTCGTGGCCCGCCTGCGCCTGCGCCACCCGGCCGTGACCGTCCAGGACGTCTACCGCAACCCCACCGCCGGGGCCCTCGTGGCCGCCGTCGTGGGCGACGACGGCCCCCGCGGCATCGAGGTGCACGACCGGCACGTCGACCGCACCCGCCACCGCACCCAGTGGGTCCAGACCCTCGTGGGACTGCCCGTGTTCGTCCTGCCCGCCCTGCGCCTGGGCGTGTGGACCGGCCTGGCCCTGAACCTGCTGACGCTCTCCGGGCTCGCGCCCGGGCTGCCCACCGTGCCGTGGTGGGTGCTGATCGTGGCCGGTCTGCTGGTGGTGACCGTGCCCGGCCGCATGCTGCTCACCGCCGCGACGGCCCGGCTGCTGCTGCGCGGCGTGAGCCCCGGGTCCTACCCGCGCGGTGGCCGCGTCCACCTGCGCCTGTGGCTCGCCCAGCAGATCAGCGACCTCGTGGACCCCTACTCGCTGGCCGGCGCCACGTGGGTGCCCGCCTACGCGCGACTGCTGGGCAACCGGATCGGCAAGGACGTGGACATGCACACCGTGCCACCGGTCACCGGCATGCTCACGGTCGAGGAGGGCGCCGCGATCGAGCCTGAGGTGGACCTGTCCGGCTACTGGGTCGACGGCGACGTCGTCCGGCTCGGCGAGGTGCGCATCGGCGCGGACGCCGTCGTGGGCGCCCGCTCCACGCTCCTGCCGGGCGCCCAGGTCGGCGCCGGGGCGCACGTCGAGGCCGGGTCCACCGTCGCCGGGCGGGTGCGCGGCGGCCAGCGCCACGCCGGCTCCCCCGCCGTCAAGGTGGGCAAGGTGAAGTCCCGCGGCCCCGCCGAGGCGCCGCGGGAGACCCCGGGCTGGCGCCTGATGGCGACCGTCCTCTCGACCCTCATCTCCCTCCTTCCGCTCGTCTCCGCCGCCGCGGCGGCCGCGGTGGCCGCGTGGTCGCTGACCTGGTGGCCGCCGGCCCCGGAGGCGGGGCCGCTGGCCGCCGTCGGGACCACCGCGGCGCGCCTGCTGGCCGCAAGCCCCCTGGTGGCCGGCGTCTGGTTCCTGACCCAGATGCTGCTCGTGCTCGTCACCGTGCGCCTGCTCGCGCTCGGCATCACGGAGGGGCACCACCCCGTGCGCTCCCGGGTCGGCTGGCAGGTGTGGGCCACCGAGCGCGTCCTCGACGCCGCCCGCGACCAGCTGTTCCCGATCTACGCCTCCCGCTTCACGCCGACGTGGCTGCGCCTGCTGGGCGCCGAGGTGGGCCGCGGCGTCGAGGCCTCCACCGTGGTGCTCCTGCCCTGCATGACCCGCGTGGGCGACGGCGCGTTCCTCGCCGACGACACGATGGTCTCCTCCTACTCCCTCGACGGCGGGTGGATGCACGTGGCCCCCGCGAAGGTCGGCAAGCGCTCGTTCGTGGGCAACTCCGGCATGGTGCCCGGCGGCCGCACCCTGCGCCGCGACTCGCTCGTGGCGGTGCTGTCCACCACCCCGGCCAAGACCAAGGCGGGCACGTCCTGGATGGGCTCCCCGCCCGTGCGCCTGCGCCGCAACGAGGTCACCGCAGACGCCGCCCTCACCTACGACCCGCCGGCCCGACTCAAGGCCGCCCGCACCGCCTGGGAGCTGCTGCGCGCGATCCCGGTGTGGCTGCACGTGGCCCTGTCCCTCGCCGTCGGCGCGACGCTGGCCGCCCTCATCGCGGTCGGCACGTGGGCGCTGGCCTTCGTCCTGGGCGGCGTCGTCCTGCTCGCGGCCGGCGCGGTCGCGGCGAGCCTGACCGTGCTCGCCAAGCGGGTCTTCGTCGGCCGGATCCGCGCGGGCGAGCACCCGCTGTGGTCCTCGTTCATCTGGCGCAACGAGGTCGCGGACACCTTCACCGAGTTCCTCGCCGCCCCGTGGTTCAGCCGGGCCGCGGCCGGCACCCCCGCCCTGGTCTGGTTCCTGCGCGCGATGGGCGCCCGCATCGGCCACGGCGCCTGGGTCGAGTCCTACTGGCTGCCCGAGGCCGACCTCGTGGAGCTCGGCGACGGCGCCACCGTGAACCGCGGCTGCGTCGTCCAGACCCACCTGTTCCACGACCGCGTGATGTCCCTGGACTCCGTCGTCCTGGAGGACGGCGCCACCCTCGGCCCCCACTCCGTGGTGCTGCCCGCCGCTCGCCTGGGCCGCGGCACCACCGTCGGCGCCGGGTCCCTCGTGATGCGCGGCGAGGAGCTGCCCGCCGGCACGTGGTGGCTCGGCAACCCGGTCTCCCCGTGGCGTCGTCCCGACGGCGACCCCGCCGCCGCGACCACCCCCTCCCGAGAGGAAGCATGAGCACCGATCCCTACGTCCCGGGCGTCGGCACCGACGCCGCCACCATCGAGCACATCGCGCTGGACCTCGACGTGCGCCTGGCCGCGAACCGGGTCTCCGGCACCGCCGTCCTGCGCGTGCGCCTGACGAAGCAGAGCCGCCGCATCGAGCTGGACCTGCACCGGCTGCGCGTGTCCCGGGTGGACGCCGTCATCGACGGCCGCGCCATCGCCTCCTCGTTCACCCAGCCGGGCCGCGCCCCGAGCCGCCTCGTCGTCGACCTGGGCGAGAGCCGGCCGGAGGGCACGCTCGTGGAGCTCACCGTGGTCTACGCGGGCACGCCCACGCTGCGGCGCAGCCCGTGGGGCACCATCGGCTGGGAGGAGCTCACCGACGGCGTGCTCGTGGCCGGGCAGCCCCACGGCGCCTCCACGTGGCTGCCGTGCGTGGACTCCCCCACCTCACGCTCGACGGCGGAGATCACCCTCACCTGCGATGCGGGCTACCTGCCCGTCGCCAACGGCGTGGGCGTACCCGTGCGCACGCGCGGCTCGCGGGTCACGTGGCGGTGGCGGCTCGACCAGCCCGTGCCCGCCTACCTGCTCAGCGTGCAGATCGGCCGCTACCGGCTCGTGGACGCCGCCCCTCCCGCCGAGGGCCTGCCGCCGCTGCGCCTCGTGGTCTCCCCGCGGACCGAGCAGCGGGCCCGCCGCGCCCTCGCCCCCCAGCCGGCCATGATGGCCACGTTCATCGACGCCTACGGGCCGTACCCGTTCGAGGACTACACCGCGGTCGTGGCCGACGAGGAGCTCGAGATCCCCCTCGAGGCCGCGGGCATGTCCCTGTTCGGCACCAACCACCTGGACGGCTCGTGGGAGTCCGAGCGGCTGATCGCCCATGAGATGTCCCACCAGTGGTTCGGCAACGCCGTGACCCTGGGCCGCTGGTCCGACCTGTGGCTGCACGAGGGCTTCGCCTGCTGGTCCGAGTGGCTGTGGGCCGAGGCCTCGGGGCGGTCCAGCATCACCTCGATGGCGCGGCGGGCCTGGCAGAAGCTGGCCGCGCACCCGGTGGAGCAGGCGCTGGCCGAGCCCGGGCCGGAGGAGATGTTCGAGGACTGGGTGTACAAGCGCGGCGCGCTCACCGTGGAGGCGCTGCGGCAGCTGCTCGGCACGGACCTCTTCGGCTCGATGCTGCGCGCCTGGGTGCGGGAGCACCGGTTCGGCACCGTCGACTCCCTGGGGCTGCGCACGCACGTGCACGCATGGGCCCCGCACGCCGGGGTGAGCCGGGCGCAGGTGGACGAGCTCTTCGACGCGTGGACGCTGCGGCCCGCCCTGCCGCCGTTCCCGGGCTGAGGCGGCCGCGCGGTCGACTCAGCGGCCCCGCCACGCCAGCGCCCCGACGAGACCGCCCGGCAGCCGGTCGGTCAGGTCCACCAGCACGACGTCGGCCGGCACGGTCAGCGCGTCGACGGCGGCGGGGTCGCCCGTGAAGCCGGTGCCGGCGGCCTTCACGAGCGCCTCCTTGCGCGTCCACAGCCGGGCCCGCGCGGCGGGCCTCTCGGGGGCGGGGAGCTCCCGCACCCGGGCGCGCTCCGCCGTCGAGAAGCCCACCCCGCCCAGGCCGTCCTCGTCCGCGAAGGCCGCGGCGTCCGCCCGCTCGACGTCCACCCCGAGGCCGAGCCCGTCGGCGGGCCGTGCCGGCGCCCACCACGCCCCGATCCGCGCCCGATCCTCGGCGCCGGGCATCCGGACGTGCGTGAACGAGACGAGCGCGACCCGGCCGGGAGGCAGGCCGGTCAGCGCGGGGACGCCGTGCGCGGCCGAGCCGCAGCCCGCGCAGGCGTGCCGGAGCCCGAGCGGCCCCACCGGCACGCCCCAGGCCGCCGTCAGGGCGGTGCGCACCTGACCGAGCAGCGCGGAGACGGCGTCGGCCGCCCCCGCCGAGGCGGGGACGGCCGACGTCAGGCCCCACGGGCCGGTCGCGGCGGACACGGTCAGCGCTGGACCGCCCCGTGCCGCTGCGCCGCGAGCGCGGTGGCCGCGGCGCGGGCCTCGGAGGCCTCCTCCGCGGTGAGCGTGCGGTCGGGGGCGCGGAACCGCAGGGAGAACGCGAGGGACTTCCGCCCCTCCGGCACGCCCGCGCCCCGGTAGACGTCGAACAGCTCGACGGCCTCGAGCAGCTCCCCGGCGCCCTCGGCGAGGGTCGCGCGCACGTCCCCGGCCACGACGGCCTCGTCCACCACGAGCGCCACGTCCTGCGTGCTCACGGGGAACGTGGACAGCGGCGCGGCGACCACGGTCTCGGGCGCCGCGGCGCACAGCGCGTCCAGGTCCAGCTCCCACACGCTCATGCGGGCGGGCAGATCCTCGGCCTCGAGCCACTGCGGGTGCAGCTCGCCGGCCACGCCCACCACCCGGTCCCCGTGCTCGGTCACGACGACGAGCTCGGCCACCCGGCCCGGGTGGAACGCGTGGTGCCGGCCCTGCCGGACGGTCAGCTCGACGCCGAGGACGTCGGCCACGTCGAGGGCCCCGGCGACCGCGTCCTGCCAGTCCACCGGGCGGGGGGCGTGGTCCGGCCCGGGCGCCGAGTCGTGCCCGGCGTACAGACCGGCCACGTGCCACGGCTGGGCGGGGATGCCGGCCTCGAGGTCGGCGAGGACCTCGGGGGAGGGATGGACCGCGCGCGGGGGGATCGTCGCCGAGCCCAGCTGCGCGCCGGGCAGGAAGACCAGCCCCATCTCGTACAGCGCCAGATCGCGGAAGCCGCGGCCGAGGTTGCGGCGCGCGGTCTCGACCAGGCCCGGCAGCAGCGACAGGCGCAGGTGCCGGTACTGGGAGGCGATCGGATTGGCCAGGGCCACCATCGCCGGGACCTGGCCCTGCGCGTCCGAGTCCGCCCCGAAACGCCGGTTCTGCTCCTCGGAGACGAACGGGTAGGCGAGCACCTCGGTGAGACCCGCGGCCGCGAGCGCGGCCGACACGCGGCGACGCTGGGCCTGGCGGCGGGTGAAGCCGCGGCCCGGCGGGGCCACGGGCACCACGGAGGGGATCGCGTCGTAGCCGCGCAGGCGCGCGACCTCCTCGGCGAGGTCCTCGGGGATGCGCAGGTCCGTGCGCCACGACGGGGCGGTCACGGTCAGCCGCGGGGCGGCGCCGTCGGCGGCCTCGGTCACGGCCACCTCGGCGCCCAGGGCGCGCAGCGTCTCCACGACCTCGTCGGTCGTGTACGCCACGCCCACCAGGGCGGAGGGGAAGTCGGCGGCCATCTCGACGACGGCCGGCTCCGGCCGCGTCCCGACGTCGGTGACGCCGGGCTCGGCGGTGCCGCCGGCGAGCTCGACGAGCAGCTGCACGGCCCGCTCGGCCGCCTCGTCGGCGACCTCCCAGTCGACGCCGCGCTCGTTGCGCTTCGACGCCTCCGAGGGCAGGCGGTGCCGGCGCCGCGTACGGGCGATCGACACCGGGTCGAAGTTCGCGGACTCGACCACGATCGTGGTGGTGGCGTCCGTGACCTCGGTGGCGGCCCCGCCCATGACGCCCGCCAGGCCGATGGGGCCGGAGTCGTCCGTGATGAGCAGGTCCTCGGGGTCGAGCTCGCGCTCCTTGCCGTCGAGGGTGGTCAGGGTCTCTCCGGCCCGCGCGCGACGCACCACGATCTCACCGGAGAGCGTGTCCGCGTCGTAGAAGTGCAGGGGCTGGCCCAGCTCCCACATCACGTAGTTGGAGATGTCCACCGGCAGGGAGATGGTGCGGATGCCGGCCAGGCGCAGGCGCGCGGCCAGCCACGGCGGGGTCGGACGGGTCGCGTCCACACCGGAGACCGTGCGGGCGACGAAGCGGGTGGCCCCGGGCTCGCCGTGGATCGGCGCGTCGTCGGCGATCCGGACGGCCGGGCCGGCGTCGTCGGCCGCCGGCGGGTGGACGGCGGCGGCCGGGTCCGTGAAGGGCACGCCGGTGGCGTGCGCGTACTCGCGCGCGACGCCGCGCATCGAGAACGCGTAGCCGCGGTCGGGCGTCACGTTGATCTCGGCGGCCTCGCCGTGCAGGTCCAGGACGTCCCGGGCGTCGGTGCCCGGCTCGGGGTCGAGCCCGAGGTCGCCGAGCACGATGATCCCGTCCGTGCCGTCGTCGCCCATGCCCAGCTCCGTGCTGGAGGCGATCATCCCGGCCGAGACGTGCCCGTAGGTCTTGCGGGGGCTGATGCGGAAGTCGCCGGGCAGCACCGCGCCGGGCAGGGTCACGACGACCTTGTCCCCGACCTCGAAGTTGTGGGCGCCGCACACGATGCCCTGCACGCCGGAGGGCTCGATGCCCTCGCCGGTGAGCGGCTGGGCGGCGCCCTCGGGAACCACCCGCACGGAGCACCAGTTGATGGTCTTGCCGTTCTTCTGCGGCTCGGGCTCCTTGGAGAGCACCTGCCCGACGACGATCGGGCCCTGCAGCTCGGCGGCCGGACGGTGGACGTCCTCCTCCTCGAGGCCGACGCGGACGAGGTCGGCCATCACGTCCTCGGCACGGTGCTCCGCGGGCACGGGGACGAACTCCCGCAGCCAGTCCAGGGGGATGCGCATGGATCAGACCTCCATTCCGAAGTGCTGGGAGAAGCGGACGTCGCCCTCGATCATGTCGTGCATGTCCGGGACCTCGTTGCGGAACATGAGCGTGCGCTCCACGCCCATGCCGAACGCGAACCCGGAGTACTCCTCCGGGTCCAGGCCCGCGGCGCGCAGCACATTCGGGTGCACCATGCCGCAGCCGCCCCACTCGATCCAGCGGGGCCCGCCCTTGGCGCCGGGGTGCCAGATGTCCAGCTCGGCGCTGGGCTCGGTGAACGGGAAGAAGTTCGGGCGCAGGCGGATGGCCGCCTCGGCCCCGAACATCTGGCGGGCGAAGTACTCGAGGGTGCCGCGCAGGTGGGCCATGGTCAGGCCCTTGTCCACGGCCAGGCCCTCGAACTGGTGGAACACCGGGGTGTGCGTGGCGTCCAGCTCGTCCGTGCGGAAGGTGCGACCCGGGCACAGCACGTAGGTGGGGGCGCCCCGCTCGAGCAGGGAGCGCATCTGCACCGGGGAGGTGTGGGTGCGCAGCAGCAGGTGGGCCTCGGCCGGGGCCACGAAGAAGGTGTCCTGCATCTCGCGGGCCGGATGGTCCGGCGCGAAGTTGAGGGAGTCGAAGTTGAACCACTCGGACTCGAGCTCGGGGCCCTCCGCGATCTCCCAGCCCATGCCGACGAAGATCTCCGAGACACGGTCCATCGTCAGCGAGAGCGGGTGACGGGCGCCGACGCGGCGGCGACGGACCGCGGTGGTCACGTCCACCGTCTCCTCGCGCAGGATCCGCGCGGCCCGCTCCGCCTCGAGCACCTCGGTGCGGGCGGCCAGGGCCTTGCCCAGGCGGCCGCGTGCGGCGCCCATGAGCTTGCCGGCCTCCGCCTTGCGCTCCTTGGGCAGAGCGCCGATCGCCTTGTTCGCGAGAGTCAGGGGGGCCCGGTCGCCGGTGTGGGCCAGGCGGGCGGCCTTGAGCTCATCGAGGTCGGCCGCGGCCTCGTACGCGGCGAGCGCGGCCTGCACGGCGGCCTCCACCGCCTCCGCGTCCACGGGGGAGATCTCCGCCACGGGCGCGGTGGGCTCCGCGCCGGTCTCGGGGCTGGGTGTCATCAGGGCAACGACCTTCGCATGGGGGACGGTGGGACGCCCGTCAGTCTAGTGTCCGCCCCGGACGCGCCCGGCCTAGGCTGAGGCGCATGACCGCCCCGGACTCCCTCGACGGCACCGACCCGCTGCTGCGGGGCGTGGGCCTGGACGCGCAGACCCGCTGCGCCCATTACGCCACGGCGCGGGACGTCGTCGCCCTGCGCTTCGCCTGCTGCCCCGCGTACTGGTCCTGCCACCGCTGCCACGCGGAGCTCGCCGACCACCCGGCCGTGCCGGTGCCGGCCGGCGACTTCGACCGGCCGCACGTGCTGTGCGGGGTGTGCCGCACCGAGCTGAGCGTGACCGCCTATCTCGCCCTCGAGGCCGCCGCCGATCCCGCGTGCCCGGCCTGCGGGGCGCCGTTCAACCCGGGCTGCGCCGCCCATGCCCCGCTCTACTTCGACGTCCCCGCGTCCGGGTCCCCCGCCGGTGAGGCCGATCCCCCGGCACAGCCATGACCGCGGCCCCTTCCCGGCCGTCGCCTCCGGCGCACGTGCGGGCGCGCGGGCTGTGGAACCTGCTGAACCTGGCGACGCCGCTGGGGCTGGTGGGCGCCGTCGTCGCCGGCTGCGCGCTGCGGCCCGGGCCGCACGGGCTGATCGAGGCCCGCGGCTGGACGCACCGGTTCCCGGGCGGGGCCGCGTTCACGGTCGGCGACGTCGTGTTCACCCGCCCCGGCCTGCGCATGACGCCCGCGCTGTGGCGGCACGAGGCCGGCCATGCGGACCAGTACGCCCTCCTGCTGGGTCTGCCGTTCCTGCCGGCGTACGCGCTGGCGGCGGCGTGGTCGATGTGGCGGACCGGGGATCCGGCGTCGCGCAACGTCTTCGAACGACGCGCGGGCCTGGCCCTGGGCGGCTACGTCGAGCGGCCCGTGGTCCGCGGCCTGCGGCCGCGCCGCTGACGGGCACGGGCGGTCGCGCCGACGCGGACCCGGGGTCCGGGGAGGTCAGTGCAGGGTGCCGCCGGGGACGTCGAGGTCGGGGCCGCCGGCCAGCGCCGTCAGGGCGGCCTCGGCCACCGCGCGCGCCAGGTCGGCCGCGGGCAGGGCCGGGGTGTCCGGCGTCGGGCGGTGCTCGGTGTCCCACGGCACGTGGATGAAGCCGGCGGCCCGGGCGGTGCCGGGGGCGTCGAGGAGGGCGTACATGACGTGGTTGCACACGAACGCGCCCGCGGACAGGGACGGCTCCGCGGCGACGCCGGCCTCCCGGATCGCGGCGACGGCACGCTTGGCGGGCAGGGTGGCGAACAGGGCCGCGGGACCGTCGGCGCGCACGGGCCGGTCCACGGGCTGCTCCCCCGCGTTGTCCGGGATCCGGGCGTCCTGCAGGTTCACGGCCACCCGTTCGACCCGGACCGTCGCCGTGCCGCCGGCCAGCCCGACGGCGATCGCCACCTCCGGCCGGACCCGGTCGAGGGCCGCGGTCAGGGCCGGCCCGGCCGCGCCGAACGCGCACGGCAGCTCGACCGCCTCGGCCGTCACACCCCGGTCCGCCAGGATGCCCACGGCGTCCCGCGCGGCGGCGATCGACGGGTTGTGGACATCGCCGCCGAAGGGCTCGAAGCCCGTGAGCAGGACGCGGGCGGCCGGGGCGGGTGCACGGGAGGTCATGGCGACCACGGTAGGCGCGTCTCGGCGCCCGCGCCACGCCCGGACTCGAACACGCTTGCGGGTCGATTCGAACATGTGTTCTACTTCTGGCCATGCGATGGGAAGCGCAGACCCTGCGGTCCGAGGGCGGAGCCCAGCGGGCGACGGCCGGCACACCGGCCGGCTCCGCCGCCCTGCTGCCGCTCTCGGACCTGCAGCGGAGTGTCACCACCCCGGAGTTCGCGGGCGTCACCTTCCATGAGGTGCTCGCCAAGACCGCACTGAACTCGGTGCCGTCCGCCTCGGCCATGCCGTTCCGCTGGACCGTGAACCCGTACCGCGGCTGCACCCACGCCTGCCGGTACTGCTACGCCCGCAGCACCCACACCTTCCTCGAGCTCGACGCCGGGGCCGACTTCGACCGGCAGATCGTCGTGAAGGTCAACGTCGCCGAGGTGCTGCGCGCCGAACTCGCCCGCCCCACGTGGGGCCGCGAGGCGGTGGCGTTGGGGACGAACACGGACCCGTATCAGCGGGCCGAGGGCCGCTACGCGCTGATGCCCGGGATCATCCGGGCCCTGGCCGATTCCGGCACCCCGTTCTCCGTGCTGACCAAGGGGACCCTGCTCGCGCGGGATGTGCCCCTGCTGCAGGCGGCCTCGCGCCAGGTGCCGGTGCAGGTCTCGCTGTCCCTGGCGATGCTCGACCCCGCCATCGCCGCCGCGGTCGAGCCGGGCACGCCGTCGCCGACCGCACGCCTGCGCCTGATCGAGCGGCTCGCCGCCGCGGGTGCGGACGTCACCGTCATGGCCATGCCCCTGCTGCCGTGGCTCACGGACGGGGACCGCGAGATCGACGCCCTCATGCGCGCGCTGGCGGACGCCGGAGCCGCGCGCGTCATGCCGGGCGCCCTGCACCTGCGGCCGGGCGCGAAGGAGTGGTACCTGGACTGGATCCGCCGCGAGCACCCGGATCTGCTGGCCGGCTACGAGCAGATGTACGCCCGGTCCGCCTACGCGCCCGAGTCGTACCGCCGCATGCTCACCCGGATGGCCGGGGAGGCCGCCGCACGGCACGGCCTGGCCCGCGGCGGCGCCCACGGCATCCGGCGCGAGGACGGTCCCCCGGCCCGGCGCCGGCCGGCGTCCCGGCCCTCCGCTCCGGCGGCGCAGCCCGCGCTGTTCTGACCGGTCCGCGGGGCGCGGCCGGCCGCGTGTCGACTCAGCGCCCCGCGGAGAACGCCGTGGCGGCGCCACGGAGCACCTCGGCCACGATCGGCCGGTCCGCCGGGATCCAGTCCAGGTGCCGCACGCCCGGCCCGGCGAGCGGCAGCCACGCCAGCAGGTCGTGGTCCTGGAGGGCTCGGGGCGTCGCCCCCTCCTCCGCCAGGACGCCCCAGAACACCCGCATCCGGGCGCCGTTGGCCAGCTCCCACCCGTCCGGCTCCGGCGCCGCCACCTCGGGGCCGAGCCGCACGGCGACCCCGAGCTCCTCCCGGCACTCCCGCAGCAGCGCCTCCTGGACGCCCTCCCCCGGCTCGACCTTGCCCCCGGGGAACTCCCAGAGCCCCCGCAGCGGGGCAGGCGCGCTGCGACGGGCCGCCAGCAGGCGGGTCGGCGCGGCCACATCGTCGAGCAGCGCGAGCCCCACGACCTGCCGCGGTCGCGCACCGTCCCGGGGCGACGTCGTCGGGCGGGCGGCGGGCGCGGGGCGAGCAGGTGTGGCGGAGGTCATGAGCCCAGGCTAGCGAGGCCCCCGCCCCCGCAGACCGGAGTCCGTAGGCTGGGTCGGTGCCCACCCCCACTCCCGCCGCCGACGGCGCCCACGACCGTTCCCCCCGCGCCCCGCGTCCGACGCGCCCGGACCCGTCCATCCCACCGACCGCGCCGACGGGCCCCGGCGCGCTGCTGGGCGGCCGCCGCGTGCGTCTGCTGCCGGCCATCCTCGCGCTGGCCCTGGGCAGCTTCGCGATCGGCACCACGGAGTTCGCGATGATGGGCCTGCTGCCGCAGGCGGTGGCCGACCTCGGCATCGGTCTCGAGGCCGGCGGCGTGCTCATCTCCATGTACGCGCTGGGCGTCGTGATCGGCGCTCCCCTGCTGGCCGCGTCCTTCGCCCGCGTCGACCGGCGGGTCACGAGCATCGTGCTGATGCTGCTGTTCGTCGTGGGGCACGTGGCCGCGTTCCTCGCCCCGGACATGGGGAGCATGATGGCGGCCCGGTTCGTGTCGGGCCTGCCCCACGGCGCCTACTTCTCCGCGGCCGCCCTGGCCGCGGCGGACCTCGCCGGGCCCGCCCGCCGCGGCCAGGCCGTGGCCTGGGTGATGGCCGGGCTGTCCGTGGCCAACGTGCTGGGCGTGCCGGGCGCGACGGCGCTCGGGCAGGCCGTCGGCTGGCGCTGGATGTTCGTCATCGTGGCGGTCTGCGCGGCCCTGTGCGTCGGGGCGACCGCGTGGCTCGTCCCGTCCGTGCCGGCCCCCGCGGGCGCCTCGGTCGGCCGCGAGCTGCGCGGTCTGGCCTCCGGCCGCCTGTGGGCGACGGTGGCCGTGGGCGTGATCGGCTTCGCCGGCATGTTCGCGCTCTACACCTACATCGCGCCGCTGCTCACGGAGGTCGCGGGCCTCGAGGAACGGTGGGTCCCCGCCGTGCTGGCCCTCTACGGCGTCGGCATGGTGATCGGCACGCTCGTCAGCGGCGCCCTCACGGACCGCGACCCGGTGGGCACCCTGCGCCTGAGCTTCGGGCTCAGCGCGGTCTCGCTGGCCGCCGTCGCGCTGACGGCCTCGTGGGCTCCGGTGATGATCGTGTTCCTCTTCTGCGTGGCCGTCAGCGGCTCCGGGATCGCCCCGTCCCTGCAGGTGCTGCTCGTGGACTCCGCGCCCACCGCACCCCAGCTGGCCGGTTCGCTCAACCACTCCGCGCTGAACATGGCCAACGCGATGGGCGCGTGGGTCGGGGCCGCCGCGATCGGGGCCGGTGCGTCGCTGCGGACCCCGCCGCTGGTCGGCGCGGGCATCGCCCTGGCGGGCCTGGTGCTGGCGTTCCTGCTCGTGCGCCGCGACGTCGCGGCGCGGCCCGGCGTCCGGGCTGACGACGACGGCTCGCCCCGCTGAATCTCCCACACGAGGCCGGGGCGAACCTCGTCACGTCGGAGAATCTCGAAAAAGTCGGGGCGCCAGAGGTGGCCCCCCGTGAAAATCCCTTGCTACGTTCCTTCTCGTACGTCAGATTCGAAACCCGAAAGGAACCATCATCATGGGCATCATTGGCTGGATCGTGCTTGGTCTCATCGCCGGCGCCATCGCTCGCGCCATCCTCCCCGGACGTCAGGGCGGCGGGTGGCTCGGCGCCCTCCTCACCGGCATCGTCGGCGCTCTCCTCGGCGGCTGGATCGCCTCCCTGCTGTTCGACTTCGACGTGAACGAGAAGTTCTTCGATCTGGGCACCTGGATCTTCGCGATCATCGGCGGCGTTATCGTCGCCGCAGTGTGGCAGGCCATCACCCGCCGCACCGGCACCCGCGCCTGAGTGAGCTGAGCGGCCCGGGTTCCACCCGGGAACACGCAGATGGGGCGGGGATCCACGTGGATCCCCGCCCCATCTGCGTCTCCGGACGGCTGGCGCCGCCTCGTGCGCCCCGTCAGCCGGCGCGCCGTGCCCCCGCCATCGCGGACGAGTACAGGCACACCGTGGCGGCGGTCCCCACGTTCAGGGACTCCGCGGCCCCATACAGCGGCACCGCCACCCGGCGGTCCGCCAGCGCGAGCTCGCCGCCGTCCAGGCCCTGGGCCTCGTTGCCGAACAGCCACGCGGTCGGCGCGGCGACCACGCCGGGGGCGAGGGCGTCGAGCCGATCCGAGCCGTAGCCGTCGGCGGCCCACACCTGCAGGCCTGCGGCCCAGGCGGCGGCCGCGGCCGCCTCTGCGGGGACGGCGGTGACCACGGGCAGGTGGAACAGCGACCCGGCGGTGGACCGGACCACCTTGGGGTTGAACGGGTCGACGGAGCCCGGCGTGAGGACCACCGCGTCCGCCCCGGCCGCGTCCGCGGCTCGGATGACCGTGCCGGCGTTCCCCGGGTCCTGCACGCGGCACAGCACGGCGGCCAGGCGCGCCTCCCCGAGGACCGCTTCGACGGCCTGCGGCTCCGGCATCCGCGCCACGGCGACGATGTCCTGCCCCGTCACGGCGTCGGCCATGGCGGTGAGCACCTCGTCGCTGGCCTGGCGCACCAGGACGCACTCACCACCCGGCGTCGGGCGGTCCCGGACGCGCGCCACGAGCTCGGCCAGCGCGGGGTCCCGGTCCACGAGTCCGACGGACATGTACACCTGGGTCAGCACCCGCCCCGCGCGCCACTGCCCCGCGGCGGCCGCCGGCCCCTCCCCCAGGTGGGCGCGCAGGGCCTCGCGGCAGGCCTGCGGCCCCTCGACGAGGAACGTGCCCGTCCGGCGTCGGGCGGAGCGGCCCGCCAGGGCTGCCACCGCGCGCACGCGCTCGGCGCGGGGATGGGTCATCGGCTCGGCGTGCGGGGTCATGGGGTCTTTCTGGTCGGGGCTCGGCTGCGGATGCGCAGACGCCGACGGGGCGGGCCTCGGTGGAGGACCCGCCCCGTCGGCGGTGGTGTTCACGCCTGGGACGTGGTGGTGGGGGCCCTCAAGGCCCCGGAGCCGGCTCAGCGGGAGGCGGCGGGGGCGTTCACGTCTGCGGGCAGCGCCTCGCGGGCGGTCTTCACCAGCACGGCGAAGGTCGCGGCGTCGGAGACGGCGATCTCGGCCAGCATGCGGCGGTCCACCTCGACGCCGGCCAGCTTGAGGCCCTGCATGAAGCGGTTGTAGGTCATGCCGTTGGCGCGGGCGGCCGCGTTGATGCGGGTGATCCACAGGCGACGGAAGTCACCCTTGCGCTTGTGGCGATGCTGGTAGTTGTAGGTGAACGAGTGGAGCATCTGCTCCTTCGCCTTGCGGTACAGGCGAGACCGCTGGCCGCGGTAGCCGGAGGCGCGCTCCAGCATGGTCCGACGCTTCTTGTGGGCGTTCACTGCCCGCTTCACACGTGCCACGTGCGTACTCCAATCTGTGTGGTCCCCGGGGCGCGCACTGGCGCGTCACGGCCGAGGAGGAAGGGGTTCCGGCGAGGCCGGGGGGGGTGTCAGATGCCGAGCATCCGCTTGATCTGCTTGATGCTGCCCTTGGAGACGAGCTGGTCGCCCTTGAGACGGCGGGTCAGGCGCGAGGACTTGTGCTCCAGGTAGTGGCGGCGGTTCGCCTGCTGGCGCATGATCTTGCCGGAGCCGGTCACGCGGAAGCGCTTCTTGGCACCGCTGTGGGTCTTCATCTTCGGCATGGCTGCCGTTCTCCTTCACTCATCGCTGCCGTGCGCGGCGCGCACGGCAGTGCTGGTCACCCCGGTCCGTCCGGACCGGGCTGGTCTGTGGCGACCCCGGGGGGTCAGGCCCGAGGACCGGGCTTGGGGGCACCGCCGCGGGGGGCGGCGGGCTTGGGCGGGGCCGGCATCGGCTTGGCCGCCGGCTTCGGAGCCGACGACGGCGCGGCCGGCTTGGCGGCGGACCGCGGCTTCGGCGTGGCAGCCGGCGCAGCCGAGGACTGCGGCTTCGGCGTCGCGGCCGGCTTCGGGGCCGATGCGGGCGTGGCGCTGGAGGCCGGCTTCGCAGCCGGGGCGGCCGCGGCCGGGCGGGGAGCCGCCGGGGCCGGGGTCTTCGGCGCCTGCGTCGTCTCGGCCGGGGCCGCGGAGGCGTTCTCCTGCGTCCGGGCGGCCATGGCCTTCAGCTGCTCGGGGAACGCATCCCCGACCGAATTCCGCACCGGGGCGGAGTCGGACGCCGCCTTCTGCGCGGCGCGCTCCTTGGCCTCGCGGGCGGCCTGGTCGCGACGCGAACCGCCGCCCTGACGCTCGCGGTGGCTCTCGGCCGAGTTCTTGCGCTGGTCCGCCCGCGCATCGGCCTTGGTGCGCAGCGGGGCGACCACCATCACCATGTTGCGGCCGTCCTGGCGCGGCTGCGACTCGACGGTGCCCAGCTCGGCGACGTCCTCGGCGAACTGCTGCAGCAGCTTGATGCCGAGTTCGGGACGCTGCTGCTCACGGCCGCGGAACTGGATGATGGCCTTGACCTTGTCGCCCTGGCTCAGGAACTTCTTGGCGTGGCCGGTCTTGGTCTCATAGTCGTGCTTGTCGATCTTCAGGCGGAAGCGGACCTCCTTGAGGACCGTGTTCACCTGGTTCTTGCGCGACTCACGGGCCTTCACCGCGGCCTCGTACTTGTACTTGCCGAAATCCATCAGCTTGCACACCGGAGGCTTGGCCGTGGGGGCCACCTCCACGAGATCCAGGTCCGCCTCGGCGGCAAGCCGGAGGGCGTCCTCGACGCGGACGATGCCGACCTGTTCGCCGTTCGGGCCGACCAGGCGGACGTCCGGAACGCGGATACGCTCGTTGATGCGGGGATCGCTGATGGTGCTGCTCCTCTGTGTGAGACGACGGGTGATCCCGCGCCCACCGGAGGGGCCCTCGGAAACGAGGAAGGCCTCCCCTGCGCGGACGCAGACGGAGGCCTCGACACGGTCCCGCAGACGGGACCCTCGGTGCGGGCTGCGCGCCACGACGCGGCGGTCCCGACCGGCGACCCGGCAACTCGGTCCGGGGCGAACCGGACATCCTGCTGACGCGGGTGGGAGAGAGGCCTCCACTTTGCTGCTCCTGGCCCGTGCATGCCCGCCCCGGGGTCACCGGATGACGAGGTCTTGCGCGGACCACGAGTGGTCTATGGGAAGCTTACCACCATGACAGACGAACGTCAGGCCCAGGACGCCACCCCCATGGACGCCCCCGCCGAGATCCGCGACATCCACGAGGTCCCCGCCGTCGAGGTCATCACGACCACCGCCGTGCACCTGATGACCGCCGCCGCCGTCAAGTGCGGCCTGGCCGACTCCCCCGACGCCCGCGAGCTCATCGATCTCGACGAGGCCCGCAAGCTCATCACGGCCCTCGCCGGGCTGGTCACGGCCGCGGCCCCCGAGATCGGCAGCCAGCACGCCGGCCCGCTGCGCGACGGCCTGCGCTCGCTGCAGCTGGCGTTCCGTGAGGCCTCCCCGTTCCCGGACGCCCCGGGCAAGGGCCCCGGCGAGAAGTTCACCGGCCCGGTGAACTGACCACGCCCCCCGATGACGACGACGGCGCGCCCCCGACCGGGGGCGCGCCGTCGTCGTCGGAGCCGGGCTCAGGCGTCCGTCGAGGCCTCCGGGGCGGGGGTGAGATGCCGGGTGACCGGCGTCGTGAAGAGGGTGAGCAGCGCGACGCCGGAGACCGCGAGCAGCGGCCCACCCAGAGCGGCGGCGTCCACGCTGAAGAGCCATGACGACAGGAGCACACCGAAGAGCTGGATCGCGACGGCGGCGCCGCGGCTCCACGCCCGACCGCGCAGCAGGGCGACGGCGGTCGCAAGGATCCACAGGGTGAGCAGCGCGTAGATGACGACCAGCATCACGCGGGCGCCGGCCGGGAGCACCCCGTCCGCCGCATGCACCACCGCGTCCACGGCGAGCCAGAGGAGCGCGCCCGCCTCGAGCACGAGCGCCGCGGCGACCACGAGGACGGCCACCGGCAGGCCCCGGCCGGGGCGGGGCGGGACCGTCGTCGCGTCGGCGCCCGACGACTCGGACGGGGCGACGGGGTCGGGGCGGCGGGACTGTGCCATGGGGCCTCTCCTGCGGGACGGCTGCGGGGACGGACGTGTCCCCCACCGTACGCCGGGCGGTGCGCGGGCCAGGTCCGCGGCGACGCGCCGCCCCGGGCATGGGTGTGACCAAGGACTCACTGGGAGGTGCGGTGATGCACCTCATTCACCTCTTGTTCACTCGTGAGGGCCGTGCGAGGATGGCACGCGAAAGATTTCCGGGGGCCGCGTTCGTACGAAAGCGGTCCCCGTTGCAATGACCAGGGTCGCCCTCCGTATCGGTCGTGCCGCGCGTCGTCCGCGCAGGCCCCCGCGCCCGCCGCCGGCGGAGGCCGTGACCACCGGCGCCCGCGGGCTCCGGCTCTTCCGACAGAAAGTGAGCGGACCGATGGATTGGCGCAGTAAAGCAGCGTGCCTGGACAAGGACCCGGAGCTGTTCTTCCCGGTGGGCAACACCGGCCCCGCCCTCCTGCAGATCGAGGAGGCCAAGGCGGTGTGCCGCTCGTGTGAGGTCGTGGACACGTGCCTGAAGTGGGCCATGGAGTCCGGCCAGGACTCGGGCGTCTGGGGCGGCATGAGCGAGGACGAGCGGCGCGCCATGAAGCGCCGCGCCGCGCGTGCCCGCCGCGCCTCCTGACCCACCCGGACCACCGGCCCCGTCGACGACGTCGACGGGGCCGTCCTCAAGCCCGGCCGGGTTCACGTCAGGGGCAGTCGCAGCACGACGCGCGTGCCGCCGTCGTCGGACCGCTCCCAGCGCAGGGTGCCGCGCAGGTCCCCCTCCACGAGCGAGTGCACGATGCGCAGGCCGAGCCCCGATCCCTCGCCCGCGCGGGGAGACTCCCCCGGCACCCATCCGTCGGGGGCGGCGGGGCCGCCGTCCGTCACGGACACGACCAGCACCGTTCCCGCGGGGGTCGACTCGCGGTCGGCGTGCAGGCCCACGCAGCCACCGCCCGGCGCCGTGCCGTGCTCGACGGCGTTGGCCGCCAGCTCATTGAGCACCAGCGCCAGCGGCGTGGTCACGTGGGAGGGCAGTTCACCGAACTCGCCCGTGACCGCGACCTGCAGCGGCCGCCCGTCCCCGGCCACCTCGACGGCCAGGCGGAACTGCCGCTGCAGCAGACCGTCCACGGGGACCTGGTCCTCGATCTCCTCGCTCAGCGTCTGGTGGACGAGGGCGATCGTGTCCACCCGCTGCATCGCCTGACGCAGCGCACGCTCCGCCTCGGGCGAGGACGTGCGCCGCGCCTGCATGCGCAGCAGCGATCCCACGGTCTGCAGGTTGTTCTTGACGCGGTGGTGGATCTCGCGGATGGTCGCGTCCTTGGTGAGCAGACGCTGCTCCTGGCGGCGCAGCTCGGTCACGTCGCGCAGCAGCAGCAGCGCCCCCTGCCAGCCGTCCGGACCGAGCAGGGGGACGGAGCGCACCGTGAGGGACGCCCCGCCGGACTGCACCTCCCGCCGTCCGGCACGCAGCCCGGTGAGCACGGCCCACGTCCCCTCGTCGGTGGGCACACGGGCGGCGTCGGTGCTGGCCAGGACGTCGGTGAGCCGGTGCCCCTCGAGCGTTGAGGCGATGCCCAGCCGGCGCAGGGCGGAGACCGCGTTGGGACTGGTGAACTCGGCGACCGAGTCCGGCCCGAGCACGACGAGGCCGTCCCCCACCCGCGGCGTGCCGCCTGCCCAGAGGCCGGGAGGCTCCTCGGGCGCCGGCCAGCGGCCGTGCTGCATCATGTCCAGCAGGGTGCTGGCCGTCCGGCTGTAGTTCTCCTCGATCACCGAGCGCGCCGGCCGGCCGTTCGGGTCCGCGTGCGCGGAGACGACCGCGATGACCCTCCCGGCGCGGACCACCGGCCACAGACGCACCTGCAGCGTGCCTCCCGGGGCCTCGACGGGGCCGGCCCCCTCGGCCCGCTCCCCGCCATGCCACGTCTGCCCGACGACGGCCCGCAGGTCCGCGCGGGCGCGCGAGCCCACGATGTCGCGGTGGAAGAGGGTGGGAGCGGTGAAGGGCCGGACCTGGGCGAGCGCGACGAACCCTCCGGCCTCGTCGCGGCGGGGCACGGGGCACCAGAGCACGAGGTCCGCGAGCGCCAGGTCTGCCACGAGCTGCCAGTCCCCCACGAGCCGCTGCAGCCAGGCGCGGTCCTCGTCTCCGATGTCCGGGTGCGACGTCAGGGGGTCCTGCGCGAGCGAACTGACCATGGGATCAGGGTACGGCGACGTGCCGGGCGGCCCGTGTCCGTGGCGTCGCGGGCGGCGTCGGACGACACGGCGGCGATGGTCTGCGAGGGCCGTGCGCGGTGCCGTCCGCGGCGGGCGGGGCGGGCAGGGACACCGGCCAGCGTGGCGAGGGCGCGACGCAGCGGGCTGTTCGGAGCGGCCTCGGCGAGCACCTGGCCGGCGAGCAGCGCGGGGTCCGCGGCGGCCGGGTCCCACGGCAGGAACGCCTCCAGGGGCGTGGCCGGCGAGGCGTAGCGGTTCCAGACGGCCTCGACCTGCCCGCGCGGGGCGACGCCGGCGGCGGCGGGCCGGAGCCGGTTGACCACGACGCGCAGCCGTGCCGCCGGGGCCGCCTCCGCCAGCTCCTCGACCCCGCGGACCAGGCGGGGCAGGGCGACGGCGTCCGGCCCGCCGACCGCGATGACCTCGTCGGCCGCGGCGAGCGCCGCCAGGGTCGCACCGTTGCGCTGTGGGGCGGGCACGTCGAAGGACAACTCCTCGTCCTGCTCGAGACCGAACCCGACGTCGACGACCACGCGGTCCCAGTGTTCCCTGGCGGCCGCGATCAGCGCGGAGACGGCGGCGGGGCGCAGCTCGGGCCACCGGTCCACGCGGGTGAGCCCCGTCAGAACCGTCAGGTCCGCGCCGGCGACGCGGACGCGGACGCCCGCGGCCGCCAGGTCGGCGGCGCCCAGTCGGCCGTGGTCGGCCCGCCGCACGGCCCGCGACACGCCGGCCGACTCCTCCGTCAGCCCCAGGTGCACACCGACGGCGGGGCCGTACGTGTCCAGGTCGACCAGCAGCGTGTTCCGGCCGGCCACGGCGTGCTCGGCGGCGAGGTTCACGGCGACGGTGGTGCGTCCCGGGGCGCCGGTGGGACCCCACACCACGGTCACCAGGGACTCCCGCGCGGGTGCGGTCGGTTCGCCCTCCTCCGGAGAGGGTGCGGGGTCGGCTCCCTCGCCCGCGGTGGCGGGGCCGTCGTCGGGGGTGGCCGCGGCGGGGGCGGCGCCCGGCCCGGCGTCGTCGGGCTCGTCGGCGTCGCGCCAGGGGTCCGTGAGGCCGGGCACCTCGTCCGCGCCGAGCGTCTCCAGGGTGATCGGCAGGTCGTCGAGGTCCTCGGCGTGATCCCGGGCGTGGTCGGCGTCCTCCCCGTGCGAGGTCTCCGGCCGGCGGCCCTCCGCGGCGGCGCTCGCGGACTCCACGACGACGGCCGCGATCTGCTCGGGGTCGGCGTCGGCGCGCACGCAGGGCACCCCCATGCTGCGGAGACGACGCCGCTCGGCACGGACCTCGCTGAGCGCCGCCACGCCCACGGGTCGGGGCAGCCGGGCCGTCTCCTCCAGGAAGGCGGCGGTGAGGGACTCGGTGTCCCCGGCCACGAGGACCGCGTCCACGAGACCGGAGCGGGCGATGGCGAGCAGCTCGGCGATGTCCTCGGCCCGGCGGAGGACCGTGATGTCCGTCTGGTGCCGCTCGAGCGGGCCGATGTGGTCCAGGCCCGGCTGGACGGTGGTGGCCAGGGCGATGCGCACGGTCAGCGCACCCCGTGGGCCGGCACGAGGGTGACCCGCGCGTCCTTCACCTTCGCGTCCACGATGCGCGGCAGGGTCTCCTTTGGTGCCAGCAGCTGCACCCGGGTGGTGCCCGAGCCGCCGAAGCCGTTCTGCTCCGCCGTGACCTCGGAGATCTCGAGCGCCTCGGCCAGCCGGGCCGGGTCTGCATGGCCGCGGCCTCCCTCCGCCGGCATGGCCACCCAGACGTCCACGCGGTCTCCCACGCCCACGCCGGACGGCAGCGGCTCGTCCAGGGCCACCCCGACGGGACGACGGCCGTCCGGGTCCGCGTCCACCAGTGCCGCCGCCGGCAGCAGCTCACCGGCCCGGACAGTCCCGGAGACCATCCGCCCCTCGGGAGCCGGAGCATCGGCGCTGAGGTACCGCTCGCCGGCCTCGCTGAGGTTCACCTCCACGGGGCGCAGGTCCCCGGACGCGATGGGTGTGCCCGGGGGCAGGTCCTCCGCAGCCGTCCAGTACGCTGCGGTCCGCTGGGCGGAGGCGACCAGCGCCACGACGCCGGCGATCGAGGCGAGGACGAGCACGAGACCGACGAGGAGCCGGGGATCCCGCCAGCGGGGCCGGCGCAGACGGCCGCCCTCGGCGGACGCGGACATGGTCGTGGACACCGGATGTTCCCCCCTTCGGACCGGCCCCTCGGGCCGCCGCGGCCCCGGCACCCCGTCGGTGTCGGCCCCTCCGCGCTGCGCCCAGAGTAACCACAGGGGCCGTGGATCGCCGGATCCGCCGCGTACGCTGTGGAAAAGTGTCGCCTCCGGGTGTTCCCGGGGTTGAATGGGTCGACGTCGTGGGCCGCCCGCGACCGTCCTGGACGCCTCGACCGAAGGAGCACCGTGCAGCGCTTTCTCACCCTGACCGACGTCGCGGAGACCCTGAACATCTCCGGTCAGGCCGCCCGTGCCCTGGTCCGCTCGGGTGAGCTGCAGGCCATCCAGGTCGGGGGCCGCGGTCAGTGGCGCATCGAGCTGTCCTGGCTCGAGGACTACGTGGAACGTCAGAAGGAAGTGACGCGCGCCCGCGTCCGGGAGTGGACCGAGGCGGACGCGCAGGCCCGCTGAGCCCACACGGTCTGCTCAGGCGGGGCGCAGCGCGGTCCGGACCGTCCCCAGCGCCCCGAACGGGATGACGAGCCGCCCGCGGACGGCCGCGGCCCGCCGGGCCTCGTCCCGCGGGTGGCGGGCGATGTCGAGGTGGTCGCCGCCGACCCGGTCCACGGTGCCCTCCGCCAGCGCCGCGCCGAGGCGTCCCGTCACCGCCACCGGCTGGCGCGTCCGCGCGATGCCGCGCAGCACCGTCCCCCAGCCGGCCGCGGCGAGCTCGGGCGCGGCCACGGCCCGGGTCAGGTCGGCCTCCACGGCCGCCACGCAGTCCACCGCGACGATCGCCGATCCCGAGCCGTCGACGTGCACGCCGACCCAGCCCTGGCCCACCGTGTGCACCACGCCGTCCACGACCTCGCCCCAGGCCAGGTGGAGCCGGACCTGCCGCCCTCGGGCTCCGCGCAGGCGGTCGGCCAGGGACAGCGCCATCCACTCCGCTCGGGTCAGCTCCGCGGCCTCGGCCACCGTCTCCTGCCAGCCGAGGTCGGCCCAGTGCGCCTCCAGGTCGTCGAAGAGTCCGTTCCACCGCATGCGCTCAGCATAGGAGGCTCAGCGCCGGACATCGGTCGTCATCAAACATCATCAAACATCACTCTTGACACCTATCGGCCCGTGCAGTTCACTGTGATCATCATCACCGGCCTGATCGCGGGATCCCGGCCGGACGGACGCACAGGAGGGGAATCCATGGAGCGCTCGACATCACCGGCCGGCCCGGCCCCGACCCGTCCGGTCGACGCGGCGGACGCCGTCGGCCTCACCGTCCTGCTTCTGGCCGGTCCCGGTCTGCTCGCCTGTGCCGCGGCGCTGCTGCAGACGGGCACCAGCGCGCCCGGGGCGGAACTGACCCGCGTGCTGGGCCTCGGTGCCGGTCTCGCCGGGCTCGGACTGCTCGCATGGTGGGCGGTGGGCCTGATCGGGCTGGCGCTCGTCGCGCTGGGGCGCCGCGCGGGTCGGCCGGCCTGGGCCCGCCTGGGCCGGAGCCTCACTCCCGCCCTGCTCGGACGCGTGGCAGGCGCCGTCGTCGGTGCCCAGCTGCTCGCGGCACCGGCCGCGTGGGCGGACGCGGCTCATCCCGTGCCGGACGCCTCCTGGACCGTGGCTGCGGTGCCTGCGCACGCCACCGGCGTCGAGGCCCCGGCGCCGGACGCCGCGTGGACGCCCCGGCCCCCGGCGCCGGCCCCACCGGGCGCCGGCACCGGCCGTGCGGATCCGGACCACCCGACCGTCACCGTCCGGCGCGGCGACTGCCTGTGGCACCTCGCCGCCGCCGAGCTCGGCCCGGACGCGACCCCCCGAGAGATCGACGCCCGCTGGCGCCGCTGGTACGAGGCCAACCGACGGGTGATCGGCGACGACCCGCACCTGCTGCTGCCCGGCACCGTGCTGACCTCCCCCGTGTTCACCCCGCACGCCGGCGTGGACGGACCACGGCCATGACATCCACGACCCTGCACTCCCCCGCTTCGCCTCGTCCTCAGGAGACCGCCATGACCACCCTCGCCACCCGCCCCCGCGCCGCTTCCGACCGGCGCACCGCCGACACCCTCCTCCACGGGCCCGCCCACAGCCCCGCAGTCCTGCCCCGCGGTGAGGAGATCGCCCGGCGGGCCCGCACCGAACAGGGGCGCGAGGAGCTGCGCCGCGTCCGCTCGCTCGCCGCCGTGATCGCCGTCGCCTGCGTCGAGGTCGAGACGGGCCGCCGTGCCCTGCGGGACCTCTCCGCCTGGCTCTCGCCCGAGGTCCTGGACAAGTTGACCCGTCGCATGGAGCTGCTGGGCGCCGTCGCGCCGACCGGGCCCGGTCGACGGCCCTCCGCGGCCGTCCCGCCCCGGACGCCCAAGTCCGCACCCCGCCCGGTGGGTGCCCGCGTGTGCGAGGTCGCGCCCGGCCGGGTGGAGGCCAGCGCGACGGTGCTGTGGGAGGGCCGGGCCCGGGCCTTCGCGCTCCGACTCGAGCGGCGGCTCAGCCGGTGGAAGGTGACGTCGGTCGAGATCGGCTGAGCCGGATCGTCCCGTCGGACTGACGAGCGAGGGCCCGGAGACCTGGAGGTCTGCGGGCCCTCGTCCTGCGTCGTGGCAGGATGCCGGTCAGCCGCGGCGGCCGCGGCGCTCCGCCTGACGGCGGGAGCGGCGGTTCGTGCCCGCCGCGACCGTGGCGCCGGAGTCCGTGCCGCTGCGGGTGACCGCGCTCTGCCCGTCCTCGGACGGACCGGTGAAACGCAGCTGCGCCGGCTGCTGCGGGGCGTCGATGCCCTCCACGGAGATCTGCGGGGCCATCGTCACGGCGCGGGCGTCCTGGACGCCGGGCAGCGACGTCGACGCGGGGGCCGCACTGATCTGCGCCTGGAACAGCGTGCGCACGGCGTCCTCGCGGATGGCGGCGAGCATGTTCTGGAACATCGTGTAGCCCTCGCGCTGGTACTCCACGAGGGGCTCGCGCTGGGCCATCGCGCGCAGCCCGATGCCCTCCTTGAGGTAGTCCATCTCGTAGAGATGCTCCTGCCAGCGGCGCCCGATGGTGGCGAGCACCACGCGACGCTCCGCCTCCCGCAGCGCCTCGGACCCCACCTGCGCCTCCCGGTCCTCGTACGCCAGGAGCGCATCGGAGACGAGTTCGCGCTTGAGGACCTCGGCCTTGAGCCGGCCCCGGCCGCCGACCTCGTCGAGGACGTCCTCCTGCGAGATGCCCACGGGGTAGAGCTCTGCCAGGTCCCGCCACAGCTGGTCGAGGTCCCAGTCGGTGGCGTGGCCCTCCTCGGTGGCCGCGTCCACGATGTTCCCGACGGCGTCCTCCACGAAGCGGCGCACCCGGTCCTGCAGGTCCTCCCCCTCGAGGATGGAACGGCGGTCCGTGTAGATGGCCTCGCGCTGGCGGTTCATCACGTCGTCGTACTTGAGCACGTTCTTGCGCTGCTCGGCGTTGCGCCCCTCGACCTGCGCCTGCGCGTTCTGGATCGCCTTCGAGACGAAGCCGAACTCGAGCGCCATGTCGTCCGGGATCGACGGGCTGTTCATGATCCGCTGGGCCACGCCCGGGTTGAAGTTGAGCATGAGCTCGTCCGTGAGGGAGAGGTAGAACCGGGACTCGCCCGGGTCGCCCTGACGGCCGGAACGACCGCGCAGCTGGTTGTCGATGCGGCGCGAGTCGTGGCGCTCGGTGCCCACCACGTACAGGCCGCCGGCCTCGATGACCGCGCGGTGCGCGTCCTCCACGGCGGCCTCGGCCTGCGCCAGCACCTCGGGCCAGCGGGCCTCGTACGCCTCCGGGTCCTCGGCGGCGTCGAGGCCCAGCTCCTGCATGCGGGCCACCGCCGTGAACTCGGCGTTGCCGCCGAGCATGATGTCGGTGCCGCGGCCGGCCATGTTGGTGGCCACGGTGACGGCGCCCGGGCGGCCGGCCTGCGCCACGATGGCGGCCTCGCGGGCGTGGTTCTTCGCGTTCAGGACCTCGTGGCGGACGCCGCGCTTGGCCAGCAGCGTGGAGAGGTACTCGGACTTCTCCACCGAGGTGGTGCCCACCAGGACCGGTTGGCCCTTCGCGTGCCGCTCGGCGATGTCGTCGACGACGGCGTCGAACTTGACCTTCTCGTTCTTGTACACCACGTCGTTGCGGTCCACGCGCTGTCGCTCCCGGTTCGGCGGGATCACGACGACGCCGAGGCCGTAGGTCGACGTGAACTCGGCGGCCTCCGTCTCGGCGGTGCCCGTCATGCCGGCGAGCTTCTCGTAGCCGCGGAAGTAGTTCTGCAGGGTCACCGTGGCCAGCGTCTGGTTCTCGGGCTTGACCTCGACGCCCTCCTTGGCCTCGATGGCCTGGTGGAGCCCCTCGTTGTAGCGGCGTCCCTTGAGCACGCGGCCCGTGTGCTCGTCGACGATCTGCACCTCGCCGTCGAGGACCACGTAGTCCTTGTCCCGCTTGAACAGCTCCTTGGCCTTGACCGCGTTGTTCAGGAACTGGATGAGCGTGGTGTTCTGCGTCTCGTACAGGTTCGTGATGCCGAGGTGGTCCTCGACCTTCTCGATGCCGGGGCCGAGGATGCCGACGGTGCGCTTCTTGTGGTCCACCTCGTAGTCCGTGTCCGCCTCGAGGCGGCGCACCAGCCGGGCGAACTCGCCGTACCACCGGTTGGCCTCTCCCTGGGCGGGGCCGGAGATGATCAGCGGGGTGCGGGCCTCGTCGATGAGGATCGAGTCCACCTCGTCGACGATCGCGTAGTGGTGCTCACGCTGCACGAGCTCGTCGAGGGACCAGGCCATGTTGTCCCGGAGGAAGTCGAAGCCGAACTCGTTGTTCGTGCCGTAGGTGATGTCCGCGGCGTACTGCTCGCGGCGTACGGCCGGGGTCTGGCCCGCCACGATGACGCCCGTCTGC
Organism: Micrococcus sp. UYEF5; assembly: GCF_040546065.1. Classification (NCBI taxonomy): domain Bacteria; kingdom Bacillati; phylum Actinomycetota; class Actinomycetes; order Micrococcales; family Micrococcaceae; genus Micrococcus; species Micrococcus sp. UYEF5. Next base: position 43,981 of record NZ_JBEPNB010000007.1, read on the forward strand.
ATGCCGAGGAAGCGGAACACGCGGCCCATGAGGTCGGCCTGGTAGGAGGCGAGGAAGTCGTTGACCGTCACCACGTGCACGCCCCTGCCGGACAGCGCGTTGAGGTAGGCCGGGGCGGTGGCCACGAGGGTCTTGCCCTCGCCGGTCTTCATCTCCGCGATGTTGCCCTGGTGCAGCGCGATGCCGCCGAGCAGCTGGACGTCGTAGTGCCGCTGGCCGAGCGTGCGTCCCGCGGCCTCCCGGACCGCGGCGAACGCCTCCGGCAGGAGCAGGTCCAACGACTCGCCGTCCGCATGCCGGGCCCGGAGCGTGTCCGTCTCGGCACGCAGCTCCGCATCGCTGAGCGCCCGGAAGTCATCCTCGAGGAGGTTCACGGCGTCCACCGTGGCCTGCATACGCTTGAGGACGCGGTTGTCCGAGATCTTCAGGACGCGGTCGATGATCGAAGGCACTGGTTCTCTGCTCCCTTGCGGTGTGGCCGGGGCGGGACGGGATGCCCCTCGCGCTCGGCCGTGGCGCGGTCTCCGGGACAGTGTACGGGCCGAGCCCGGACGGGCCGCGGCGCCCGTCCCGGAGGGGAAGGGCGCCGCGGCGTCAGCAGGTCGTGGTCGACGTCGGCGGGGCGGTCAGTCCTCCCGCGCCTGGTAGGCCCGCTCCCCCTCGGAGGCGGAGACGTGATCCTGCGGGAGGGACTCGTCCAGGCGGATCACGCCGTAGCTCCAGCCCCGACGACGGTAGACCACGGAGGGCACGCCGGTCTCGGCGTTCTGGAAGAGGAAGAAGTCATGACCCACCAACTCCATCGCGTCCACGGCCTCGTCCACGCTCATGGGGGTCGCGGGGAACGCCTTCTGGCGGATGCGCACCGGGGTGCCCACCTCGGGGGCGTCCTGCTCGGCGGCCTCCTCCGCGGCCAGCGCGGCACCCGACGGCGGCAGCGGCGGCACGAATCCGACCTCGCCCGCACCGCGGGAGGCGCCGAGCTTGCCGTGGCGGCGGTCCTTGCGGCGGTCGCGCATGCGCCGCAGGCGCTCGGTCAGTCGGGTGGCGGCCTGGTCGAAGGCTGCCAGCTTGTCGTCCGCGTCGGCCTCGGCCCGCACGACGTCCCGCGGGCCACGGACCGTCAGTTCCACGCGGACCGTCTCGTCCGAGTGCTTGTGGTGGGAGGACTTCGTCACGCGGACCTCGAGCGTGTCGGCGCCCTCGGCGAGCGGCTGGAGGCGCTCGGTGCGCTCGACGACGTGGTCGCGGAAGCTCTCCGGGAGCCTGAGGTTGCGGGCGATGTAGCTGACATCCATGGTCATGGCGTCCTCCTGGTCCGACTCTCACGGGTCCGGCCTCGGGAGGGGAGGTGCGCCTCGGTGTCGCGTCCGCAGGGCGGCGGCGGGTCCGAGGGTGCGACCTCCTTCCAGCCGTCGGCAGGACGGGAACCGTAGGGGCGATTCCGTGCCGTTCACCCTACCCGGGGGCCTGGCCGGGGGCCAGGCTCGGCGGGGTCCCGCGGCGGGGCCACGGCCGCGAGCACGACGGCCCCGACGGGGTGCCCGCCGGCGCGGCGCACCGCCTCCGCGAGCGCGGCGAGGGTGGCGCCGGTGGTGAGGACGTCGTCCACGAGCAGGACGGGCGCGCCGGCCGGCAGCCGCCCGGCGGCGACGCGCCAGTCCCGGGCCCGCCGGCGGCGCTGGCCCGCCCCGGCGCCCGCGTGGGACGGGCCGCCGCCCCGGAGCGTGCTCGCGCGGGGCAGCAGGCGCGCACGGACGGCGTCGGAGACCAGCCACGGCGCCGGCAGCGCCCGGGTGAGCTCGGCGAGCGGGTCGTAGCCGCGCCGTCGGAATCCGACCGCGCCGCCCGGGACCGGGACGAGCAGGGCGTGCCGCGCCCCGGGCAGGTCCGGCTCGAGGCGCGCCGCGGCGACGGTCCGGCAGAGGGCCTCGCCCAGCACGCCGCGCAGGTGCAGCGCGTGATGGTCCTTGAACGCGAGCACGGCGGCCGCCAGCGGTTCTGCGTAGCGACCGGCCGCCATCACCGGCAGGGGAGCGCCGCCGGGGCCCAAGGGCAGGGCCGGGGCGTCCTGCTCCGCCCGGAAGGGCAGGGACAGGGCGGCGGTCAGTCCCTCCGCGCAGGCCGGGCAGAGCCGGTGGCCCGGCGCCGCGCACACCGCGCACTCGGCGGGCAGGACCAGGTCGGCCAGGGCCCGACCGAGGGCGCCGAACGCCGACGCCGGGGACGGGGAGGACGGCGGGGAACGCATGCAACGAGTCCACCGCACGCCACCGCCGTCCGGGCGCCGGGGCGGGCCGCTGTGCGGGACGGGGCGGCTGTGCAGGAATGGACGACGGGCGCCCGGCGCGGGCCCGGCTCAGTCCGGGAACGAGAGGTCGCGCACCCCGCGGTCGAGCTCCTGCGCCCGCCACGAGGAGCCCACCAGCAGGAACACGAACTCCTCCGTCTCCGCGTAATAGGCGCCGTCGTCGCCGGCGGAGATCCCCCGCAGACCGCCCAGCGGGTTGAGCTCCCGGACGGTGCCGTCGATCGAGACGATCCGCGGCACCACGCGCTCCTCCGGCTTCTCGGCGTACGCCGAGACGAGCAGGTTCGTGTCGCCGGCCCACTCCACCGAGTCCTCCGACCCGGAGGAGGGCAGCAGGATCGGCTCGGTCAGGGCGTTCGGCACCCCGTCCGAACCGCGCACGACGCCGGACACGCGCAGAGTGGTCCGCTGGCCGTCGTCGACGAGCATCGCGGCCCGGGCCCCGCTCCGGGACAACCGCAGGTCGACGATCCGCTCGCCGGGCCGCAGCCACGTGGCCGTCACGATGCGCTCCTGCCCGCCGGGCTGGGCCGAGACGGCGCGGATCCGCGAGGTCGTCCCCCGGTCGGCCGCCCACACCCAGCCCAGGAGGTCCAGCGACGGGACGGTGAGCCCGGTGCCGCGCAGCACCTCCCGCAGGGAGCCGTCCGTGCCGGCGACGTGGACCGCCGTCCGGTCACGGGTGACGAACGCGAAGCGGCTGCGGTCGCCGGACATCGTCGGGCGGACCGGATCGAGCGCGGTGACGTCCGGGGCGCCGCCCACCGGCGTGACGCTGGTCCCCTGCACGTAGACGAGTCCGCCCGTCGCCGTGTCGATGCCCACCTGGACCGAGCCGACGGCGGCGTCGGTCTGGACCGGGGCGGGGCCGTCGTCTCCCGACGTGGACAGCTGGGCGCCGGCGACGGTCACCTCGACCTCCTTGACCGACTGGAGGCCCGTCAGGGTCAGCTCCAGCTGCTCCCGCATGCGGTGCCGCCGGTCGGCGTCGGCCCCCTCGGCAGCCGCCTGGGTGAGGTCGACGTGGGCCACCCCGTCGTCGTCGACGGGCACCGTGGGCGCGGCCAGGTCGGTGCCGGTGCGCAGCGGGAAGGCCGTGTCCACCGCCCCGGCCAGATACGGTGCCGGCCCGCGCAGCAGCGCTCGCGTCACCGCGGTCACGGTGGTGCCCCGATTGACGAACCACCGCACGTCCGGCACGACGTAGCGCTTCGCGGTGTCGTAGAAGGCGAGCTCGTGCGGGGCGAACAGCTGTCCGAACTGCGCCTGGGAGAGCAGCGTGCCGTTCTCCGTGGACGTGATCCGCATGCCCTGCGGCCGTTCCTGCACCGTGACCGCCCAAGCCCGCGTGGTCCCCGGCGGCGCGATGGTCCGCAGGCCGTACTCGTCGATCTCCGAGTCGACCTCGACCTGGATCTGGTAGTGCCCGGCGCCGTCGCCCCGGGTGATGCGCGGCTCCGCCGAGTACACGAGAGTGCGCTGTCCGGGCGTCCACTGGGTGGCCGCTGGCCCGTCGAGGAACTCGCGCGCCACCGCGTAGTCGTCCTGCGGGCTCGTGCCCGCGAGCAGGAAGCCCCGGATGGCCTCCTCCGCTGTGTCCGACTCGGCCGGTCCCGGCGGATGGAACTGCGGCGCGTCGGCGGCCGCGGTGGCCCCGTCGACCGGGTCGGCGCTGCGCACCTCGGAGCTCTGGGGGATCTGGGTGCAGCCGCTGAGGGCGAGCACCAGGGCGACGATCACGCCGACGACGGCGACCCGCGGCGGGCGGGGCGGCTGCGGATCCACGGTGGTCATCGGGCCTCCTCTGCCCCGTTATCGCCGGTCCGGTCCCCGGCAGCCGACCCGTCGGCGGGAGGGACCACGCGCACCGGCCGGGTCGGCGCGGTCAGGGCCTGCTCGGCCTGGCGCGCGGACGGCGGGGCGGCCGCGGCCGCCGCGGCGACGTCCGTGATCGCGCCGGCGGCGTCGGCGTCCGCCTCCTGCGGGACGGGCCGGGACAGGTCATCGGCGTACCGGCGGTCCGCCGTGCTGTAGCGGGGCGGAATGGGCAGCACGGAGCGGCCGATCGGTTCGGGGGCCTCCGCGCCCTGCACGGCCGGGCGCGGCGCCCGCGGCAGGGTCACCATGAAGGTGGATCCCTCCCCCAGCTCGCCCCACGCCTCGAGCCGGCCGCCGTGCAGCCGGGTGTCCTCGGTGGCGATCGCCAGACCCAGTCCGGACCCGCCGGTGGTGCGCTTGCGTGCGGGGTCGGCGCGCCAGAACCGGTCGAACACGCGCTGCACCTGCTCGGGGCTCATGCCGATGCCGTGATCCACGACGGCGAACGTGACGGCCTCCTCGTCGGCCGCCACGAGCACGTCCACCGGCCGGCCCTCGGCGTGCTCGATCGCGTTGTTCACCAGGTTGCGCAGGATCCGTTCGATCCGCCGCGGGTCGACCCAGGCGACGTGGCCGTCGGCGCGGTCCCGGTCCATGGGCACCACGTACACGGGCACGCCGATCTGGTCGGCCAGCGGCTGAGAGGTGAGCACGACGTCGCGGGCCAGCTCGAGCATGTCCGTGGCCTCGAGGGCCGGGGTGGCGGCGCCGGCGTCGAACCGGGTGATCTCCAGCAGGTCCGCGAGCATGGCCTGGAAGCGGTCCACCTGGTGGTAGAGCAGCTCGGTCGAGCGTCGGTTGACCGGGTCGAAGTCCTCGCGTGAGCCGTACAGCACGTCGGCCGCCATCCGCACGGTCGTCAGCGGCGTGCGCAGCTCATGGGAGACGTCCGAGACGAACCGCTGCTGCATCTGGGACAGCTGGGCGAGCTGGCCGATCTGGTCCTGGATGCTGTCCGCCATCCGGTTGAAGGACATGCTCAGGCGGGCCATCTCGTCCTCACCGTCGACCGGCATCCGCACGGCCAGGTTACCGCTCGAGAGGGACTCGGCCGCCCGGGCCGCCTGCTGCACGGGCCGGGTCACCCGCCGCGAGACCCACCACGAGACCAGCACGTTGATCACCAGGAAGCCGACGCCGAACACCAGCAGCACCCCCAGCACCGAGTCGAGCGAGCTCTGGACGTCCGAGAGGTCGTAGACGAGGTAGAGCCCGTAGGTGGCACCCGGGGGCAGCACCACCTGGGCGCCGAACACGAGGCCGGGTCGGGTGCCACCGCCGGGGTCCGGCAGCGCCACGCTCGCGTCATACACGCCCGGCCCGGAGGCGACCGCGTCCTGCAGCTCCTGGGGGATCACCGCGGGATCGAGCCCGGCGGAGGAGATCGTCCCCACGTACGCTGACTCGGAGTCCGGCAGCGGGGCGAGGTGGTAGCGGCGACGGATCGTGGTGCCCGAGTCCCCCTCGAGGGCACGCAGGGTCTGGGTCACCAGCACGTCCGTGCTCTGCGCGTCCGTGGCGGTGGTCTGCGCGAACGTCTCGCGCACCTGGCTCAGGCCACGGCGGGCCTCGGCCTGGACCTGCTCGTAGCGGGCCTCGAAGAGGGCCTGGGTGATCTGCTGCGTCAGGAACGCGGCGACCACGAGGCCCGCGAGGATCGAGAGCAGGGCCGCGAGCACCGCCGTGCGCAGCCGCAGGGACCGGCGCCACCGGCGGCGCAGCGCACGCCACGCGGGGCCGGGGACCCACGACCGTGGGCGGCCGGCGGCGGGCTCGACCGGCTCGGCACCGGACTCGGCCGCCGGGGCCGCGCTCACATCCGGGCCGGACACGGTCATGCGCTCAGCCCTGGCCGGCCTTGTACCCGACGCCGCGGACGGTCAGCACGACGCACGGGTTCTCGGGATCCGGCTCGACCTTGGAGCGCAGGCGCTGGACGTGGACGTTCACGAGCCGGGTGTCGGCCTGGTGCCGGTAGCCCCAGACCTCCTCCAGGAGCATCTCGCGAGTGAAGACGTGGCGCGGCCGCCGGGCGAGGGCCACGAGGAGATCGAACTCCAGCGGGGTGAGGGCGATGCCGACGCCGCCGCGGGTGACCTGGTGGCCCGCCACATCGATCTCGAGGTCCCCGATGTGCAGGACCTCCGCCGGCTTGGCCTCCCCCTCACGCAGGCGCGCCCGGACGCGAGCCACGAGCTCGGCTGGCTTGAACGGCTTGGGCACGTAGTCGTCCGCACCCGACTCGAGGCCGCGCACCACGTCCGCCGTGTCCGATTTGGCCGTGAGCATCACGATCGGCACGTCCGACTCGGCTCGGATGAGCCTGCAGACCTCGATGCCGTCGATGCCGGGGAGCATGAGGTCCAGCAGCACGAGATCGGGGCGCTCGCGGTGGAACGCGGGCAGTGCGGAGGTGCCGTCTGCGGCGAACGTCGGCTCGAAGCCGTCGTTGCGCAGGACGATGCCGATCATCTCGGCCAGCGCCTCGTCGTCGTCCACCACCAGGATCTTGGCCTTGCCCATCCTGACCTCCTCGTCAGCGCTCCCCCCGGCGCCGCGGGCGGGACCGGCCCCGGGCACAGGAAATTTTCAGGATCAGCCCGATGATACCCGCCGGGCGGGCCCGTCCCCGGCGGACGACGCCGGAGGTCGCCCCGGTCCGTCGGGGCGCCGGCTCAGCCGCGCAGCTCGGCGAGCCGTGCGGTCAGCTCCTCCGCGTCCCGCCGCAGAGTGCGGAGCACGGCGGGGTCGTGCGACCCCGCCGCCGTGAGGCCGACGTCGCCCACGCGTCCGGGGTCCACCCCCAGCCGTTCCCACGTGCGGACGACGTCGACCGGGCGCACGCCCGGCTCGGGGGCCAGCGTCAGCCCGCGCCCCACGTCGGCCCAGCCGGCCGCCGCCTCCCACGCCTCGCGGGTGCCGGGCGTGCCGTCCGCGCCGTCGTCGAGGGCGCCCACGCCCACCACGAGGGAGACCGGGGCCGGGGCGGGCGCGTCCGCGGCTGCGTCGGGCCTGGGCAGGGACTCTCCCGTCAGCGTCGCCAGCGCGGCGGGCCCGGGCAGCTCGGCCCCCGGGGAGGCGGCCCGGCGGCCCGGCGCGAGCCACACCCGGGCGACGTCGGGCAGGGCGGTGAGCCCGTCGAGAGCGGCGCGCCACAGCCCGCGGGCCTCCTCGCGCGGCAGCGACCGGACGGTGCGGTACCCGCTCGCGGTGGGCAGGGTCCCGGCGAGGACGGCCGCCGCCCACGGCTCGTCGACGACGACGCCGAGGCGGGCCGCCCCGGTGGCCCTCCGGAGGCGGGGCAGGGCGTCCTGCAGTCCCTCGAGATAGGACTCGGCGACGTCGCGGCGGGCGCCGTGGTCGCCGAGGACGCGCTCTCCCCCGGGCAGCCAGAGGCCGGCGAGCAGGCTGAGCGGGCCGCGCACCCGCACGGCCAGACGTTCGACGACGGCGCCCTCGGCCCCCGCGGTGTCCGCCCAGCGGTGTGCGTCCTCGCGCCAGAGGGAGACGGCGCGGCGTCGGTCACGGCCGGAGCCGGCGGCCCCGGGCGGGCTGACCCGCCAGCCGTGCGGCTGCAGGTCGACGGCCAGCTCCTGCAGAAGGGCGGCCGAGCGGCCGGTGGCGTCGGCGCCGGGTCCGCGATCGGGCAGCTCGGGGAGCACCGGCCAGTGGTCCGCGCCGAGCTCGCCGAGCGTGACGCGCTGCGCCTCGGCGACGTCGGTGCCGCGCCACGGCGTGCCGCCGAGGGCGACGGGGCCGGTGGCGCCGTCGTCGTGGGCGGCCTCAGTCATCCGCGTCCCCGGAGCGCGCCCCCGGCTCCGCCTCGGCGTCCGGCCGGCCCTCGGCCGCCAGCGCGCGGTGGTGGCGGATGACCTCGGCGATGATGAAGTTCAGGAACTTCTCGGCGAACGCGGGCTCGAGGTCCGCCTCGAGCGCGAGCCGGTGCAGCCGCGCGATCTGGGCGGCCTCACGCCCGGGGTCCGAGGGCGGCAGGTCGTGCCGGGCCTTCAGCGCACCGACCCGCTGCGTGAACTTGAACCGCTCGGCCAGCAGGTAGACGAGCGAGGCGTCGATGTTGTCGATGCTGCCGCGGATCGCGAAGAGCTCGTCGAGGACCGCCGGGTCCGCGGTGCCGGGCAGTGAGCTGGCGTGGGGGTCGTAGTCCGGGCTCATGGCCGAAGCCTACGCATCCGCGGGGGCGGACAGCCGGGCATTGCGGGCGGTGTCGATGGTGGCCTGGCCGAGCACGCGGGTGCCCCGGTACAGGACGGCCGTCTGACCGGGAGCCACGCCGCGCAGGGGGCGCACCGGCTCGATCTCCCACCCCGGATGCCCCGCCGCGTCCGCGCGCTGGCGGGCGCGGGCCTCGACGATCTCGCCGTGGGCCCGGAACTGCAGCGCACAGTCGAACCAGGCACCCGTGCGGGCTTCGGGCACCGGGGCGCCGGCCCACGACGGTCGGATGCCGGTGATGCGGTCGACGTCGAGCAGCTCACGCCCGCCGACGACCACGGTGTTCTCCTTCGGCCGCACCTCGAGCACGAACCGGGGCTTGCCGTCGGGCGCGGGACGGCCGATGGCCAGGCCCTTGCGCTGGCCGACCGTGAACGCCTGGGCGCCCGCGTGGGTGCCGAGCTCCTGTCCCTCCGCGTCCACGATGGGGCCGGGGGCCAGGTCGATGCGCTCGGCCAGCCAGCCGCGGGTGTCGCCGTCGGGGATGAAGCAGATGTCGTGGGAGTCCGGCTTCGCCGCCACGGACAGGCCGCGCTCGGCCGCCTCGGCGCGCACGAGCTCCTTGGACGGCGTGTCCGCGAGCGGGAAGAGGCAGTGGGCGAGCTGATCCGCCGTCAGCACGCCGAGCACGTAGGACTGGTCCTTCGCGTCGTCCGCGGCGCGGTGCAGCTCCAGCGAGCCGTCCGGACCGGGCCGCACGGCGGCGTAGTGGCCGGTGCAGACGGCGTCGAAGCCCAGCTCGAGGGCACGCTCGAGCAGCGCCGCGAACTTGATGCGCTCGTTGCAGCGCATGCACGGGTTGGGCGTGCGGCCGGCCTCGTACTCGGCCACGAAGTCGTCCACGACGTCCTCCGCGAACCGCTCGGAGAAGTCCCACGTGTAGAAGGGGATGCCGAGCCGCTCACACGCGCGCCACGCGTCCGAGGCGTCCTCGATGGTGCAGCAGCCGCGCGAGCCGGTGCGCAGGGTGCCGGGCATGCGGGACAGGGCCAGGTGGACGCCGACGACGTCGTGTCCGGCGTCCACGGCACGCGCCGCGGCGACGGCGGAGTCGACTCCCCCGGACATGGCGGCCAGGACCTTCACGGGCGGACTCCTCTCTCGACGGCGGACGGGCGGTCCAGTCTAGACGCCCGGCCCCAGCAGCGTCCGCAGCGCGTCGATGAGCGCGGCCGCCTCGGCCTGCGTCGTCGTCCGGCCGAGGGTGAACCGCTGGGTGGCCCGCGCGTCGGCCTCCGTCCGCCCCGGCAGGGCCGCGACCACGTGCGACGGCTCGGCCACCCCGGCGGTGCACGCGGACCCGGACGAGGTGTCCAGCCCGGCCATGTCGAAGGAGAACAGCAGCGCGTCCGCCGTCCGGCCCGGCACGGTGATGTGGACGTTGCCGGGCAGTCGGTGCGTCCCCGGCGGCAGCGGCTGCCCCGTCGCCGGGTCGAGGTCCCGCGGCCCGGTCAGGCGCACCCCATCCAGGGCGTCGACGGCGGCGATCACCTCGTCCCGCAGCCCGCCCAGGCGGGCGGCCTCGGCGGGCTGCTCCGCGACAGCCTCCGCCACGGCGGCCGCGAGCGCGGCGGCCAGGGCCACCGAGACCGTGCCCGAGCGCAGGCGGCGCTCCTGGCCGCCGCCGTGCACCACGGCCTCCAGCGTGACGTCCCGGCGTACGAGCAGGGCGCCGACACCCACGGGGGCGCCGACCTTGTGCCCCGAGACGGCCAGGGTCGCGGCCCCGGACGCGGCGAAGTCCACGGGAACCGCCCCGAGGGCCTGGACGGCGTCGGTGTGCATCGGGACCCCGTGGTCGGCCGCGAGCCGGGCGGCCTCGGCCACGGGCTGGACCGTGCCGATCTCGTTGTTGGCCCACATCAGCGTGGCCAGGGCGGTCCGCTCGGGCGCGGTCGCCAGCGCGGCCCCCCATGCGGCGAGGTCGACCCGCCCGTCGTCGTCGACCGGGACGAGCACCGGCTCGGCGCCCTCGTGCGCGGCGAGCCAGTCCACCACGTCGAGGACCGCGTGGTGCTCGATGCCGGTCAGCACGATCCGGGTGCGCTCCGGCGCGGCCGCGCGGCGGGCCCGGTACAGCCCCTGGACGGCGAGGTTGTCCGCCTCGGTGCCCCCGGACGTGAGGATCACCTCGGTGGGGTGCGCCCCGAGCGCCGCGGCGATGCGCTCCCGCGCTTCCTCGAGGCGCAGCTTGGCCCGGCGGCCGGAGGCGTGGAGGGAGGCCGGGTTGCCCGGGAGCGCGGCCGCCTCGGCCAGGGCCGCGAGCGCGGTGGGGCGCACCGTCGTGGTGGCGGCGTGGTCCAGGTGCACGCGGTCCGGGGTGGTCACCCGGCCAGTCTAGGAGCCGCCCCGGATGTGCCCCGGCTCAGTCCCGGGCGAGGAACCGCTCGACGTCGCGGGTCGGGCCCACCAGGAGGATCGTGTCCTCGGGCTCGAGCACGTAGTGACTCGGCGGGTAGAGCCACGTGCCGCGGCTGCGGACGGCGACCACGCGCATGCCCCGCTCCCCCGCGAGCCCGGTGGCTCGCAGGTCCCTGCCCAGCAGGCGCGACGGCGGCGCGGCCCGGACCATGGCCAGGCCCGGCTCGACCTCGACGAAGTCCTGGAAGGACGTGCTGACCAGGTGTGCCACGCGGCGGCCCATGTCCCGCTCCGGGTGGACCACGTGCTCCACGCCGAGCTGACGCAGGATCTCGCCGTGGCGGTCGTCGTTGGCCTTGGCCCAGAGCTGGTGCGTCCCGAACCGCCGCATCAGCGAGACGGTGAGGATCGAGTCGGCGAGGTCGCCGCCGATGGCGACGACGACGTGGTCCATCTCGTGGACCGAGAGCTGGCGCATCGCCTCCTCGTCCGTGCTGTCCGCGCGGACGACGTGGGTCAGCCGGCCGTTGAGCGCCTGGACGGCCTCGGCGTCGGCGTCGACCCCCAGCACGTGGCAGTCGGACTCCATGAGCTCGAGGGCGACCCCGGAGCCGAACCGGCCGAGCCCGAGGACGGCCACGGTGGGGCGGTCGCCCCGGCGGGGGGCGAACAGGGAACGGGTGAGATCAGCCAATGAGGGGCCTCTCCTTCGGGTACTCGAAGTGGCGGGTGCGGTCGGTCAGGGCCAGGCTGCCGGCGACGGTGGCGGGGCCGATGCGGCCGACGAACATGAGGAGCATGAGGATGCCCTGCGCGGCCGGCGGCAGCTGGGCGGTGATGCCGGTGGACAGGCCCACCGTGCCGAACGCGGACACGCACTCGAACAGGATCTGGTCGGTCGTGAACGAGGACAGGCCCATGAGCGCCATCGTGGCGACGGCGATCGCGGTCGCGGAGAGCATGATCACGGTGATCGCCTCGCGGTGCGTGGTCCGGGAGAGCCGGCGGCCGAACGCATGGACGGCGCCCTCCCCCCGGATCTCCGCGAGCACGATGAACAGCAGGACGCTCGCCGTCGTGATCTTCACGCCCGAGGCGGTGCCGGCGGGGCCGCCGCCGATGAACATGAGCACGTCGGTGCCGAAGAGCGTCACGGGGTGCATCTGCCCGTAGTCCAGGGTGTTGAAGCCGGCGGTGCGGGTCGTGACGGACTGGAAGAACGCCGCGAGCACGCGCGAGGCCGGGTCCAGACCGCCCAGGGTCCGCGGGTTGGACCACTCGAGGACGAGGTACATGAGCGTGCCGCCCACCAGCAGCACCGCGGTGCCCACGAGCACGAGCCGGACCGTGAGGTTCCACCGCTCGGGTCGGCGCAGGTCTCGCCGCAGGGTCAGCACGACCGGCAGGCCCAGGCCGCCCAAGATGATCGCCGCCGCGATCGGCAGGCAGATGAACGGGTCCGAGACGAAGCCCATGAGGTTGTCGCTGAACAGCGCGAACCCGGCGTTGTTGAATGCGGAGACCGCGTGGAAGACCCCCTGCCACAGTGCCTGGCCCGGGGACATCCCCGCGCCCAGCCAGAAGCGCAGGCTCAGCAGCAGCGCCACCGAGGCCTCGACGGCCGTGGAGTACAGGACCAGGGCCCGCAGCACCCGCGGCACGTCCCCGATCCCCTCGGCCCGGGTGGAGGCCGCGGCGTCGAGGCGCTGGGTGAGGCCGAGCCGCCGGAGGATCACCAGCCCCAGCAGCGACGTGAACGTCATGACGCCCAGGCCCCCGAGCTTGATGAGCGCGAGGATCACGACCTGGCCCAGGGGTGTCCAGAACGTCTGGGTGTCCACGACGCCGAGGCCCGTCACCGTGGTGGCGCTGGTCGCCGTGAACGCGGCCTCCAGCGGGGTGGGCGCGCGGCCCTGATACGAGGCGGGCAGCAGCAGTGCGCCGGTGCCCGTCACGATGACGACGAGGAAGGAGCCGACCACGAGCTGGGTCGGACGGATGCGGGGCCGGCGCGGGCCGACCCGCGGCGACGAGGTGGATGCCACGGGAGGGAAACATAGTCCTCCCGGGGCGCACTGTCACCGTGCGGCGCCGGTGGTTGAATGGGCGGGTGCCGACCCCCTCCGTCCCCCTCGTCCACCCGGTGCACCGGTTCGCCCACCACGAGATCGACTTCCGCCGCCGGATCGTCACGATGGCCGTGGTCAACCGCACCCCGGACTCCTTCTACGACGACGGCGCCGGCGCCGTCCTGGAGGACGCCCTCGCCCAGGCCCACGCCGCGGCGGACGCCGGAGCCGAGTGGGTCGACGTCGGCGGCGTGCCGTTCGCGCCCGGGGCGGAGCTCGACCCGGCCGAGGAGGCGGCGCGGGTGGTCCCCCTGATCGCGGCCCTGCGGAGCGGGGACGGAGCCGGGTCCTCCGAGGCGTCGCGCCGGCTGATCCTCTCGGCGGACACGTTCCAGCCGGCCGTGGCCGAGGCGGCCCTGGCCGCGGGGGCGGACGTCGTCAACGACACCACGGGACTGTTCCAGGCGGACCTGGGCCGGGTGGTGGCCGCCGCGGGCGCGCACCTCGTGGTCACCCACTCCCTCGCCCACGTGCGCGGACCCCGGGCCGTGGTCCCCCGGCCGACCTACGGCGACGTCGTCACGGAGGTCCGCGACCACCTGCGGCGCACCGTCGACCGGGCCGTGGCGCTCGGCGTCCCGGAGGAGAGGATCATCGTGGACCCCGGCCACGATCTGAACAAGAACACCCGGCACACCCTCGAGATCACGCGGCGGCTGGACGAGATCGCCGCCCTGGGGCTGCCCGTGCTGGCCGCGGTCTCGAACAAGGACTTCATCGGCGAGAGCCTGGACCGGCACCGGCACGAGCGCCTGCCCGGCTCGCTGGCCGCGGCCGCGGCCTGCGTGTACGGCGGCGCCCGGATCCTGCGCATGCACGACGCCGACGCCTCCGTCTCGGCGGCCCGCATGCTCGAGTGCGTGTTCGGGTGGCGCGAGCCGGCGCGCCTGGTCCACAACATGGGCGCGGAGAACCCGCCGCCGGACCGCAGCACCCTGGCCGGACACCGCGCCCACCGCGGGGGGCGGGCATGAGACGGCTGACCGAGACCGGCCCCGGCCTGGACGACGACGCCCTCCGCGCCGCCCTCGCAGCCCCGGCGGCCGAGGACACCGGCCCCGGACCCTGGGTCCGCGTCGTGTTCATCGCCTCCGCCGACGGTGCGGCCACCCTGGACGGCCGTGCGGGCGGGCTCGGCTCCCCCGCGGACCAGCGGCTGCTCTCGCTGTCCCGGCACGACGCCGACGTCGTGCTCGTGGGGGCCGGGACCATCCGGGCCGAGGGCTACGAGGGAGCGCTGCTGTCCGAGGAGGACCGGCGTCGACGCGCGGAGGCCGGCGGGCCCGCGGACCCGCCCGTGGCCGTGGTCAGCGGCAGCCTGGACCTGGACCCGGCGTCCGCGTTCTTCACGGCCGCCCCGGTGCGCCCCTGGATCCTCACGTCCCGGGCCGCCCTCGCGGCCGAGCCGGAGCGGGCGGCGGCGCTGGCCGCGCACGCGGACGTGCTGGCGGTCGGCGAGGAGCACGTGGACTCCCAGACCATGGTGGCGACCCTGCACGCGCGCGGCGCCCGCGTCGTCCACTGCGAGGGCGGACCGCGCCTGTTCGGCAGCCTCGCGGCGGCCGGCCTCGTGGACGAGGTGCACCTCACCGTGGCGCCGCTGCTGGCCGGACCCGCCGCCGGCCGCGTCCTGACCGGTGAGGACGGCCCCGGCCTCCCCGCCCGGCTGCAGCTGGTCCAGGTGCTCCACGACGACGGCATGCTGTTCCTGCGCCTGCACCACGAGCGGCATGCCTCCCCCGGCCCGGACCCCACGCCGTGAGCGCGGCCGAGGAGCACCGCACCGCCTACGAGGTCCTCGGCGTGCCCCGCGACGCGACCGCCGAGGAGGTCCGGCGGGCCTACCGCCGCGCGGCCCGGGCCGCGCACCCCGACGTCGGCGGCGACCCCGCCGCCTTCCGGGCCGTGACGCGGGCGTGGGACCTGCTCGGCGACGCCGAGGCCCGGCGCCGGTACGACCTCTCGCTGCCCGGACCCGACGTCGCCCGAGCCCGCGACCCCCGCGCGCGGGCCGGATCAGGGCGGGCGAGACCGTCGGGACCGTCCGGACCCGGCGAACGTGCCGCCCGCCCCGTGCGCTACGAGCCCCCGCCCGGCGAGGCGGAGGCCGACCCGACCGTGCTGGACCTGCCGCGATCGAGCCAACGCGTCCACGGGGTACCGAGGCCGCGCGGGATCCTGCCGGACGAGCACCGGGTGCTGCGGCAGGCCCGCACCCTCGACGTGCTGCTGCGCCGCGTGGCGGACGCGCTCCCGGCCGCCCGGGTCCTGACCGGGCTGCGGCTGGACGGGCGCTGGGGACGGCACCTCGACGTGGACCACGCGGTGCTGTGCGGCCACCGCCTGGCGCTGATCGGCTCCGTCATGGTCCCGGAGGGGACCTACACCTGGGACGGGTCGGACCTGCGCTCCCGGGGCCGTCCCGTGGCCCCGCCGCTGCTCGGCCCCGCGATGATGGCGTGGCAGCAGGCCCTGCCCCAGGTCACCGTCGGCGGCTTCGTGCACGTGATGACGGACCGCGACGCGCGGCACGCACCCGTGATCCGCCGCACCCGCGGCGCCGAGGCGCCGGAGGCGCAGGCCGACCTGCTCACCGCCCCGCCCGCGCCCGGGATCGCGTTCGCGCGCGAGGTCGCGCTCTTCCTGGGCACCGGCACGGACCCGGACCTCGTGGACCGACGCGCGCTCGGCGCGCTGGTCGACCGGCTCCACTGAGGCACCCCCCGCCCGGCGGCGCCCCACTAGGCTGAGCGGGTGCCCGACTCCCCCACCCCACCCCGCCCGAACCCGCACGAGGGCGCCGACCGCGCCCCGGCGCCCGGCACCCCCGGCTTCCGGATCCTGCTGCTCACCCCCGAGATCCCCGGCAACACCGGCAACGCGATCCGGCTCGCCGCCCTCACGGGGGCCGAGCTGCACCTCGTGGAGCCGCTGGGCTTCGGGTTCGAGGACGCCCACCTGCGCCGCGCCGGCCTGGACTACCACGACCTCGCGGTGGTGACGGTGCACCCGGACCTCGACGCGGCGCTCGCAGCCCTCGCCCCCGCCCGCGTGCTGGCCTTCACCGCGCGCGGGTCCGTGCGGCACGACCGGGTCGCCTACCGGTCCGGAGACGTGCTGCTCTTCGGCCGCGAGTCCACCGGCCTGCCGGAGGAGGTGCTGGCCGACCCGCGGGTCACCGAGACCGTCTGCCTGCCCATGCAGCCGGCCCGTCGGTCCCTGAACCTGGCGAACGCCGTCTCCATCGCCGTGTACGAGGCCTGGCGCCAGCACGACTTCGCCGGGTCCGCTGCCCACCCCGATTCCCTAGACTGAGGCCACCATGCAGACTCCTGACGCGTCCGAGCCCCACGCCGACCGCCCCGACGACGCCGGCCAGCCCGCCCTGGACACCCTCCTGCGCCGCAGCGCCGAGGGTGACCGGGCCGCGTTCTCCGCGTTCTACGACGCCACGGTCCCGTGGGTGCACGGCCTGGCCGAGGCGATGTTCGGCCCCGGCGACGACGCCGCCGCGGCCACGGTCCGCACCTACCTGACGGCATGGGAGGAGGCCTCCGAGGCCGGGCTCGACCTGAGCGAGCGTGACGACGCGACCCACCGCGAGCGCCAGGTGTTCACGTGGCTCGAGGTCCTCGCCCACCGTGTGATGACCTCGCTGCGCCGCGCCGGCGGCTCCGCGGCGGAACGTGGGCGTCGTCCCGGCCCGGCCGGGCCCGCGCCGTTGCCCGAGGACCTCGTCGACCGCGTGGCCCCGGACGCCTACGAGGCCGTGCGACTGGCGTGGCTGGGCGGCTGCACCGACCGGGAGGTCGCCGATCGGCTGGGTCTGCCGGCCGACCAGGCCCGCACCCTCCTGCGTGACGGCGTGCGGCAGGTCGTGGCGGCCCGCCGCGACCTCACGCAGGACGCCGCCCGGCCGTCCGCGCCGGCCCCGGCGACCGGCCCGGCACTCGGCGCGGACGTGCGCGAGGACGTGGACGCCGGCCGCGCACTCGAGCTGGCCGACCTCTCGGCCGTGCACGCCCTCGACACGGCCGGGCACACCGCGGCCTTCTCCGCCGTGCAGCGGCGGGGCGGCGAGCTGGCCCTGTGGCGCTCCCGGGTGGACGGTGCGCGCCAGGCGGTGGCCTGGGCGTTCCGGTCCGTGACGGCCGAGCCGCCGTCGGCCCTGCTCGACGAGGTCCTGCGTCGCCTGCCCGCCCAGGACGTGGGCATGGACCTGATCGGCGACGAGTCCGCCCCCGCCGGCCCGCCGCGGGACCGCCTGCGCTGGCTCAAGGTGACCGCCCTCCTGCTGCTCGCGGCCCTCGTGCTCGGCGTCGGCGGGTGGACGGTGTGGAGTCAGTTCACGCGGCCGGGCATCGTGCACCGCATCGACCAGTCGAAGGACCTGTTCACGACCTCGGAGTACCCGGCCCAGGACGGCGGCACGGTCCAGGCGTTCCTGTCCCGGGAGCAGAACAGCGGCTACCTGACGATCAGCGGGATGCCCCAGCTGCCGGAGGGTCAGTCCTACCAGCTGTGGCTCTACCCCTCGGACGGCACGGCCCCGGCCTCGCTCGGCACGTTCGACGCCAACGGCTTCGGCGAGCCCGTCACCTTCCGGGGGCTGGACCGCTTCGCGGCGATGGGCATCTCCGTGGAGCCCAGCTCGGGCTCGGAGGTGCCGACGTCGGAGCCCGTCGTCGGCGTGGACCTCGACCCCACCGCGCAGACCGGCCCGCGCTACGGCGGTCGGCCGAGCACCAACTGAGATCCCCCGCAGGGGGGCGGTTCAGAACCCGGCGATGGTGCTCGGACCGTTGACCGTGACCAGGTGGAACGCCTCGGCGTGACCCGGCGCGGCGGCCGGGCCGGCGGCGCGCCGGTGATGTTCGGCCATCTGGGCGAGCACGTGCCGCCGCATCGCGTCGACGTCCGGGTGCTGGGAGAGGTGGGCGTCGAGGGCGCGCAGCTTCTGCTCCGCCAGGCCCGTGACGTCCACGACCGTGTTCCGGCGCGCGGCGGGGGCGGCGTACAGCAGCAGGTTCCGGACCTTGAACGCCTCGAGCCCCTCCGCCGCGAGCTCCGGGTACGCGTACGGGTTCTCGGCCGCCGGGTACGCGGCGCGCACCACGGCCTCGCCGCAGGCGAGGTGGTCCGGGTGGGCGGCCTGCATCCGCTCCCAGTCCCGCTCCGGGTGGGTGCTGAGCACCACGTCCGGGCGGACGCGGCGCATCAGCGCCACGAGCTTGCGGCGCACGCCGTGGTCCGGCTCGAGGTGTCCGTCGCGCTCGCCGAGGAAGTGGACCTCGGCGGCACCGACGACGGCGGCGGCCGCGCGCTGTTCGGCGTGCCGGCGGGCGGTCATCGCCTCCGGGCCCTCCGAGTCGAAGCCGCCGGCGTCCCCGTCCGTCACGATGCACAGCTCGATGTGCAGCCCGGCCGCGCGGAAGCCGGCCAGGGTGGCGGCGGCCCCGAAGTCGAGGTCGTCCGGGTGGGCGCCGACGGCCAGGACCCGGCGCCAGCCGTGGTGGGCCGCGAGCGCGGCGGGGGTGGTGAGCGTGGTGGTCACGAGCGGGTGTCCTCCGTGAACGTCACCTCGGTCGTCTGCTCCGCGCCGTCGCGGAGGTAGGTGACGTCCACCGAGTCTCCCACGCGGTGCTCGCGGACGACGGCGGTGAGGGACTCGGAGTCGATCACCGCGCGGTCGCCGACGGCGGTGATCACGTCGCCCTCCTTCAGCCCGGCCGCGTCGGCCGCCGACTCTCCCACGACCTGCTGGACGCGGGCGCCGTCGCTGAACACGGTCCGGGCGTTCTCGCTGCCGCCCTGCACCTCGGCGGGCTCCGGGGTGACGCTCACGCCGAGCATGGCATGCGTGGCCTTGCCGTGGTCGATCAGGTCCTGTGCGACCCGCTGGGCGTAGTCCACGGGGATGGCGAAGCCGACCCCGATGTTGCCCGCCTCGCTCGGGTCCTGGCCGGCCGAGGCGATCGCGACGTTCACGCCCACCAGGCGACCCTCGGCGTCGACGAGCGCGCCTCCGGAGTTGCCGGGGTTGATGGCCGCGTCGGTCTGCAGCACGTTGATGTACACCTCGCCCCGGGTGCCCTGCGGGGTGCCCGGCAGCTGGAAACGGTACTGATCGGTGCCGGAGGACGAGCCGGAGCTCTCGCCCTGCGGCTCGGGCGCCTCGGAGGACGCCACCGCGATGGTCCGGTCCAGGGTGGAGATGATCCCGTCGGTCACGGTGTTCGGCAGGCCCAGGGGGGCGCCGATGGCGACGGCCTCGTCCCCGACCTTCAAATCCCCGGACCGGCCGATCTGGATGGGGGTGAGGTCCGGGGCGTCGATCTTGATGACGGCCAGGTCGGACAGCGGGTCGGTGCCCACGACGGTGGCAGCGTAGACCTCCCCGTCCGAGGTGCGCACCGTCAGCTCGGCGTCGTTGGCCTGGCCGCCGAGGGTGACCACGTGGGTGTTCGTGAGGATGTGCCCCTCCGTGTCCAGGATCGACCCGGAACCGGAGCCGGAGGCGGAGCTCGACGTCGCGGAGATGGTCACCACGGAGGGCAGCGCGGTCCTCGCGGCGTTCCCGACGGCGGTGTCCGCCACGGGCTGTCCCCCGGCCTCGGCCGAGGTGTCCGTCGCCTGCGAGGAGGAGGAGCTCGCGGCCTCGCCGCCGTCCTCCGCGACCGCGCAACCGGAGAGCCCCACCATGAGCACGGCTGCGGCGAGCAGGCCCGCCCCGGCACGGGCGCGGGACTGGGGCCGGGGACGCGCGACGGTGCGGGCCGTCGGCACGGGGGGCTGGGTGGGGGCGGCGGTCTGGTCCACGGGGTCCTCGCTTCGGGTCGGGCCCCGGGCGGTCGACACAGACGCCCGTCGTCTTGCGGACGCGCGCCCCGGGGCACGTCCACGCTAGCGTGCATGACTGAACGCCGCCTAGAGGCCGAACGTCCGCTCCTCCCACGGTTCCGGCCGCGCCGGATCCCTGGTGCCCGATTCCCACGCCGCCCTACACTCAACCCCAGGATCCGGCGGGTCCGCCCGGTGCGGCGGCTCGCCTCCGCCGTCGAAGGAGACCCCACATGACCGTGGCCACCCGCCCCGCCGATGTCGGCCGTCTGGCGCGTGCCGTGACCGCCGCGGGCCTGGGAGGCCTGGGCCTCCTGGTGGCGGCACCCACCGCGCACGCCGTGACGGTGCCGCCGGGCGTGTACGTGGTGGACGAGGCCGGGGTGCTCTCGACCTCGGATGAGCAGCGCCTGACCCAGGAGATCCAGGACCTGCGCCGGGACACCGGGCAGGGGCTGTACGTCGTCTACGTGGATGAGTTCAGCACGGACGCCCAGACGCTGGCCCAGGACGTGGCGCGCCAGCGCGGGCTCGGGACGAACGACTCGGTCCTGGCGATCGCGGTCGAGGAGCGCGCCTATGGGCTGGACAGCGGCGGGGACGCGAACCTGCAGAACCAGGTGACGCGCACCTACGTGGGCCCGGAGCTGTCCAAGATCGGCACGGACCCCGGCTCGGCGGAATGGCTCGCGGTGGGCATCGCCGCGGTGCAAGGGCTCGACGACGCCGCCGACGGCACGCTCGACGGCACGGGGGCCAGCGGGGCCGAGTACGATCCGGCCGGCGCCCTGCCGGCCGGCACCACGGGCGGCGGGAGCACGGCCCAGGGCGCCTCCGACGGCGGTGGGGCCCTGACGGCGGTCCTCGGCGCAGGTGCGGTGGCCGCGGCCGTGGGCGGCGGCGTGCTCGTGGCCCGCAGCCGGAGGCGCACGCAGGGTGGCGCCGTCGAACGGGGCCGCACCGAGGAGGCCCGCCGCGACCCCCTCGACGAGCTCAGCGTGGAGCAGCTGCGCACCCAGGCCGGCTCGAAGCTCGTGGCCGCGGACGACGCCATCCGCTCCTCGGAACAGGAGCTGGGCTTCGCCGAGGCGTCCTACGGGGAGAAGTCCGTGGCGACGTTCCGCCAGGACATCGACCAGGCCAAGGAGCACATGCGGGCCTCGTTCCAGCTCCAGCACCAGCTCGACGACGAGATCCCGGACACCGAGGCCGAGCAGCGCGCCTGGCTCAAGGAGATCATCCAGCGCAGCGAGGCCGTGGGTGCGTCCCTGGCGGCGCACAAGAAGGAGTTCGACTCCCTGCGCGACCTCGAGAACCAGGTGCCCGAGGCCCTCGAGCGTCTCGAAGCCCGCCTGCCCGAGGCCCGGTCCCGGGTGCAGGACTCCGAGTCGGCGATCACCGCGCTGCACGGCCAGTACGCGGAGTCCGCCCTCGCCGAGGTCGCGGACAACGCGGCGCAGGCCCGGGAGAGGCTCGAGTTTGTGGAGACCGCCCTCGCGAAGTCGCGGAGCGCGTGGGAAGCCCAGGACCGCTCCACGGCGGCGCTGGCCGTGCGTGCCGCCGAGGAGGCGCTCAGCCAGGTGGACACGCTCACCGAGGCGGTCGGCAAGGCCGAGGGGTCCCTGCGGGCCATGCTGGGCAACCTGCAGACGGGCCTCGCCCAGTCCGAGCAGGACGTGGCCGAGGCCGAAGCGCTCGTGGCCAACGGATCGCACCCCGAGCTGGCCGGCCCGGTGGCGGGGATGAAGACCGCCGTGAACGCTGTGCGCCAGGCCCTCGCGGCCGGCCGCCCGGATCCCCTGGAGCTGCTCCACCAGCTCGAGGCCGCGCACCGCCAGCTCAACACCCCGCTGGCCGGCGTCCGCGACGCTCGGGAGCAGGCCCGCCAGGCCTCCCAGGTGCTCACCTCCACGATCGCCCAGGCCCAGGCGCAGATCGACGGCACGGCCGACTTCATCGGCGCCCGGCGCGGTGCGGTGGGCTCGGAGGCCCGGACCCGGCTCGCGGAGGCCGACCACACGCTGCGTTCGGCGATCAGCCTCGGCCGCACCGACCCCGTGGCCGCCCTCCAGCAGGCGCAGCGCGCCTCCCAGCTGGCCGAGCGCGCGAGCGAGCTGGCCCGCGCGGACGTCGAGGGCTTCGGCTACGGCCCCGGCATGGTGGGCGGCATGTACGGTGCACGCCCGCGCGCCGGAGTGGGCGGCAGCTTCGGCGGCGGCCTCGGCGGCGCACTGCTCGGCGGCATCCTGATGAACTCGATCCTGAACAGCGGCAGCTGGGGCGGCGGTGGCTTCGGCGGGTTCGACGGCGGCGGCCTCGGCGGCGGCGACTTCGGCGGGTTCGGCGACATCTCCGGCGGCGGCTTCTGACCGCCGCCTCCCCCCCCCATGAACTCCGGCGCCCCGGGCGCCGGCCCGGCCCGCACGCGCGGGACGGGGTGGACGCAGGCCGACGGTCTGCGCTGACGTGAAAGACCGACGAAAGGCAGACACCATGGTCAAGCAGTCCATCTTCGGCCGCATCAGCACGCTGGCGAAGGCCAACATCAACGCGATGCTGGACAAGGCCGAGGACCCCCAGAAGATGCTGGACCAGATGGTCCGCGACTACACGAACAACATCGCGGAGGCCGAGGCCGCCGTCGCCCAGACGATCGGCAACCTGCGAATGATCGAGGACGACTACCGCGAGGACCAGGACGCGTCCCGCAGCTGGGGCCAGAAGGCGCTGGCCGCCTCCCAGAAGGCCGACGACTTCCGCACCAAGGGCGACACCGCCTCGGCGGACAAGTTCGACAACCTCGCCAAGGTGGCCATCGAGCGCCAGATGGACTTCGAGCGCCAGGCGAAGTCCGCGGAGCCGACCATCGCCTCGCAGCGCGAGATCGTGGAGCGCCTGAAGACCGGTCTGGACCAGATGAAGGTCAAGCGTCAGCAGCTGGTCGCCAAGCGCGACGAGCTGACCGCCCGCGCCAAGTCCGCCCACGCCCAGTCCGCGGTGGCCGACGCCGTGAAGTCGATCGACCTGCTGGACCCGACCTCCGAGGTCTCCCGCTTCGAAGAGAAGGTCCGTCGCGAGGAGGCCCGCGTGCGCGGCCAGCAGGAGATCGCCGCCTCCTCCCTCGACGCCCAGTTCGAGTCCCTCGAGGATCTCGGCGAGAAGACCGAGGTGGAGGCCCGCCTCGCCGCCCTCAAGGCCGGCGGCGCCGGCCAGGCCGCCCTCACCTCGGGCGACGTCGACGCCGACGAGACCCTGACCCTCGACTACGCCGCCGAGGGGACCGCCGAGGAGACCGGCACCGCGCGCGGCTGACCCCGCCCCGCCCCACGGCCCGTCGCCCGGCCCACGCCGGCGCGGCGGGCCGTCCTCGTGCGCCCCGGCCGGTGCCCCTCCCGGACGCGCCCCGGCCCCCGCACTCCTTTGGTACTGTCCCGGGGTCCCTCGGCACGCTCCGTGGGGCTCCCCCGTCCCCGCACAGAGGAAGAACCCCATGCAAGAGCAGTTCACGGCCTGGTCCGTGCTGGTCGACGCCGGCCTCATCGGCGCGCTCCTGGCCGTGGGCACGCTGGCCCTTGCCGTCATCACGCCCCTCCAGACCCTGATGATCCCGGCCTCCGTCATCGCCGGCATCCTGGGCCTGGCCCTCGGCCCGAACGGCCTGGGCTGGCTGCCGTTCAGCTCCCAGCTGGGCACATACGGCTCGATCCTGATCGTCATCGTGTTCGTGTGCATCGCGCTCACCGACGACTTCGACGTCCGCAAGATCGGCCGCCCCGTAGGCGCGTTCGCGTCCTACGGCGTGCTGATCTACTCCTCCCAGGTGGCCATCGGCGCCCTCGTCACGCTGGTCCTCCTGCAGCCGCTGTTCGACGCGCCCGACTCGTTCGCCGCCCTGCTGTTCGCCGGCTGGGCGGGAGGCTTCGGCTCCGCGGCCGCCGTGGGCCAGGCGTACGCGGCCAACGGCGATGCGACCGTCACCTCGCTGGCCTACACCTCGGCCACCGTCGGCATGATCGTCGGCGTGGTGGGTGGCATCATCCAGGCCAAGATCGGCGCGCAGCGCGGCCACGCGCGGGAGTTCGCGGGCCTGACCTCCATCCCGGAGGAGCTGCGCACCGGGGTGCTGAACCAGGTGGAGGAACGCCCGGTCATCGGCCGGCACACCTTCTCGGCGGCCTCGGTGGAGTCGCTGGCCTTCCAGGTCGGCGTGGTCGCGATGATCGCGGCGGCCGCGCACGGCGTGGTCTCCTGGATCACGGCCGTGTGGCCGAGCGTCGTGGGTGAGGACGGTCCCCAGCTGATCATCCCCGCGTTCGCGATCGCGTTCCTCCTCGGCCTGATCGCCCGCGTCCTGTTCCAGGCCACGAAGACGGCGAAGTTCCTCGACCCGGGCTCGCTGAACTCGGTGTCCGGCACCGCCACGGACATCCTCATCGTCTGTGGCATCGCCGCGATCGCCCCGACCGTGGTCGTGGACTACTGGCAGCCGCTGCTGCTCCTGTTCGTGATCGGCCTCGCGCTGGCCCTGTTCCTGGGGATCGTCGTGGCGCCGCGTGTCATGACCGACGCGTGGTTCGAGAAGCAGCTGTTCACGTGGGGCTGGGCCACCGGCGCCGTCGCCACAGGCGTGGCCATGCTGCGCATCGTGGACCCGAAGCTGAAGTCCGGGACCATGGAGCAGTTCGGCGTGGCCTACATCCCGGTGGTGCCCGTGGAGATCGCGGCCGTGTCCTTCGTGCCGCTGCTGCTCATCGCGGGCCTGTCCTGGGCCGTGGTCGGCATCTGGGGCGCCATCGCGATCATCGCGATCATCGCTGCCGTCTGGCTGCGCCGCACTGATCCTGGCCGCCGCACGCCGGCCCAGCAGGCGGTCCGGGCCTCGAGCCGCTGACGCTCCCCCACCGATCGCCCGAGGGCGGTCAGCTCGCCCGCCGGCACCGTGCCGGCGGGCCGGGGCGACCGGTCCCGGACATGCGAGAAGGCCCCCAGCAGATGCTGGGGGCCTTCTCCTTCTCGTTGCGGGGGCAGGATTTGAACCTGCGACCTCCGGGTTATGAGCCCGGCGAGCTACCGAACTGCTCCACCCCGCGGCGACTTCTAGAACTATACACACCTGTTCCGTCGAGTTCAAATCGGCGTCAGCACCCCGCCATCCGGCGGCCATGCGGCGGCCACCTGCCCCGAAGTGACAGCGGCCCCGACCACGCGCGGTGCGTGGCCGGGGCCGCCGTCGACGGTCCGGCGGGCCCGGCCCGCCGGCGCCGGCTCAGCCGCTCGGCGTCGGGCTGGGGCTCGACGACGGCGCGGGGCTCGCCTCGGCCGGGGCCTGCTCCTGGGCGGGTGCGTCGCCGCCCAGGGCGTCGTCGGCGGCGGTGGCACGCTTCAGGGCCTCGTTGAGACGCTTCTGCTGCTCGCCGTAGCCGGCCCAGTCGCCCTCGGCCAGACGCTCCTGGCCCTGGGTCAGGGCGTCCTGCGCCTCCTCGAGGGCCGCAGAGAGCTCCTCCTCGACCGTGCCCGGAGCCGTCGGCTTCTCGCCCGGGGCGGGCGCCTCCGCCTGGTTCTCCTCCGGGGTCACCGCGCCCGAGTCGCCGTCGAACACCTGGTCCAGGGCCTCCTGGAGGGTGTCCGCGAAGCCGACCTTGTCGCCGAAGGAGACGAGCACCTTGCGCAGCGTCGGGTAGGTGGTGCCGCCCGAGGAGCGGACGTACACCGGCTGGACGTAGAGGATGCCGCCGGCCACCGGCAGGGTGATCATGTTGCCGTTGAGGACCTCGGACGCGCCCTGGCGCAACAGGTTCAGCTCCCGCGAGACGTCCGCGTTCGAGTCGAAGTTCGCCTGCGCCTGGCCCGGGCCGGGCACCGTGGTGGACCGCGGCAGCTCGAGCAGGCGGAGCTTCCCGTAGCCCTCGGCCTTCACGCCGTCCTCCCCCGAGCCGGCGTCGCCGGTGGCGGAGAGGAAGCCGTAGAGCACGTTGCGCTGCTGGGCACCGTCCGTGATCTGCGGGATGTAGCTGCTGGTGAGGGAGAACGCCGGCTCGTCCTGGCCGGGCATCTGCAGCGTCATGTAGTACGGCGGCTGCTTGACGTCCTCCTCGCGCGTGGGGTCCGAGGGCACGGACCACGCGTCGTTGTTCTCGTAGAAGTCGTCCGCATCGGTCACGTGGTAGCGGCCGAGCAGCTCGCGCTGGACCTTGAACATGTCCTCCGGGTAGCGGACGTGGTCCATGAGTCCGGCGCTCATCTCCGAGTACGGGCGCAGCGAGGACGGGTACACGTTCTGCCAGGCCCGCAGCAGCGGATCCTGGTCGTCCCACGCGTAGAGGGACACCGAGCCGTCGTACGCGTCCACCGTCGCCTTCACCGAGTTGCGGATGTAGTTCACCCGGCCCTGCAGCGCCGGGTTCTGGCCCTGGCTCAGGGAGTCCACCGTGACCTCGCCCAGCTGCTGGGCGGTGGAGTACGGGAACTGGTCCGAGGTCGTGTAGGCGTCCACGATCCACTGCACGCGGCCGTCGACGATCGCCGGGTAGGGGGCGGTGTCCACCGTCAGGTAGGGCGCGACCTTGCGGACGCGCTCGGCCGGGTCGCGATCGTAGAGGATCTGCGAGGCCTCGTTCACGTCCGAGGACAGCACGAGCTCGGGCGAGCCGAACTTCACCGCGTACGCGAGCCGGTTGAAGAGGTTGCCCACCGAGGGGCCGCCGTCGCCGGAGAAGGTGTACGCCGTGTCCTCCTGGGAGTCGGCCGTCTGCGGCCGGTCGCGTTCGACGGCCGGCGCGCCCTCGGGCGCACCCACCACCGAGTACGAGGGCGAGTTGTGCCCGAAGTAGATGCGCGGCTCGTAGTCCTGGTCGGAGGCCAGCGGCCCGCGCGTGGGGATCTCGGAGAGCAGCCACTGGGGCCGGCCGCCGGCCGCGACCTCGGAGGCGTCGGCCACGACCATGCCGTAGCCGTGCGTGTAGATGGTGTGGCGGTTCACCCACGACTGGGAGTCGTCCACGTTGACGTCACGGGCCGCCAGGATGGTGTCCCGCGTCTGGCCGTCCACCTCGTAGCGGTCCACGTGCAGGGTGGTGGGGAACGCGTAGTACGGACGGAACTGCTGGAGCTGCCCGAAGGTCTGGGAGATCAGGTTCGGGTCCATGAGACGGACGTTGGCCGTGTTGGCCTCCTCGCCCGCCAGGGCCCCGGCCTCGGTGTCCGTGGCGCCCTCATAGTTCGTCACCTCGACGTCGTCCAGGCCGTACGCCTCGCGCGTCATGGCGATGTTCCGCTCGATGTACTCGGACTCGAGCGTGCGCTCGGACGGCTTCACCTGGTACTCCTGCACGATGAAGGGGTACGCCGTGCCCACCACGAGCGCCGTGATGACCAGGACCGCGGTGCCGATCAGCGACAACCGCCACCGGCCCGAGACCACCGTCCACACGAACAGGCCGGCCACGATCACGGCCGTGACCGCCAGGATCGCCGACGTCGGGATGACCGCGTTCACGTCCGTGTAGAGCGCGCCGGCCCAGTTGCCGGTCTGCGACTGCGTGGTGCGGTAGCGGTTGAGCCAGAAGTTGACGCCCTGCAGCAGCAGGAACACGGCCAGGGTGATGCCGATGTGGGCGCGCGCCGCCGGGGTGATCCGCACGCCGCCGCCCTCCTCCACGCGCACCGCGCCGTACAGGTAGTGCACCAGAAGACCGGTGATGCCGGAGACCAGGACCACCGAGATCAGGTACCCGACCACGAGCGTCAGGAACGGCAGGGTGGCCATGAAGAACATGAGGTCCAGGCCGAACTCCGGGTCCGCCTGGCCGTAGGGCACCTGGTTCAGGAACAGCAGGACCGTGTTCCAGCCGTTCATCGCGGTGGAGCCGGCGAACACGCCGAGCACGAGCGGGACACCCAGGAACACCAGGCGCCGGATGGGCTCCAGCTGGCGCTGGGCCTGGCTGAGCGAGTCCCGCGCGGCCGCGGACGCGTCCGCGGGGCGGTGGCGCCAGGCCGTGCGGATCGCCAGCCACACGGCGAGGGCCATCCCGAGCCCGGCGATCAGGAACAGCGCGGCCTTGGCGACGACCTCGGTCCAGAAGACCTCGGTGAAGCCCAGCTGCGCGAACCACAGCACGTCCGTGTAGACGTTCGTGAACACCACGAACAGCCCCACGAGCACGGCCACCGCGATGATGGTCAGCACGAGCGCGCTCGGCCGGCCCGGCCGGCCCCTGCCGCGCGCGGCGGAGGACCCGCCCCCGCCGAACGGGCCACCAGGACCGCGGTCGCCGTCGTCGCCCGGGCCGCGCGGGGCGCCGCCGAAGGGGCCGAACGCCCCGAACGGGCCGGACTGGCCCCCGGCGGTCCCGCCGCCGTCACGGGGCGGGCCGCCGAACGGTCCGCCGCCTCCCTGTCCGAAGCTCACTGCTCTGTCCTCTTCCCTCCCGCGTCCGCGGGGCTCTGCTCCGGTCCGGGGCGCTGCGCCCCGGACATGTCGTCCGGTCTGGTGGTCTGGTGGTCCTGGTGTGCGTCGGCTCAGCCGCACGTCCGGGCGGCGGCCGGGCTCTCCCCCCGGGCCACCGCCTCGACGATGTCGCGGGCCTGGCCCAGCGTGTCCACGGGGTACACCGTCAGACCCTCGGGCACACGGCCGGCCAGCTCCTCGCAGTTCGCCGTGGGGGCGAGGAACGTCGTGGCCCCCGCCTCGGCGGCGCCGCGCACCTTCTGCGGGATCCCGCCGATGGGACCCACGACGCCGTCCCCCGAGATCGTGCCCGTTCCCGCGATCGGGGCGCCCCCCGTCATCGCCCCCGGGGTCAGCCGCTCGATCACGGTGAGCGCGAACATCAGACCCGCCGAAGGTCCGCCGATGTCCGGCACGGTCAGCTCGACGTCCACCGGGACGTCGTAGGCGGTCTCGATCAGGGCCCCCATCTGCCACGGCTGGGGCGCGCCCTCGGGGGCGGCCGCCACCGGCACCTCGAGGTCCTGCTCCACGCCGTCGCGGCGGACCGTCAGCGTGACCGGGTCGGGCCCCGCGGCCCCGACGGCGGCGCGCACGGCCTCCAGGTCGGCCACGGGCCGTCCCTCGGCGGCGATCACCTCGTCCCCGGCCCGCAGGACACCCTCGGCGGGCCCGCCGGACACGAGCTGCTGCACGACGAGCCGCTGGGACACCTCCCGGCCGAGCTCGTGCAGGGCCGCGGCGGTCGCGGTCTGCTGGGAGTCCGACATGGCCGCCGAATTGGCCTCGCCGACCTCGTCGGAGGTGACGCCGGTGGGGTACATCAGCTCGCGCGGGACCACGTCCACGGCGGGGTCCGTCACGCCGCGGCCGAGATCGAGCAGGGAGGTGGTGCCGATGGGCGGGCCCCCGACCATCACGGTGGTCATGGCCAGGGTCCCCTCACCCGGGTCCGCCTCGCCGCCCTCGACGCGCAGCACCGGTCGACCCTCGCGTTCGCCCAGCAGGTCCACGGCGGGGCCGGGGCCCTCGAGGATGTAGGGGGTGGGGGCCAGCAGTGCCAGCCCGGCGCTGCCCAGGGCGAGCCATCCGGAGAAGGGCACGCGGGCGGCGCGGGTGGTCCTCGAGGGCACTGCGCGCACGCGACACCGTCTTTCCTGGGGGTCCTGATCGGGCCGTCCTCGCCGCCGGGCACGGGCCGCGCGGCGACGGTCACACCAGTCTACGCGGGGCCGCGACCCCCGCCTGCCCCGCGCGACGCCGTGCGCCATGGGCGAACCGCGCCGCCGCGACGTCGGGAGGGCGGGCGCGCCGCGCCGACGCGGATACGCTGGAGACATGAGCAACGACGCGCGCACGCCCGGATCCGACGACGGCCGCGACCCCCTGGAGGAGATGCTGCGGCAGCTCTTCGGCGGCCAGGGCCCCGACCCGGACGAAGTCCGACGCGCCATGGAGGGCCTGGGCGGCCCCGGCGGGGTGCCCTTCGACCCGTCCCAGCTGAATCCGGCCATGATGCAGCAGGCCATGGCCCAGTTCCAGGCGATGATGAGCTCCGGCTCCGGCTCGGACGGCCCCGTGAACTGGGCTCTGGCGAAGCAGGCCGCCCGCCAGGCCGTGGCCGGCGAGGACCCGGCCGTCGGCTCGTTCGCGCGACGCGAGGTGGACGAGGCGCTGCGGCTGGCCGAGCTGTGGCTCGACGGCGTCACGCAGACCGAGCCCGTCGGCAGCGTCGGCGTGGCCTGGTCCCGTGCCGAGTGGGTCGAGGCGACCATGGACCAGTGGCGCCGGCTCACCGAGCCCGTGGCCGTCTCGATGTCCCGCGCGATGTCCGCGGCCATCGAGCAGCAGCTGCCGGGCCAGCTCCCCGAGGGCATGGACGCCTCCCTGCTCGGCGGGCTGCAGCCCATGCTGAAGAACATGGGCGGCACGATGTTCGGCCTGCAGCTCGGCGGCGCCGTGGGCGCCCTGGGCAAGGAGGTGCTCTCGGGCACGGACATCGGCCTGCCCGTCGCCGGCCACCGTCTCGCCCTCGTCCCCGTGAACATCGAGGAGTTCGGCGACGGGCTCTCGGTGCCGGACGACCAGATCCGCATCTACCTGGCCCTGCGCGAGGCCGCACGCATGCGCCTGTTCCTGCACTCGCCGTGGCTCGAGCGGGACCTGTACGCCGCCGTCGAGCAGTACGCCGCGGGCATCCGCCTGGACACCGAGGGCATCGAGCGGGCCGCGCAGTCGGTGGACCCGATGGACCCCGGCTCCCTGCAGGCCGTGTTCGACGGGGCGTCCTTCATCGCCGCCCCGGACGCCACCCAGCAGGCCGCGCTGGACCAGCTGGAGCTGCTCGTCGCCCTCGTGGAGGGCTGGGTGGACGTGGTGGTCGCCGAGGCCGCGCGCCCCCTCGAGTCGGCGGCCGCCCTGCGCGAGACCATGAACCGCCGCCGCGCCTCGGGTGGCCCGGCCGAACAGGCCTTCGCCGCCCTCGTGGGCCTCGAGCTGCGCCCGCGCCGCCTGCGCGAGGCCGCCGCGTTCTGGGAGCACGTCACGGCCGAGCACGGCACGGAGTACCGCGAGGAGATCTGGCGCCATCCCGAGCGTCAGCCCACGGCGGAGGACCTCGAGGACCCCGCCGGGTACGCCGGGCGCCGCTCCGCCGCGGACGCCAGCGCCGAGTCCCTCGACGACGAGCTGCGCAAGCTCCTCGAGGGCGGCTTCGGCGACGCGCCGCGCGAGGGCTGAGCCCCTCCCGGCACGACGGCGGCGGGCGGTCCGGCACCTCGGGTGCGGGCCGCCCGCCGTCGTGTCAGCCCGCGTCCTCGTCCTCCGCCCACCGGTCCGGCGCCGTGCGACCGCGGCCCTCGGCGAAGGTGACCCCCTCGAGGAAGGCCATCGCCTCGGCGTAGCGCGGGTACCGGTCCACGAGGCGTCGGAAGGCCGGGCCGTGTCCGGACTCCAGCAGATGGGCCAGCTCGTGGACGAGCACCGCCGCCACCACCCAGTCCGGCATGCCGCGCAGCTGCGTCGAGAGCCGGATGGTGCCGCGGGCCGGCGTGCACGAGCCCCAGCGGCGGCGCTGCCGGGCCGACCACGTGACCGAGACCGGACGGGCCCGCCCACCCAGGTGCGCCGCCGAGAGCCGTCCCGCCCAGGCCAGGAGCGCGTCGTCGGAGCGAGCGTCGGCGGGGCGGCCGTCCAGGTCGGCCGCGGGCTGCCCCGTCCCGCCGCGTGCGCCCACCTTCGCGACCATCCGGCCGATCCACTCGCGCTCCTGCGCAGCCGAGAGCCGGGCCGGGACGTTGACCTGCAGGCGGCCGTCGCGCCACGCCGCCGAGACGGTGCGGGTGCGGGCCGTGGAGCGCACGAGCCGCACGGGCGTGCCCTCCCAGTCCAGATCGATGCTCTCGCGGGCGGGACCGCGGTGGGCGGCCGGGACGGCACGCGGAGGGCGGCCGGGGGCGGGCGGGACAGGGCGCATCCGGCCATTGTCCGGCATGGGCCGCAGGCTGTGGACAATCCGGCGCGGTCCGGGAGTGCCCTGGCAGGGTGGGAGGCACCGAGCCGAGAGGAGAGCCGTGCGCACCGTCGCCGAGACCGTCACCACCGTCCCTCATGACGCCGCCGCGTCAGCGCTGCAGCCGGGGGCGTGGGCCCCGCCGACCGACGTCCATGTGGCAGGCCTCGACGCGGTGGGCGCGGCGATCGCCCACGCGCTGGCGGGGGCCGGGGCGCTGCGCCTGGCCCTGTGGGATCCGCGGCCCGTCGACGCCGCGGACCTGGGGACCGGCCTGCTGCCCGGGGACCTCGGTCGGCCCCGGGCGGGTGCGCTCGAGCGCCGGCTGGGCGATGTGGCCCCCGGGCTGCGCGTCTTCGCGCACCACGGCCCGGTGCCGGTGCTCGTGGGGCAGGCGACGGTGGCGGTGGGGTCCGTGCTCGACGCGGACCTGGCCGCGCAGGCCCTGGCCGCCGACCACCCGCTGCTGCCGGTCACGGTGGGGCCGAGAGCGGTCACGGTCGGACCGTGGTGCGCCCCCGGGGTGCGCGGGTGCCCGCTGTGCCGATGGCCCGCGGACCCGGCGGGCGTCCCCGGTGTCCCGACGGCGCCCGGCCCGTCGGCGCACCGGGGACAGGTGGACGGGCTCGCGGCGCTGCGGGCCGCCGTGCTGACCGTGGACGCGCTGCGGACCGGACCGGCCCCCGGCGTGCTGCGGGCCGATCGGGTGACGGGACGCACGCGCCGGGTGAAGGTCCGCCCCCGGCCCGGCTGCGCCTGCGACCCGGACGCGCTCGGCTGGGCGTTCTGACGGGGTCGGCGCCGCCGGCGGAACGGGGTGCGGGCCCGCGGCTCAGGCCGTCGGGGTGCCGTGCAGCAGCTCGAGCAGCTCCGGTCCGTGCTTCTCCAGCTTGGCCTTGCCGAGGCCGGGCACCTTCAGGAGCTCTGCCGGGGTCCTCGGCATGGCCTCGGCGATGGCCACGAGGGTGGCGTCCGTGAACACCACGAACGCGGGCATCCGCATCTCGGCGGCCGTGCGGGTGCGCCAGTCGCGCAGCTCCTCGAGCACGGCCTCGTCGTAGGTGGCGGGGCAGTCCAGGCAGCGGCCGACCTTGCGCTCGGCTCCCGTCTCGAGGGGCTTGCCACACGTGCGACACACGGCGACCTTCGCACCCCGGCGCCGCGGCGCCGTCGGGCCGGCCGCGGAACCACGGGCCGGGGCGTGCTCGCGGGTGCCGCCGAGGGTCGGGTCGATGGCCCACAGGAACCGGGAGGGCCGCCGGGTGGAGCGCCCGCCCGTGCCCCGCGAGAGCGTCCACGTCAGCGACAGGTGCTGGCGGGCACGCGTGATGCCCACGTAGAGCAGGCGCCGTTCCTCGTCCACCTCGGCCTGGGTCTCCGCGAAGGAGATCGGCATGAGCCCCTCGGACAGGCCCACGAGGAACACCGCGTCCCACTCGAGGCCCTTGGCGGAGTGCAGCGAGGCCAGGGTGATGCCCTGCACCGTCGGCGCGTGCTGGTGCTGGGCGCGCTCGTCGAGCTCGGCCACGAGCTCGGTCAGCGTGAACTCGGCCCCGCGCGTCGTGGCGAGCTGGTCGGCGAGGTTGACGAGGGCGTGCAGGGACTCCCACCGTTCACGGGCCGCGCCGGAGGCCGACGGCGGTTCGGCGGAGTAGCCGAGCGAGGAGAGCACGTCCCGCACCCGGTCCGTGACGTCGTCGCCCGTCAGGTCCTGGGCGGCGCGGGCGGCGGCCCGCAGCTGCAGGATGCCGTCGCGCACCTCGCGCCGGGAGAAGAACCGCTCGCCGCCGCGCAGCTGGTAGCCGATGCCCGCTGAGGACAGCGCCGTCTCGAAGGCCTGGGACTGGCCGTTGGTGCGGAACAGGACGGCGATCTCGGAGGCGGGCACGCCGTCGTCGATCAGCGCCGCGATCCGGTCGGCGACCCAGCCGGCCTCGGCCTCGTCGTCGGTGCACTCCGCGAACACGAGGTCGGGGCCGGCCGGCCGCTGGGAGACGAGCTCGAGGGGGTCGGGCCAGCGCGGCATCGTGCGGTCCCGCTCCCCCGCCTTGGTGCGGTCAGCCAGCAGGCGGTTGGCCGCCTCCACGATCTGCGGGCTGGACCGGTAGTCGCGCACGAGCCGGACCACCGTGGCCGCGGGGTACCGCTCACGGAAGTCGGTGAGGAAGCGGGAGGTCGCGCCCGTGAACGAGTAGATCGTCTGGGAGGCGTCGCCGACGACGCACAGGTCGCCGCGGTCGCCGAGCCAGAGGTCGAGCAGGCGGTGCTGCAGCGGCGAGACGTCCTGGTACTCGTCCACCACGAACACGCGGTACTGGTCCCGGATCGTGGCCGCGATCTGCGGCTCGGTGGACAGGATCCCCACGAGGATCAGCAGCACGTCCTCGAAGTCGATCATGTTCCGGGCCGTCTTGGCCTCCTCGTAGCCGGTGTAGAGACGGGCGACGGTGGTGGCGGTCCAGCCGGCGGGCATCTCGCGCTCCTTGGCGGCCTCGGCGTAGCCCTCGGGGGCGTGCAGGGAGACCTTGGCCCACTCGATCTCGCCGGCGAGGTCGCGCAGGCCGGCCCGGTCCACGGTCATGCGCATGCGCTGGGCGACCTCCGTGAGCAGGCGCACCTTGTTCTCGATCAGCGAGGGCATGGGCCCGCCCACGGCCTGGGGCCAGAAGTACTGCAGCTGGCGCAGGGCAGCTGAGTGGAAGGTGCGGGCCTGGACGCCGGCCACGCCGAGGTCGCGCAGGCGGGTGCGCATCTCCGCGGCGGCGCGCGCCGTGAAGGTCAGGGCGAGGGTGCGGTGCGGGTCGAAGACGCCGGAGGCGACGCCGTAGGCGATGCGGTGCGTGATGGCGCGGGTCTTGCCGGTGCCGGCGCCGGCCAGGATGCAGACGGGCCCGTGCAGGGCCGTGGCGGCCCGGCGCTGCTCCGGGTCGAGGCCGCGGAGGATCTCGTCGGGAGTGCTCATGCGGGACGAGTCCTCCTAGGTGATCAGGGTCTGCGCATCGGGCAGCGTCCCACCGTACCAATCCTCGATGAGTGCCCGCGCGATGGACACGGCCCCGGGCAGGGTGACGTCGCCCGCGCGGGCCAGGTGCGCGAGCTCCTCCCGCTCGAACCAGCGCACGGAGAGGATCTCCTCGCCGTCTGGGACCGGCTCGACGCCGGCCGGGGCCAGGGCGGTGAACCCGAGCATGAGCGAGCGCGGGAACGGCCACGGCTGGGAGCCGCGGTAGCGCGGCTGCGTCACCGTGATCCCGGACTCCTCCGCGATCTCCCGGACCACCGCGTGCTCGAGGGACTCCCCCGGCTCCACGAACCCGGCCAGGCAGGAGTACAGCCCCTCGGGCCACGCCGCGTTGCGGCCCAGCAGGATCCGCCCGGCCGGGTCGATGACGGCCACGATCACCGCCGGGTCCGTGCGCGGGAACTGCTCCCGGGAGCAGTTGCGGCAACGACGCACCCAGCCGGCCGCCTCGACGTCCGTGACGCCGCCGCAGAACGCGCAGAAGCGGTGGGTGGCGTGCCAGTTGGCGTTCGCGACGGCGGCCACGAACAGCCCGGTGTCCGCGTCGCTGAGGGCGGCGGCCGCGTCGCGGAGGCCGACCCACACGGCGTCGGCGAGCGCGGCGGCCGCGTCCTCGGGCAGGGCCGCCGGCGGCTCGACGGCGACGGAGACCACCTCGCGCTCCCGCCCGTGCGGGCCCCGGTCCGCCGCGGTGCCGCGGCCCAGATACGCGGCCTCGGCCGGCACGGGACCGGAGGGCGCGGTGAAGACGAGCCGGCCGTCCGCGACCGGCGCGCGGCCGCCCTGCAGCCACAGGACCTCCGTCCCCTCGCGCGCCCAGGACGCCGCCAGGTGGCCCGGGTCGAGGCGGGCCACGGCACCGCGGTCCAGCTCCTCGCGGGCCAGCGGCAGGGCCAGCGGCGGTGCGGCGGTGGGGTCGGACGACGACGGGGGGCAGGAGGCCATGCGTCCAGGCTAGCGACCCGTCTCCGGTGCGCCCGACGACGGGGGAGGGCGTTCCGCGCCTAGGCTGGAGGGGTGGATCGTCAGCCCCTTCGTCTCGCAGCCCTGGCCGCCGCGGCCGTCCCCGGCCTCGCCCCCGTCTCCGTGGAGGCGAGCCCGGACGACCCCGCGGACTTCTCGACCGCCGTCGTCGTGGACGGTGAGGGCCAGCGGTGGCGGGTCCGCTCGCCCCGCACCCCGGAGGCGGGCATCCGTCTCGAGACGGAGCTGCAGGTGCTGGCGGGCCTGACCCCGGCGGTGCGCGCCGGCCTGCCGTTCCGCACGCCCTCCGTGGCGGGCGCGGTGCGGCTCGAGGGGCTGCGCACCTTCGTCTACCAGGACATGCCCGGGCGTCCCGTCACCCTGGACGAGCTGGCCCGGCTCGGCGAGCCCGCGGTGCAGGACGTGGGCCGTGTGCTGGCCGCGATCCACACGCTGCCCTCGGACGTCGTGGACCACGCGGACCTGCCCTCCTACACGGCGGAGCAGATCCGGCAGCGTCACCTCCACGCCCTCGACCAGGCGGCCACCTCCGGCCGCGTGCCGCCCCTGCTGCTGCGCCGCTGGGAGGAGGCCATGGAGGAGGAGGCCCTGTGGCGGTTCACCCCGGTGCCCGTGCACGGTGACCTGCACGAGGACAACCTGCTCCTCGAGCGCGGCCGCGTGGTGGGCGTGACGGGCTGGACGGACCTGCACGTGGGCGACCCCGCCGGCGACGTCGCCTGGCTGGCCGCCGCCACGGACCCGGACCTGGCCGACCGCGTCCTCGACGCCTACGCGGCCCGGCGGGCCGACGCGGGGGCCGCCGACGACGGCGACGCCCACCTGATGCGCCGTGCGGCGCTGCTCGCCGAGTTCGCCCTCGCCCAGTGGCTCACGCGGGGCCTGGACCGGCACGACGCGGGGATGGTCGCCGAGGCGGAGGCCATGCTGGCCGAGCTCGAGGGCGACGTGCGCGCCGCGCAGGAGGCGGCCGCGCGCCAGGCGGAGGCCGACGCGGCCGCCGACGCCGCCGAGGACGCCCGGGATGCGGCGGAGGACGCCCGGGAGGCCGCGGCCGCGAGGACCGCGGACCCGGAGACGGGCCCGCTGCCCGCCGTCGAGGTGGTGCGGCCGATCAACGGCGGGCCAGGGCGTCCGTGATGTGACGCTCGAGCTCCTCCTCCCCCGGCAGGTCCGGGAAGGAGCGCTCCTGCCCGTGGGCCACGTACACGAAGCTGGCCCCGATCCGTTCCAGCGGGATCCCGTGCAGCCGTGACCAGGCGAGCCGGTAGACGGCCAGCTGCAGCGACTTGAGCTCGAGGTCGCGGCCCCGCGGCACGGCGCCGGTCTTCCAGTCGACGAGCTCCCAGTCGGCCTCGGGGTCGAAGGGCAGGCGGGGGTCGCCGCCGGAGCGGTAGATCGCGTCGACCCGGCCGCGCAGCGTGATCCCGCCGACCGTCGTCTCGACCGGGGCCTCGACGAAGGCCGGGGTGCGCTCCGCCCAGCGCGAGGAGCGGAACCACTCCTGCATCGGGCCGAGGTCGAGGGCCTCGTCGACCCACAGGTCCGCGGCGTCCTCGGCCGAGTCGATGTCCAGCATGCCGGTGGCCCCGAAGCGCTCCTCGAGCCACGCGTGGAACGCCGTGCCGCGCCGCGCCGCGTGCGCGGGCGGCCGGGGCAGGGGCCGGCGCA
Organism: Micrococcus sp. UYEF5; assembly: GCF_040546065.1. Taxonomy (NCBI): domain Bacteria; kingdom Bacillati; phylum Actinomycetota; class Actinomycetes; order Micrococcales; family Micrococcaceae; genus Micrococcus; species Micrococcus sp. UYEF5. The sequence continues at coordinate 81,370 of NZ_JBEPNB010000007.1, forward strand.
GCTGCTCGGCCACGGCCTGCGGGTCGGCGGCGAGCTCGCCGTAGAGGGACACGGAGACGTGCTCGGGCAGGGCGGTCTCCCCGCCCGTCCCGGCGACGTCCCGGCGGCGCAGCAGCACCCAGTCCACCTGGCGGGCCAGCTCCGGGTCGTCCCCGAGCGCCGCCGGGTCCGCGGCGTGCACGGCCGCGGCGGCCGCCTCCACCCCGTGCCGGCGGGCCCGGGAGCGGCGCGGCAGCGGCTGCCAGCGTTCCTCGTCCTCGGGGTCCTCCGGGTCGGCGACGAAGGCCTCCGGGCCGTCGAGCGGGTCGAAGGGCCAGCGGGCGACCAGCGTCCGGCCCGCGGCGGGGTTGGCCTCGGGCAGGTCGTCCTCGGCCGGGGCGGGGCCGAGCGCGACGCCGGGCACCTCCCCCGCCAGACCGGCCACCTCCTCGAGGAAGGCCGAGGCCGGCAGGGGCTCCTTGTTGACTCCCTTGAACAGGGAGGTGCTCAGCCACAGGGCGGATCGCGCGCGCGTGTACGCGACGTAGGCCAGGCGCCGCTCCTCGCGCTCGGCGTGGGCGGCCACGGCCACGGCATAGGGGTCCGGGTTGCCCTCCTGGGCCGCCTTCGAGCTGTATCCGGTGCCGGCCGACTGGACCCAGTCCCGCTGGTCCTGCGCCCACGAGCCGTCCCACTGCGGCAGCGACGCGCGGTCCCCGCGCAGGGGCCACGGCAGCGCGCCGGCCCGGGGGCTGGTCCAGCGGTCCGCCCGCGTGGAGGGGAACGTGCCCTCCTGCAGGCCGGGGACCGCGACGACGTCCCACTCGAGCCCCTTCGAGGCGTGCGCGGTGAGCACCTGGACCAGGCCGGGGGTGGGCTCGGCGTTCTCGACGCCGAGGCCGTCCTCGTGCTCGAGGACGGACTCCGTCCAGGCCAGGAACGCCGTCAGGTCCGTCGCCGTGGTGCCGGCGCCGAAGTCGCGGGCCGCGTCCTGGAACGCGTTCAGGTGCCTCCGGGCCGCGGCCGCGGAGACGCCGGGCCGCAGGGCCACCTCGACGTCCAGCCCCGTCTCACGGATCACCTCCGCGATGAGGTCGGCCGGGTCCTCCCCGGTGCGCGTAGAGAGCCGGCGCAGCTCGGCGTTGACGGCCCTCAGTCGGGCCAGGCCCTCGGGTGAGAAGCCGCGGCCGCGCGAGCCGACCCAGTCCGTCCCCTCCCCGGGCAGGGAGTCGAGGGCCTCCAGCAGGGCGGCGGCGTCGGCGTCCTCCTCGGGGCTCACGTCCCGGGCCGGGTCCGGGGCGTCCCCGGCGGGGTCCTCCCGCCCACCGCCGGCCCGCCGGGCCCGCAGCCGCGAGACGAACCGGGCGCGCTCCTGCAGCACCTCGAGGTCGGCCACGCCGATGCGCCAGCGCGGGCCGGTGAGCAGGCGGACGAGCTGGTCGCTGCGCGTGGGGTCGGCCAGCACGTGGAGGACGGCGAGCACCTCGGCGACCTCCGGCAGCGCCAGCAGCCCGGAGAGCCCGAGCACCTCGTAGGGCAGGCCGGCGGCGTCGAGCGCGTCCAGCACGGGGCCGAACTGGGCGCGGGTGCGGCACAGGACGGCGCGGCTCGGGGTGGTCCCCCCGGGCCCGGACCCGGTGAGGGCGCCGAGGCGGGCGACGACGTCGGCGGCCTCCTCCTCCGCGGTGACGAACCGGTCCACCCGGACGACGCCCTCCCCCGCGCCCGGCCGGGGCCGCAGGGTGCGCACCTCCACCGGCGCGCCGCCCGTCGCGGCGGCGTGGGCGTTCAGCGGTGCGGCGACGGCGTTGGCGACCGCCAGGATCGACTCCTCGTTGCGCCACGCGATCGTCAGGTGCGAGACGTCCGCGTTCACGCGCCGCGGGGCGCCGCCGGGGCCGGTCTCCAGTCGGGGGAAGGCGTGCGGGAAGGCGAAGAGCTGCCCGGCGGAGGCGCCGCGGAAGCCGTAGATCGACTGGTGGGGGTCACCCACCGCGGTGACGCAGTGCCCCAACCCGGGCGCGTCGTCCTCGGGGCCGCGCGGGCCGAACAGCCCGGCGAAGATCCGCATCTGGGCGTGGGAGGTGTCCTGGAACTCGTCCAGCAGCACCACGGGGAACCGCGCGCGCTCCTGCTCGCCGGCCGCCGGCACCTCGACGGCGATGCGCGCCGCGTGGCGCAGCAGGTCGCCGAAGTCCATCACGTCCTGCTCGCGCTTGACCTCGTCGTAGCGGGCCACGAGGTCCGCCATGAGGGCGCGGTCCGCCAGGCCGGTCAGGAACTCCTGGATCTCCTTCGAGGGGGTCTTGGCGCGCGGGGGCAGCGGCAGGGCGCTCCCCTGCTCGGCCAGCCGGGCGAGGAACTCGCGCACCTCGTCCGCACTCACCAGGTGCTCGGCCATGTCCCCGGCCAGCCGCAACGCCTGCGTGATGAGCCGAGACGGGGCCACGCCGAGGGTGTCCGCGACCACCGGATGCGAACGCACGACGGCGCCCATGAGCCGGTGGGCGTCCGCGCCTCCGAGCAGCCGCGCCTCCGGTTCCACGCCGATCCGCAGGCCGTGGTCCCTGACGAGCGCGCCGGCGTAGGAGTGGTACGTGGACACCGAGGCGCGGCCCAGGTCCTCGGGCTCCCCGTCGAAGCCGGGGATCTCGAGGCCGGAGCGCAGCAGGGCGTCCACGCGCCCGTTGATCCGGTCGGCGAGCTCACCGGACGCCTTCCGGGTGAACGTGACGCCGAGGACCTCGTCCGGGCGCACGAGACCGTTGGCCACGAGCCAGACCACGCGGTCGGCCATGGTGGCGGTCTTGCCGGAGCCGGCGCCGGCCAGCACCAGGCGCGGAGTGAGCGGGGCGGTGACCACCTCGGCCTGCTCCTCCGTGGGCGGGGGCAGCCGCAGCCGCGCCGCGATGTCCTCCGGCGAGTGGACCGCGTCCTCGACGCGCGGACGATCGGTCTGGGCGGCGGGATCGCCGGTCAGCGGGGCCATTCGGTGACCTGCCTTCCTTCGGAGCAGAGCGGACAGACGGAGGGCAGCGCGCACCGGCGGGCGCCGGCCTCGTGGAGGGCGAGGAAGCGCGGCCCCGTGGTGCGGCGGGCCGCCGTGAACACCTGCTCGAGCGCCCAGGTGTCCTCGTCCTCGAGGGCCGGCTGGTCCTGCACCTTGGTCTTCTGGGTGCCGGCGCCGAGCTGGACGAGGGCCGCGCCGGCCGGTGTCGTGGGGTGCTCCAGGCCGGCGAGCGCGGCGCGCAGGGCGGGGTCCGTGGCGGGGTCGTCCCGGACCTGCTCCAGACCGCCGGCGCGGACGGCCACCTGATAGGCGGCCAGCTGGGGCTGGCGCGCCATCTCCGCGCCGGTGGGCGCGCTGCGGCCGGTCTTGAGGTCGGCGATGAAGGGTCGGCCCTGCGCATCCGCCTCGAGCCGGTCCACGACGCCGGTGATCCGGACGGTGGTCCCGCCCCAGGTCAGGTCCGCGAGGAGCCGCACCTCCTGGGCCACGGGCCGACGCCCGGCCGCCCGGGCGATGCTCCAGTAGCCGATGTAGGCGTCCACCAGGCCGCGGGCCCGGTCGTGCTCGATCTCCGTGATCCAGCCCTCCGGCAGGCCGAGTTCGGGCAGGCGGCGTTCCAGTTCGGCGCGCACGTCCTCGGGCACGCCCTCGGGGTGGTGCTCGGCCACCGAGTGCACGAGCGTGCCCACGGACTGGGCGAGGGTTCCGCCCGCGTTCGCGCCGACGTGGTACAGCACCCAGTCCAGCGGATTGCGCAGGGCCGTCTCCACGCGGGAGGGCGAGAGCGCGACGACCTCGCGCTCCGGGTCGACGAGCGCGGCCTCGGTGGACAGCGGCAGCAGGCCCCACCAGCGTCGGGGGTCCGCGACGGTCACGCCGTCCTCGGCGAGGACCGCCAGGCCGGCGGCCGCCGCGGCCCGGGATGTCGCCCCGTCGGCCGCGTCCGCCTCGTCCCCGGCCTCCAGGACGCGGCGCAGCCGGCCGACGAGCGCGGACGCCGTGATCGGGTCGGGGACCGCGGTGAGCCGCCGGACGCCGGCGGCGTCGCGCGCCTCGGCGGGCAGCCGTTCGGGCGGGTCCACCAGGTCGAGGAAGTCGGAGGGGCCCTCATCCGGCGAGCGCACGGCCGTGGCGACCACCTGGCGCCGTGCCCGGGAGACGGCGGCCGCGAGCATGCGCAGCTCGTCCTGGCGGACCTCGCGCAGCCGGGTGCGGTGATCCGTGGGCCACGGGGCGTCCGCGGGCAGGGTCACGAGGTCCACGAGGTCGGTGGCGCCGAGCAGCTGGCCGCGCAGCCGGGTGTTCGGCCACACGCCCTCCTGCAGGCCCACGACGATCACCGTGTCCCACTCCTGGCCGGCCGCCGCGGCGGGGGTGCGCACGTGCACGGCGTCACCGGACTCGGCCCGGCGGGCCAGGGTGTCCACGGGCAGGTCCTGGGACTCCATGTAGACGGCGAACGACTCGGGCGACGCGCCCGGGAACTGGTCCACGAAGCGCTCGGCCACCTTGAACAGGGCGACGACGGCGTCGAGGTCCGCGTCCGCACGGCGGGACTCGCGGCGCTCGTTCGCGTGCTCGGCGGGCCGCAGCGCGAGCGAACGCCACCGCTCGGCCCGACCGGAGGCGGACCACAGCGCCCACAGCACGGTCTCGGGCGAGGCCGAGGGGGCGCGGGCGGCCTCCAGGCCGTCCCGGAGCATCCAGTGGACGCGGCGCAGGGCGCGGTGCCGCTCGTGCTCGGGGCCGGCCAGGCTCGGGTCCAGGAGGGCCGCGGCGAGCAGCGCGTCCGAGGTGCGCCGGCCGCCCCGGCCCCGCTCGGCGGCCAGCAGGTCCTGGCGCAGCCGCCGCACGTGCAGCGCGCTGGCCATCCCGTACCGGCCGGTGAGCAGTCCCACGACCTCGTCCGGGTCGAGCACGTCCTCGACCCGGGCCTCCGGATCCTCCGCGAGCGCCCCCGCCGCGTCCAGGAGGGTGAGCAGGGGCGCGACGGCGGGCTCCTCCTTCAGCACGAGCCCGGCGGCGTCCCGCAGCACGGGGACGCCCTCGGCCTCCAGGTGACGGGCGAGCGCGGCCACACGGGAGCCCGAGCGGGCGACCACGAGGATCCGGTCCAGGGGCACCCCGTCCTCGTGGTGGACCCGCAGCACCCGTTCGAGGACGAGCTGGTCCTCGTGGGCGCGGGTGGGCACGACGTGCGCCCGGACGGCGCCGTCGCCGTCCGCCGGGACGGTCTCGGTGCGGGTCCGTTCGACGCCGGCGGTGCGCTGGCGGACCCGGCGGGCCACGCGGAGGTAGGCGTCCTGGACCTCGGCGCGCATGCGGTGCCCGCGCATCAGCACCCGGACGCGTCCGTCCGGGGACGCGGGCGGGGCGGCCCCCGGCACGGGATCGGGGTCGAGGACCTCGGGGTACCGGGCGAGGAGGTCGGGCCGGGCGCCGCGGAAGCCCTCCACGGTGGTGTCCGGTGACGCGGTGAGCAGCACGTCCCGCCCGCGGCCGAGCACGCTGAGCAGGTCGTGTACGGCGGGGGTGGCCTCGTGGAGGTCCTCGACCACGAGCACGGCCAGGCGGTCCCGCTCCTCCGCCACGAACGCCTGCGCCGCGGCGTCGCGCTCCGGGTCCTCCGGATGCCGCTCGGTGAGCACGCGGACGGCGGCGGACAGCAGCCCGGCGGCGTCGAACGCCTCGGCCATGCCCAGGTCGATCCGGTCCCGGTAGTCCTGCAGCAGCACGGCCGCGGCCTCCCACTCGGGGCGCCCGTGGGCGGTGCCGAGCTCCTGCAGGCGGCCCGGCTCGAGGCCGAGCTCGCTCATGCGGTCCACGAGCTCGCGGACCTCACGGCGGAATCCCCTCGCCTCCACGGCGGGGGCGACGTCGTCCGGCCAGTCCGGCGCGGCGGCGAGGCCGGCGGCGTAGCCCTCGAGCAGCTCGGCGATCACCGTGTCCTGCTCGGCACCGGTGAGCAGCCGGGGGGCGACCTCCAGATGCCTCAGCGGTCCCGTGACGCGGGCACGGCGCAGCAGGTCGAACGCGTAGGAGGACCAGGTCCGCACGGGGGTGACGGCGCGGGTGCCCCGACCGGCGGCGGCGAGCCGGCGGGTCAGCGCGTCACGCAGCCGCGCCGCCGCATCCCGGCTCGGGGCCAGCAGCAGGAGGGACTCGGGGTCCAGCCCCGCCTCGATCCGGCGGGCCGCGTACTCGACCGCCACGGTGGTGCGCCCCGTGCCGGGGGCGCCCAGCACGAGCACGGCGCCGTGCCCGGGGGCGAGCGAGGCGATCGCCTCCTGCTCGTCCGTGAGCGTGATCCGGTCCTCGGGCGCGGCGGCCGTGCGCACCAGCCGAGCGGCCCGTTCCGGCGCCGCCGCGTCGTCGTCGAAGGGGTCCACCCCGTGTTCCCTGGTCATGGCCTCATCCTCGCACCGGGCCCGGACACGATACGGTCGGCGATCGCACGGATCGCCCGCGCGGCGCCGTCGTCGGGCTCCCAGCGGGCCCGGGGCAGGTCCACGCGCCCGGCCGGGGTGCGGGGCATGGCCTCGCGTTCGTGCTCGACGGCGGCCCGCGCGGCCAGCTCCGGAGGCAGCGAGCCGTCGGCCCGGACCACGCGCCACCAGGGCGTGCCGGGGCTCGATTCGGCCATCGCCCGGCCGGCCTGCCGCGGACCGCCGACCCCCAGCAGGCCGGCCAGCCCCCCGTAGCTGACGGCTCGTCCGGGCGGGACCAGACGGGCGAGCGCCTCGAGCCCCTCGCCGAGGGTGAGCGGTCCGTCGTCGCGGTGGCGGGCGCCGGGGAGCACAGGGTGATCGGTCACGACCCCATCCTGTCGTGTCCGCCGCTCCGGGTAGCGTGAGGCGCGTGACTTGGCATGAGAGCATCCGCGCCGGCTTCGACCTCGAGACCACCGGACGTGATCCGCGCACCGCGCTGATCGTGACCGCCACCCTGGTGATGGTGGACGAGCAGGGCCGCGCCGCGTCGTCGGCCGAGTGGCTCGTGGACCCGGGCGTGCCCATCCCGGCCGAGGCGGCCGAGGTCCACGGCGTCACCACGGAGCGGGCGCAGGCGGAGGGCATGCCCGCCGCGCAGGGTGTCACGGAGATCACCGAGACCCTGCGGGACCTGTTCGCCGCGGGCATCCCCGTGGTGGCGTTCAACGGCGTGTACGACTTCACGGTGATGGACCGGGAGGCGCGCCGCCACGGGCTGACGCCGCTCGAGGCCCGCCCCGTGATCGACCCGTTCGTGCTGGACAAGCAGGTGGACCGGTTCCGCAAGGGCAAGCGCACGCTCTCCGCGGTGTCCGAGCACTACGGGGTGACCCTGGAGAACGCGCACACCTCCGCGGCGGACGCCCTCGCCGCCGTCCAGGTGGCCGACGCCCTGGCCGCCCAGTACGAGCAGCTGCGCGTCGCGCCGGCGGACCTGCACGAGCGGCAGGTCCGCTGGAAGGCCGAGCAGGCGGAGAGCTTCGAGCAGTACCTGCGGCGCAAGGACCCGCAGGCCACCGTCTCGCGCCACTGGCCGGTCGAGGCCGAGCGCTGAGCGCCCGGCCCCGACCCGCGCTCGGGTCTCAGGCCTGGGGCGTCGCCGCCGCGGCCGCCTTCGCCGCGGCCGGCAGCGCGTCGAGCACCCGGGTGACCGCCGCGTCGTCGTGGGCGGCGGAGACGAACCAGGCCTCGAACACGGACGGCGGCAGGTACACGCCGGAGGCCAGCATCGACTGGAAGAACGGGGCGTAGCGGAAGACCTCCTGGCCCTGGGCGTCCCGGTAGTCCCGCACGCCGGTGCCGGAGGTGCCGAACGCCAGCGAGAACAGGGTGCCGGCCCGCTGGATCGAGTGGTCCACGCCCTCGGCGTCGAGCGCGGCCACGAGGCCCTCACGCACGGCGTCCGAGGCGCGCGCCACGGCCGCGTACACGGCCTCGTCGGCGCGGGAGAGCGTGGCGTGGCCGGCGGCCATGGCCACCGGGTTCCCGGAGAGGGTGCCGGCCTGGTACACGGGGCCGAGCGGGGCCAGGTGGTCCATGATCTCGGCGGAGCCGCCGAGGGCGGCCGCGGGCATGCCGCCGCCGATCACCTTGCCGAAGCACCAGATGTCCGGGGTCCAGCCCTCGGGCTGCCCGGACAGGCCCCAGCCGCCCGTGGCGGTGGCGCGGAAGCCGGTGAGCACCTCGTCCCAGATCAGCAGCGCGCCGTGGCGGCGGGTGATCTCGCGCAGGAACGCGTTGAAGCCCTCGGCGGGCTCCACGACGCCCATGTTGCAGGGCACGGCCTCCGTGATGAGCGCGGCGATGCGCTCGCCGTGCTCGGCGAACACGGCCTCGACGGCGGCGCGGTCGTTGTAGTCCACCACGAGGGTCTCGGAGGCGGCGGCCTCGGTGACGCCCGCGGAGCCGGGCAGGGCGGCGGTCGCCACGCCCGAGCCGGCCGCGGCCAGCAGGCCGTCCGAGTGGCCGTGGTAGCAGCCGGCGAACTTCACGATCAGGTTGCGGCCGGTCACGCCGCGGGCCAGGCGCAGGGCCGTCATGGTGGCCTCGGTGCCGGTGGACACGAAGCGCACGCGCTCGACCGGGACCTTGGAGGCGATCAGCTCGGCCAGCGCGGTCTCCTCCAACGTGGAGGTGCCGAAGCCGAGGCCGCGGTCCACGGCGGCGTGGACGGCCTCGACGACCTCGGGGTGCTGGTGGCCCAGCAGCATGGGGCCCCACGAGCAGACCAGGTCCACGTACTCGTTGCCCTCGACGTCGGTCAGGTACGGGCCGCGTGCGCCGGCCATGAACCGGGGCGTGCCGCCCACCGAGCCGAAGGCGCGCACGGGCGAGTCGACGCCGCCGGGGATGACGGCCTGGGCCGCGGCGAAGGCGGCGGCGTTGGTGGTCGGCTGGGACGCGTTCGGGGTGGTCGTCATCAGAGCGAGTCCTCCTGGATCCAGCGGGCCAGCTCGGCGGCCCAGTAGGTCAGCACGGTGTCGGCGCCGGCGCGCCGGATGGAGAGCACGGACTCGATGATCGCGGCCTTCCGGTCGATCCAGCCGTTGGCCGCGGCGGCCTCGATCATCGCGTACTCCCCCGAGATCTGGTAAGCGGAGACGGGCACGTCCGCCATGTCCGCCACGTCGCGCACGATGTCCAGGTAGCTCATGGCGGGCTTGACCATGACCATGTCCGCACCCTCCTCGAGGTCCAGGGAGACCTCGAGCAGCCCCTCGGTCCGGTTCGCGGGGTCCATCTGGTAGGTCTTGCGGTCGCCCTGCAGGGCGGAGTCGACGGCGTCCCGGAACGGGCCGTAGAACGCGGAGGAGTACTTCGCGGCGTAGGCGAGGATCGCGGTGTCGGTGCGGCCGGCGTCGTCGAGGGCCTCGCGGATCACGCGGACCTGGCCGTCCATCATCCCGGAGGGGCCGAGCACGTCCGCGCCGGCCTCGGCCTGCGCCACGCCCATCTGCGCGTAGATCTCCAGCGTGGCGTCGTTGTCCACGACGCCGTCCGCGGTGAGCACGCCGCAGTGCCCGTGGTCGGTGAACTCGTCCAGGCACAGGTCGCTCATCACCACGACGGCGTCCCCCACCTCCGCCTTGACGTCCCGGATGGCCGCGTTGAGCACGCCCTCCGGATCCAGTGAGGCGGAGCCCGTGGCGTCCCGTTGGGCCGGGATGCCGAAGAGCATGATGCCGCCGACGCCCAGCTGGGCGGCCTCGGCGGCGGCGGCCTTGAGCGTGTCCGTGGTGTGCTGCACGACGCCCGGCATGGAGGCGATGGGCTGCGGCTCGCCCACGCCCTCCTTGATGAAGGCGGGCAGGATCAGCTGGTTCGGGTGGATGCGGGTCTCGGCGACCAGCCGGCGCAGGGCGGCGGACTGGCGGAGCCGACGGGGACGCTGATGGGGGAAGGACATGGCCTCGAGTCTAGGTGTTGTGGGTCATGAGGTTCTTGCCACGGGGTACGGGCTGAGATGAGACGAGCGGGCCTCTCCCGCAGGATGGAAGTTCCTACACCACCCACCTGCCCGAAAAGACCCACTCATGACTCACGCTAACGCACCCCTGACCCCCACCGGCCGTCTCAGGATGGTCCACCGCCACCTGCACGACGGGATCCCACAAGCGCACGTGGCAGCCGAGTTCCGGGTGAGCCGGCCCACGGTGGCCACCTGGGTGGCCCGCTACCGCGCCGAGGGCGAGGCCGGGCTGCTCGACCGGCCCAGCCGTCCGCGCCGTTCACCTGCCCAGCTCGACCCCGAGGTGGTGGCTCAGATCCAGACCCTGCGTCGCAGGGAGAAGTGGTCGGCCCGCCGGATCCATCACCACCTCGTCTCCGAGGGCCACCGGGTGTGCCTCCGAACGGTGGGCAGGTGGCTGCACCGGCTGGGCATCTCCCGGTTGCCAGACCTCGCGCCCACGGGTGAGGACCTGCGCCAACGACCGCAGAAGATCACCGCCCGCGGCCCGGGGCACATGGTGCACCTGGACGTGAAGAAGATCGGGCGCATCCCCGAGGGGGGCGGCTGGCGTGCTCACGGCCGGGACTCCGAGAACGCGCGAGCAGCCAAGCGCGGGCCTGGCCGACGGGTCGGCTACACCTACCTGCACTCGGCGATCGACGGGTTCACCCGCCTGGCCTACACCGAGGCGTTGGAGGATGAGCGGACGGTGACCACGATCGGGTTCTTCTGCCGGGCGCGGGCGTTCTTCGCCGCCCACGGCATCACCGTGGACCGGGTGGTCACGGACAACGGGAACAACTATCGGGCCGCGGAGTTCACCGCCAAGGTGGTCTCGCTCGGGGGCCGGCACCACCGGATCCGCCCATACACGCCCCGCCATAACGGGAAGGTCGAACGCTACAACCGGCTGATGGTCGATGAGGTCCTCTACGCCCGCCCGTATACCTCAGAGACAGCTCGGCGTGAGGCGCTGGCCGTGTGGGTGAACCACTACAACTATCATCGGCCTCATACCTCCTGCGGAGACGCCCCGCCGGCCTCACTGGCACCGACCCGAGTCAACAACGTCATGCCCTCCTACATCTAGGGCGTGTTGCTAAAGGAGGGTAGTCAGCCAGTGCAGTGTCGCTGCGAGGCTGAGTCCGGCGTGATAGTTCCGGGCGTACTTGTCCGAACGCATCGCGATCCCTCGCCACTGTTTGAGCCGGTTGAAGCACCGCTCCACGACATTGCGGCCCCGATAGCGCTGGCGCTGGTCTTCACCGAAGTCGATCGGCCGGCCCGGGCGTCTGCGCCGGTGCGTGATCTGATCGGCCCGCTCGGGGATCGTGGCCGCGATGCCATGCCGGCGCAGCCAGGCCCGGTTCGCCTTCGAGGGGTAGCCCTTGTCTGCAATCAGGCGGTCAGGCCGTATCCGGGGCCGCCCACGGGCCCCGGCAACGCTGATCTGCTCCAGCGTGGTGGCCAGCATCGAGGTGTGAAGCCACCTGCCCGCCGGTCACCACGAACGCCAGCACCCTGCCCTTGCCATCACAGACCAGATGATTCTTCGTCGTCAGACCGCCGCGGGAGCGTCCGATGGCATGGTCAGCCGGCTCGTCCGCTGATTTCTTGTCGTTCATCCAGGCCCCCTGTGGGGCGGGGCAGGGTCGCCCCGTGCTGGTGGACGCGCACGATCGTGGAATCGATCGAGGCCACCCAGTCCAGCTCGCCAGCCTGCTGTGCCATGGACTGGGTCTTCTCCAGCACCCGCTCCCACACGCCCTGGGCGGCCCACCGGTTGAAGTTCTTGTAGATCGTGTTCCAGTTCCCGAACCGCTCGGGCAGATCCCGCCACGGCGCCCCCGTGCGGAAGCGCCACGCGGTGGCCTCGACCACCGCGCGCCGATCCACCGGCGGACGCCCGGTGGTCTTGGCTTCGGGGAACAGTGGGCCGATCACGGCCCAGACCTCGTCCGAGATGACATCACGCGACATGACCCCAGACTCGCGCATCCACGTCCCCGAACCCTTTAGCAACACGCCCTAGGCGCGGTGCGGCGGGACGCGCCGGTCGGCGCGGGGCGGCGGGGGGTCGGGGCACGGCCGCCCGACTCCCCGCGGCAATTCGGTTGCGCACAACCTGACCGCGGACTACGCTCGCTCGTGAGCGCGGAGACGCGCCACCCGCGCCTCGGGCCCGCCACCCGGACCCGTCACCGGCAAGGAAGGCACCGCATGATCGAGATCGACCCCCTCTACACCGCCGAGGCCGTCGCCACCGGCGCCGGCCGCGACGGCCACGTCCAGACCGCGGACGGCCGCATCGCACTGGACCTCGCGGTCCCCGCGGAGATGGGCGGCAGCGGCGACGGCGCGAACCCCGAGCAGCTGTTCGCGGCCGGCTACGCCGCGTGCTTCCACTCCGCGCTGCAGAGCGTGGCCCGTCAGGCCAAGAAGAAGCTCGGCGACTCCTCCGTGGGCGCACGCGTCGCCATCGGCAGGGCCGGCGAGGGCTTCGGCCTGGCCGTCGTGCTCGAGGTCGTGATCCCCGACCTGCCCCATGACGAGGCCCAGCAGCTCGCCGACGCGGCTCACCGGGTCTGCCCCTACTCCAACGCCACGCGCGGCAACATCCGCGTGGACGTGCAGGTCGTCGACGACTGACCCCCCACCCCGGCCCCGACCGGGGCCGGGCCACCCAGTATCGAAGGAGAACCACCCATGGCCGGTTTCCGCACCGAAGATCCCACCACCGGAGAGATCGTCCGCACCTGGGACGCGATGAGCGAGGAGCAGGTGGAGGACGCCCTCGCCGCCGCCCAGGACTCCTTCACCACCTGGCGGAGCACTGACCCCGTCCGGCGCGCTGAGGTCCTGCGGCGCACGGCGGACCTGCTCGCGCAGCACGCCGACGAGCTCGCCGACATCGCCGCCGAGGAGATGGGCAAGCCGCTCGCCCAGGGCGTCGGGGAGGCGCAGCTGTGCTCCCAGATCTTCCGCTACTACGCGGACAACGCCCAGCAGCTGCTGGCGGACGACGCCCTCCCCGCCCACGGCGCCAACTCGACGCGCGTGGAGAAGGAGCCGCTCGGCGTCCTCCTCGGCGTGATGCCGTGGAACTACCCCTACTACCAGCTGGCCCGGTTCATCGCCCCCAACCTGCTGCTGGGCAACACCCTGCTGCTCAAGCCCGCCTCGATCTGCGCGGCCTCCGCCCTGCGGCTCGAGGAGCTGCTCACCGAGGCCGGCCTCCCGGAGGGCGTCTACCAGACGCTCCTCGTGGGCACGGACCGGATCGACGGCATCATCGCCGACCCGCGGGTCCAGGGCGTCTCCCTCACCGGCAGCGAGGGCGCGGGCGCCTCCGTGGCGGCCGCGGCCGGTCAGCACCTGAAGAAGGCCGTGCTGGAGCTGGGCGGCTCCGATCCGTTCATCGTCCTCGGCGGCGACCTCGACGCCGTGGCCGCGACGGCGGCGAAGGCGCGGCTGAGCAACGCCGGTCAGGCCTGCAACTCGCCCAAGCGGATGATCGTCCTCGACGAGCACTACGACGCGTTCGTGGAGAAGCTCACCGCCGCGTTCAAGGACGCGACCGTCGGCGACCCCCGCGAGGAGGGCACCCAGGTCGGCCCCATGTCCAGCACCTCCGCTCGGGAGGACCTGATGGAGCTGGTGGACGACGCCGTCTCCCACGGGGCGCAGGTGCGCACCGGCGGTCACGCCCGTGCCGGCGCCGGCGCCTTCATGGAGCCGACCGTGCTCACCGGGGTGACCCGCGAGATGCGCGCCTGGTCCGAGGAGCTCTTCGGCCCGGTCGCCGTCGTGCACCGGGCCGCGGACGTCGACGAGGCCGTCGCCCTGGCCAACGAGTCCGACTTCGGCCTCAGCGGCTCGGTGTGGTCCGACGACCTCGAGCTCGCCGAGGCCACGGCCCGCCGCCTCGACGTGGGCATGGCCTTCGTGAACGAGCACGGCACCACCCAGGCCGGGCTGCCCTTCGGCGGTGTCGGCCGCTCGGGCTTCGGCCGCGAGCTGGGCCCCTACGGCGTGGACGAGTTCGTGAACAAGCGCCTGGTCCGCGTCGCGGACCCCGTCACCAGCGCCTCCGCCTGACACCCGCCCTCGTCGGAGGGCCTTCGCCCCGAGGAGGGGCCGCGCACCGCCGCGGCCCCTCCCCGGCGGCGTTCCCGACTACTGTGGGTCCCATGCCCGAACCCACCCCCGCATCCCTGCGCATCGCCGTCCTGATGGACAGCGACAACGTCTCCCCCAAGTTCGCCCCCCTGATCCTCGAGGAGCTCGCCACCTACGGCACCCCCACGATCAAGCGTGCGTACGGCGACTGGACCACGACCAACCTCAACGGCTGGAAGAAGGCGCTGAACCACCACGCGATCCAGCCGGTCCAGCAGTTCGCCTACACCGTGGGCAAGAACTCCTCGGACTCCGCGCTCATCATCGACGCGATGGACCTGCTCTGGATGGGCAACGTGGACGCGTTCGCCCTCGTCTCCTCCGACTCCGACTTCACGCGCCTGGCCACCCGCCTGCGCGAGGGCGGCAAGCGTGTGATCGGCCTGGGCGCCCGCAAGACCCCCGCCTCGCTGCGCAACGCCGTGGACCAGTTCATCTACCTCGAGCTGCTCGGCACGGCCACGGACCACGACGTCGACGACGACGAGACCGGCGAGGACGCCCCCGCCAAGGAGGAGAACGCCAAGGCGTCCGAGGGCTCCGGCCGCTCGGGGTCCCGCCGCGGCGGTCGAGGCCGCGGCCGCGGGTCCAAGACCACCGACGCCGCCGACACCCCCGAGGCCACGGACGCGGACGTCGCGGACGCCGAGGCCCCCATTGCCGACGAGGCGCCCGCCGCCGACGAGGCGCCCGCCGGGGACGCCGCCGCCGGCAAGGACGGGAAGGCCGCGGAGGCGAAGTCCGGGGCCGGTCGGCGGGGCCGCCGTGCGTCGTCGTCGGACGTCACCGAGGACCCGACCCCGCCCGAGGTGCCGGTCGAAGCCGAGCCCGAGCACGACGAAGCCGAGCCCGAGCACGACGAGGCCGATGCCGCCCCGCGCATCGACCTGCAGGCCGCGCTCACCAAGGCCGTCAACGCCACGAGCACCGACGACGGCTGGGCCACGCTGTCCCTGATCGGCCAGCACCTGAGCCGCACCCACGTGGACTTCGACCCGCGCGACTTCGGGCACTCCAAGCTCTCCACCCTCGTGGAGGACCAGCCGTACCTGCGCACCCGCACCGAGGGCCGCACCATGGAGGTCTCGCTGGTCCGCCGCCGCAGCCGCCGCGCTGAGGGCTGAGCGGCACGGCCCGTCGTCCCCCGCGGCCGGCGGGCCGGTCCACCGGCCGTTCACCCGCCGGCCACCCGCCCACCACGCCCGCCCGGTAGGCTCCCCGCCATGGGGAACACTCTGGGCTTCCTGCGCGGCGTCGACCGCCTGCACGCCTTCTACACGGAGAACGTGCGCATGCTCGCGCACGCGTACGACCTGACGGACGAGGAGGCCTCGGAGCTGCTCGCCAACACGGGCTTCACCAACGTCTCGGTCGCCATCCTGCGCGGCCCGCGGGTGGACATCATGGCCGCCGCCACCGGCGTGCCGCAGGACGAGAAGCACGACGCCGGCCCGGCGCCGTCGGAGGACGACGCGCCCGACCCGGACGGCGACCGCCCCGACTGAGCCTCGCCTCGCGTGCGGCCGGGCGGCTCAGGCCGCACCGCGCAGCACGGCCAGCACTCCGGCCGCGTCCGGCGTGGGGGCCGTCCCGAGCAGGGGCAGACCCCGCCGCGCGCACGTGTCACGGGTCGGCGCGCCGATCGCCACGAGCCGCACCCGCTCCCCCACCAGTGGCGTCAGACCCGCGGCCACGAACTCCTCCGCCGCGGACGAGCTGGTGAGCACCACGGCGGTCCCCGCCGCGACCGCGGCCAGCCGCGCGGGCGTCACGACGTCCCCCCGGCCCTCGTCCGCCGCCCCGTCGAGCAGCCGCCTGCCGGCCTGCGCCGGATACGGCACCGTCCGGTAGGCGAGCCCGGTCCGCACGTCCCAGCCCGCCGCGCGCAGGCCGTCGGCGAGGCGGGACCGGGCCCGATCGGACTGGGGCAGCCACGCGCGGGCGCCGCGGGGATGCAGGGCGGCGAGTCCGGCGATCAGGCCCTCGGCGGAGCGGTCCTCGGGCGGCAGCCACGGCGCCGCGTCGCAGCCCGCCTCGGTCAGCACCCGTGCCGTGCCCGGTCCGGTGACCGCGATCCGCGCGCCCGCCGGGACATGGCCGTCCCAGCCGACGGCCCTGAGCGCGCGCACGGTGTTGGGGCTCGTCAGCACGAGCCAGCGGGACCCGTCCGAGCGCACCGGCCCGGCCGCATCACCGTCGGCCCCCGCCCAGTCCGCGAGCAGCGCGCGCAGGGGGCCGTCGTCGTCGGGCAGCGCGAAGTCGGTCAGCGGCAGGAAGCCGACCCGCAGCCGCCGCCCCGCCACCTCGGTGCCGGCGAGACCGGCCTCGAGGTCGCCGGCCTGGGCCGGCTGGCGGGTGAGCAGGACGCGCATCTCAGGCCGGGTCGTCGGGGCGCGGGGCGCCGTCGCCCCGGTCCACCCCGCGCACCGTGCCGGGCAGCAGGTCGGCGCCCTCGGCCACGAACTGCTCGGCCACGTGCACGCCGAGTGCCTCCGCGGCCACGAACAGGGTGTCCTCGAGCCACTCGTCGGCGGCCGCCGGGTCGCCGGCCACGTCGGCCGGCACCGGGTCGAGCTGCACGGACGAGGTCCGGCGCAGCACGCGCGAGCCGTCGAGGGCGGCCACCATCGCGGTCATCTCGATGCGCGGCGCGCCGGCCTCGCCGTCGCTCACGCGGGCCACGGCCCCGATCGGCGCGGCGCAGCCGGCCTCGAGGCGGCGCAGCAGGGCCCGCTCGGCGGTGACCGCCACGTGGGTGTCCCGATCGTCGACCAGCTCGAGGGCGGCGTGCAGCCTCCCGACCGGCGCCTCGGGGTCCAGGAGCGCCCGACCGAGGAAGGACTCGTCCTCGGCCCGGATCTCCGCGGCCAGGGCGCCCTGCCCGGGGGCGGGCACCATGACCTCCGGGTCGATCCGCTCGGTGATCACGTGGTCCAGGCCGAGCCGGTCGAGCCCGGCACAGGCCAGGATCACGGCGTCGAGGTCACCGCGGGGCGAACCCGCGGCGGCCGGGGCGTGATCGTCGTGCTGCTCCAGCCCGGGCACGCGGGCCAGGCGGGTCTGCACGTTGCCGCGGATGTCCACCAGCTCCAGATCCGGGCGCAGCGCCTTGAGCTGGGCCACGCGGCGCGGCGAGCCCGTGCCCACACGGGCGCCCTCGGGCAGGGTCGCCAGGGTGAGGCCGTCGCGGGCGCACAGGGCGTCCCGCAGGTCGGCCCGGGCCGGCACCGCGGCGATCTCGAGGGTCTCCGGTTGGACGGCCGGCAGGTCCTTGAGCGAGTGCACGGCCGCGTCCACGACGCCGTCGAGCACGGCGGCCCGCAGCGCCGAGGCGAACACGCCGGTGCCGCCCAGCGAGGCCAGCGAGCCGGTGGTGACGTCGCCCTCGGTGCGGATCACCACCAGCTCGTGGGCCAGGCCGGATCGCTCCGTGAGCGCCTCGGCCACGTGGCTGGTCTGCGTGGTCGCCAGGGCGGAGCCCCGGGTGCCGATGCGCAGGGGGGTCACGGTCTCAGGCCTCCTCGGCGGGGGCCGCGGCGCCCGCCTCGTGCTCGGCCAGCCCGCGCACGGCGGCGTCGACCGCGGACGTCGTCGGCCGCGTCGAGCCGTCCCGCATCACCTTGGCGCAGCAGTCCGGCCGGCACACGTCGTACCAGGCCGGGAAGCAGCCGGCCGCGGCGCGGCCCTCGCGGCGGCCCAGCCGCTCCTCCACGATGTCCACGAGCCCGGCCACGAACCGCGGGTCGGTGCCCGGGGTGGGGCTGCGACGGAACCCCACGCCCAGCCCCTCGGCGGTCTCCTTGGCCTCGGTGTCGAGGTCCCAGACCACCTCCATGTGGTCCGAGACGAAGCCCAGCGGCACGACGACGAAGCCCGCCACGGCGCGCCCCTGCGCGTCCGTCTCGGCGCCCTCGCCCGCGAGGTGCTCCATCGCGTCGTTGATGTCCGGCTCGAGCCACGGCACCGAGGGCGGGCCGGAGCGCGACTGGTACACGAGCGACCACGGCACGTCCGCGGCCTCGGGCACGCCGGCGAGGATCTCGCGGGCCACATCGAGGTGCTGCGCCGAGTACACGTCCGCACCCTCATCGCCCGGCTCCGCCCCCGCCTGCGCGCGCAGGTCGGCGGCGAGGCCGCGCGGGCCGGCGGCGGCGGCGTCGGAGGTGGGGATCGAGTGGGTCGCGAAGAGCACGTGGATCCGCGCGTCGTCCCCCAGCTCCGCGCGCAGCGAGGCCAGGTCCGCGCGCAGGCCGTCCCGGAACGGCTCGATGAAGCCGGGGTGGTTGAAGTACTGGCGCGTCTTGTCCAGGTCCACCTTCCCGGTCAGGCCGGTCTGCTCCATGGCCATGCCCATGTCCTCGCGGTACTGGCGGCACGAGGAGTAGCAGGAGTACGCGGAGGTGGTGACCGTCAGGATGCGGCGGTGCCCGTCGGCGTGCATCCGCGCGAGGGTGTCCGGGAAGTAGGGCTCCCAGTTGCGGTTGCCCCAGTACACGGGCAGGTCCAGGCCGCGGGCGGCCAGCTCGGCCTCGATGGCCGCCTTCAGCGCGCGGTTCTGCGCGTTGATGGGGCTGACGCCGCCGTTGGCGCGGTAGTGGGTGGCGACCTCCTCGAGGCGCTCGTCCGGGATGCCGCGCCCGCGCGTGACGTTGCGCAGGAACGGGATCACGTCGTCCTGGCCCTCGGGCCCGCCGAAGGAGGCGAGCAGCAGGGCGTCGTAGTCCTTGGGGGCCATCACGCCGCACACGTCGTAGTCGACGCCGGCGGCGGCCTTCTCGGGCGTCCGGAGGGCCGGGGCGACGCCGGCGTCCGGGCCGGTGTGGACGGGCGCGTCGGCGCGGGGCTCGGGGGCGGTAGTCATCAGGCCAGCACCTCCGCGATCTCGGCGGTCTCCAGACGGCGTCCGGTGTAGAACGGCACCTCGCTGCGCACGTGCAGGCGGGTCTCGTTGTTGCGCAGGTGGCGCATCATGTCCACCAGGTCCGTCAGCTCGTCCGCCTCGAGGCCCAGCAGCCACTCCCAGTCGTTCAGGCCGAACGCGCTGGTGGTGTTCGCCCACACCTGCGGGAAGTCCTGGCCGAGCTGGCCGTGCTCGCGGAGCATGCGGGCCCGCTCCTTCGGGTCCAGCAGGTACCAGTCGTACGAGCGCACGAACGGGTAGAAGCACAGCCACTTCAGGGCCTTGCGGCCCATGGCGAAGGCGGGGACGTGGTCCTTGTTGAACTCGGCCATGCGATCTGCGCCCATGGCCGAGAGCACCATCGTGGTGCCCTCGAGCAGACGGGTGCGGCGCAGCTCGCGGATGGCGGCCTGCAGGTCCTCGGGCACCTGGCCGTACATCCACACCATGACGTCGCCGGCCTCGCGCATGCCGGAGACGTCGTAGACGCCGCGCACGGTCACGCCGGTCTGGGCCACCCGCGCGACGGCCTCGTCGAACTCCTTGGCGGCCTTCTTCGCGTCGCGGCCCTCCAGTCCCAGCCAGCCTGGCTCGCCCTGCGGGCGGGCGAACACGGTGTAGGTGGTGAACCAGTCCTTGCCGGCCTCGGCAGGGGTGGTGGTGCTGTCCTTGGTCATGGTCCTCTTCCTTGGGATCCGATTGCGTCAGGGGTGGTCTGGGGGCGAGGTCAGCCGGCGGGCGGTGCGTCGGCGCCGAGGGTGCGGTCCACGCCGGCGACGACGGCGGCCAGCCCGGTGCCGTGCACCCAGCTGCCCACGAGGTCGAGGCCGGGCACGTCCCGTGCCCAGTCGATCAGCGTGTCCGCCTTCGCGCGGTCGGGGCCGGCCTGCGGCGGGATGGAGCGGCGCCAGCGGGTGACGGTGCGGGCGACGACGTCCTCCTCCGCCAGCGGCACCCCGGTGAGAGTCGCCGTGTCCACGAGCGCCTGCGCGAGCAGCTCCTCGTCCGCGCTGCGATGGCCCAGGGCCTCGGGCCCGCCGCCCTGGCGGCCGTAGGACAGGCGCAGCACATGGCGGTGGGGGTGACGGGCGACGCCGTCCTCCTGCGGCCGCGCGACGACCTCGCGCAGCCACGCCCACTTGGCGGTGGCGTGGGTCAGGGCCTTGGCGGCCACGTCCGTCCCGGCGCCGACCAGCACTCCGGTGCCGCGTGGCGCGTCGTCCAGGCCCGCGGCCTCGACGACGAGCGTGGCCAGCGCGATGCCCTCGCCGAGGGCGGGACCGGCGTCGGGGTCCAGGGCCTCGGCCGAGAGCGGGGCCAGCAGGTCCCAGGCGGTGACGCCGTCCACGGCCAGCACGACGCGGTCCACGTCGAGCCCGCGGACGACCTCGTCGTCCCGGTCCGAGATCTGGGCCCACCAGCCGCCGGTGGCGGGCACGCGGGACAGGGCGGCCACCCGGACACCGCGCAGGACGGTGGCCCCGTCCTCGCGCAGCGCCTCGACGAGCCGGCCGGTGAGGCGGACCATGCCGCCGTCCAGACCGGCCACGAGCGAGCCGGGGGTCCCGGTGGACCGCAGCGCGGCGACGCCCGCGGCCAGCCCGCCGTGCTCCACGGCGGCGGCGAGCAGGCCGGGGGCCACGCGCTCCAGCTCGACGACCGCGGGGTCGGCCGAGTGGACTCCGGCGACGACGGGGGCCACGAGGCGGTCGAGCACCTCGTCGCCGAGGCGGTCGGCCACGACCTGCGCGACGGTCACCGGCTCGCCGGCCGCGAGCGCGGCGGCCCAGCGATCCATGGGGGCCTCGGCGTCCTGCCGGGCGCGCTCCAGGCCGGCCGGCGTGAGGGCGGCGGCGAGGTCCTCGGCGTCGAGGTCGCCGGGGATGCCGACGATGCCGAGACGCGGGGCGCGCACGGGGCCGGCGGGACCGTGCAGCCACGAGCCGAGGGGCTCGGGCGCGACGATCTTCTCGCCCAGCCCGAGCTCCTCCACGAGCGCGCGCACGGCGGCGCCGCGGACGGCGAACGACTCGGCGCCGCCGTCGAGTTCGAGGGTCTGGGTCTCGGGGGCCCCGGTCTCGCCGTGCGAGGGGACGTCGAGGAAGCGCGGGGAGACCGCGCCCCCGAGCACGGAGGTGGCCTCGGCGAGGGTCACGTCCCAGCCCGCCGCGGACAGTCGGTGGGCCGCGACGAGGCCGGCGATGCCGCCGCCGACCACGAGCGCCGTGCCGCTCATGCGCGCTCCTCCCGCTCGGCGGTCTCGACCCCCGGTGCCGGGTCCTGGCCCTCCCGCTCCGGCACGGGCAGGGAGTGGATCAGCTCGACCACGCGGGTCAGCACGGCCGCGTCCGTCTCCGGCGGCACGCCGTGGGCGAGGTTGACGACGTGGCCGGGCGCGACGGCGCCGGAGGCGACGACGTCGCGCACGTGGGCCTCGAGGACCTCCCACGGGGCGGCGAGCAGGGCCGGGTCGATGTTGCCCTGCAGGGGCACGGCGCCGCGTCCGTCGGGGCCGGGGTTCGCGCTGAGCCGGCGGTGCGCCTCGGCGAGCGTGAGGCGGTGGTCCACGCCGACGGCGGTCGCGCCCGCGTCACGCATGTGGTGCAGGAACTCTCCGGTGCCCGTGCCGAAGTGCAGGAGCGGGGCGCCGTCGGGGACGCCGGGCCCGGCGAGGTCGGCGACATGGGCGAGGGCCGCCGTCGAGTGCGGCTGCACGTGCTCGAGGTAGTCGTCCGCCGAGAGCGAACCGGCCCACGAGTCGAACAGCTGCGCGGCGGAGGCGCCGGACTCGAGCTGGGCGCGCAGGAACTGGCCGGACACGGTGGCCGCCCAGCCGGCCAGGGCGGCCCAGGTCTCGGGGTCGGCGTGCATCATGCGCCGCGGGCCGAAGTGGTCGCGGGAGGGACGGCCCTCCACCATGTACGCCGCCAGCGTGAAGGGGGCACCGGCGAAGCCGATCAGGGGGCGCGGGCCCAGCTCGGCGACGGTGGCCGCGACGGCCTCGCGGATGACGTCCAGGGCGGCGTCCTCGAGGACGGGCAGCGCGGCGACGTCGTCGGCGGTGCGGACGGCCTGGCCGAGCACGGGGCCCACGCCGGGCTGGATCTCCACGTCCACGCCCGCCAGGCGCAGGGGGACCACGATGTCCGAGAAGAAGATCGCCGCGTCGACGTCGTGGCGGCGCACCGGCTGCATCGTGATCTCCCGGACCAGGTCCGGCATGATGCAGGAGTCGAGCATCCCGATCCCCTCGCGCACCCGGCGGTACTCGGGCAGCGAACGGCCGGCCTGCCGCATGAACCACACGGGGTGGCGGTCGGGGCGCTGGCCGCGCAGCGCGCGAAGGAGCGGGCTGGCCACGGTCGAGCGTGACGGATCCTCGGTGCGCAGCGGGTGCTCGGCGGGCAGTGCCGGGACGGCCGCGGGGGTCTCGGGGGTCTGGGACAGGGCGGACATGCCCCCAGTGTCCCACCGGTCGTGTCGCGGTGGCACATCCGCGTCCTCCGTGAGCGTCGTCACACTGGCCGACGGCACCCGGGTCAGGTCCGCCTTCCCGGGCGGGCGGGGCGGTCGGGGCTAGACTTGGCCCGCTGTGACTGTCTTCTCTCTCGTCGCCTCCCACCATGACCTGGACCTGGACACGGTCGCCCGCCTCAGCGCCGGCGCGACCGGGGTCGGGCCCGCCCTGCCCGGCAGCGGTGCGGCGGGCGCCGTCGTGCTGGCCACGTGCAACCGCGTGGAGATCTACGCCGAGGCCGACGGGGCCGGCGTCGAGGCCGCTCGCGCGGGGCTGCTGTCCGCCGTCGCCGCCTCCACCTCCCTGCCCGACGAGGACGTGCACGCCGCGTTCCGCACACTCGACGCCGACGCCACGGCCCGTCACCTCTTCGAGGTCGGCGCCGGACTGGACTCCGCCGTGGTGGGCGAGCGCGAGATCGCCGGTCAGGTCCGACGCGCCCTGACGGCGGCCCAGGAGGCCGGCACCGCCTCGGGTCCGCTCGTCCGCCTCTTCGAGTCCGCCACGCGCACGGCCAAGGACGTCGGCTCCCGCACGGCGCTCGGCGCGGCCGGCCGCTCGATCGTCTCCGTCGCCCTGGACCTCGCGGAGGAGCTGCGCGGTCTCACCGACGCCGCGGCCCAGCGCGACTTCTGGGCCGGGGCCACCATCCTGCTGATCGGCACGGGCGCCTACGCCGGCACCACGCTCGCGCAGCTGGCGGACCGGGGCGCGACCACCGTCGGCGTGCACTCGGCCTCGGGCCGCGCGGAGCAGTTCGTCGCGGACCGCGGCGGCTGGGCCCTCGCGCTCGGCGGCGAGGCCGTGGCCGGCGCCGTCGCCGAGGCGGACGTGATCATCGGCTCCTCCGGCGGCGAACGCCAGATCAGCCCCGAGCGCCTCCAGGAGCTGCGCAAGGGCGGACGGCGTCCGCTCACGGTGGTCGACCTGGCCCTCTCGCGCGACTTCGACCCGGCGGTCGCGGACCTGCCGGACGTCGATCTCATCACCCTCGAGTCGGTGCGGCTGGCCGCCCCCGAGCAGGCCCAGGTCGCCGTCGCCGAGGCCCGCGCGCTCGTGGACGACGCCGTCGAGGAGTACCGCGCCGCGCAGCGCGGCCGCAGTGCCGACGCGGCGATCAAGGCCCTGCGCCGCCACACCCTCGGCGTGCTCGACCGGGAGCTCGAGCGCGTGCGTGCCCGCCACGGCTGCACGGCGGCCGCCGAGGAGGTGGAGTTCGCCCTGCGCCGCATGGTGAACCAGCTCCTGCACGAACC
The DNA here is from genome assembly GCF_040546065.1 of Micrococcus sp. UYEF5. Classification (NCBI taxonomy): domain Bacteria; kingdom Bacillati; phylum Actinomycetota; class Actinomycetes; order Micrococcales; family Micrococcaceae; genus Micrococcus; species Micrococcus sp. UYEF5. The sequence continues at coordinate 105,153 of NZ_JBEPNB010000007.1, forward strand.
CAGCGTGCGCGCCAAGCGACTCGCCGCCGAGGGCCGGCTCGACCGCTATGAGGACGCCCTCGAGGCGGTCTTCGGGATCGAGGCCCCCGGCCGCCCCGCCCCCGCCGTGGGCGCGGTCGAGGCGGCCTGCCCCGCGCACGAGGACGAGGGCGGCGCCGCGCGCATCGCGTGAGCCGGCCCCGCGCCAGGAGGACCCCGTGACCGCCCACCCCGCCGCCACCGCGCCCGACGAGCCCGGGCGAGGCCGTCGTCTGCCCCGGCATGAGCGTCGCCGCCAGCTGCTGGACTGCGCCCGCGCGGTCTTCGCCGCCGAGCGGTACGCGGGGGCTTCCATGGAGCAGATCGCCGAGCGGGCCGAGGTCTCCAAGCCGGTCCTCTACCAGCACTTCCCCAGCAAGCACGAGCTCTTCCTCGAGCTGTTGGACGCCGAGGTCGCGAGCCTGCGCGCGCTCCTCGAGGCGGCGATGGACACCCGTCGGGGCAACCGTGCACGGGTGCGGGCCACCGTGGCCGCCGTGTTCGAGTACATGGCCTCCCCCGAGCGGACCCACCGCCTCATCTTCGACTCCGGCATCGACGGGGACCCGGAGGTGCGCACGCGCAGCGAGGCCGTCCACCGGCTGCTCTCCTCCGAGGTCGCGCGCACCATCCGCGCGGACACCACCGTGGCCGAGGCCGAGGCCGAGGTGCTCTCCCGCGGACTCGTCGGCTACCTCCTGGGCGCCGCCCGTCACTGGGCGGACCGGCTCGACGCCGACGCCCGCCCCGCCGCGGCTGAGATGGCCCGCACGGTGGACGACCTCATCTGGCGCGGCCTCACCTCGTTGCCCTCCGCGGACGACGCCCCGCGCTGACCCGGCCGTCCGGCCCGTTTCGCCCGCGGGTGAACCTCGTGGGCGCCCGCCCACCTCACCGAGCGGTCCCGTAGGCTGACGGCGGACCGCACAGGACGCGACGAAGAGAAGAGGTTCCCCATGGAGATCCGCATCGGTGTGCAGCACGTCGGCCGCGAGGTCGTCATCGACAGCGAGCAGTCGGCGGACGAGGTCCGCTCCCTCGTGGACGCCGCCGTCGCCGACGGCACCCCGCTGGTCCTGACGGACGCCAAGGGCCGCCAGGTGGTCGTCCCCGGTGACCGCATCGGCTTCGTGGAGATCGGCGCGAAGAAGTCGGGCCCGCTCGGGTTCGCCGCCTCCTGACCCGCCCCGCACGCCCCGGTGATCCGCCGGGGCGTGCGTCGTCTCGGCCCCCTTGCCCAGGAGCATCGCCATGTCCTCCCACGCCCTCGGCCTCCGCGGCCCTGCCGACCCGGCCCTGCTCGAGCGCCTCGCCGCCCTGCGGACGGAGCTCGAGCTGCCGTCGGCCTTCCCCACCCCCGTCCTGGCCGAGGCGGAGGCGGCCGCGCATGGGGTGCACGTGGGCCTGGCCGGGAGCCCGGACCACGCGGACCGCACGGCCCTGCCGTTCGTCACCGTGGACCCCGCCGGCGCCACGGACCTGGACCAGGCCCTGCTCCTGACCCCCTCCGACGACGACGGCATCCTGGTCCGCTACGCGATCGCGGACGTGCCCGCCTTCGTGGCACCGGGCGGCGCCGTGGACGCCGAGGCCCGCCGCCGCGGCCAGACCGTCTACCTGCCCGACGGCCGGGTCCCCCTGCACCCGGAGGTGTTGAGCGAGGACGCCGCCTCCCTGCTGCCGGACCGCGAGCGCCCGGCGTTCGTGTGGACGTTCCTGCTGGACGCCGCGGGCGCCGTCGTCGAGACCGGCCTCGAACGCGCCCGCGTCCGCTCCCGGGCGCAGCTGACGTACGGGCAGGTGCAGGCCTTCCTCGACGCTCGGCCGGGGGCGCAGGCGCCGGCGACGCCGCGTCCCGGGGTCACCGACGCGGACCGGGCCGCCGCCGAGGGGTGGCCGGCCGAGGTGCGCGACTCGCTGGCGCTGCTGCCGGAGGTGGGCCGACGGCGGGCCGCGCAGGAGGCCGCCCGCGGCGGCGCCTCCCTGAACCTGCCGGACCAGGAGGTCCTTGTCACCGAGGACGGGGCGCACGAGCTCGTGCACCGGGCGCCGCTGCCGGCGGAGGAGCACAACGCCCAGCTCTCCCTGCTGACCGGCATGGCCGCGGCCGAGCTGATGCTGGCCGCCGGGGTCGGGATCCTGCGCACGATGCCGGCGCCGGACACCGACGCCGTCGCCGCCTTCCGAGAGCGCACGCGCGCCCTGGGCGCCCCGTGGGACGAGGGCCAGGACTACGGCGCCTACCTGCGTTCCCTCGACCCCGCCGACGCGCGGCACCTGGCGGTACTGCACGCGGCCACCGGGCTGTTCCGCGGCGCCGGGTACACGGCCTTCGACGCGCAGGCCGAGGACCCGGCCCTGCGCACCCCGCCGGACGAACCGGCCCAGGCCGCGCTCGCCGCCCCCTACGCCCACGCCACCGCTCCCCTGCGCCGGCTCGTGGACCGCTTCGTCCTGGCCCTGTGCCACGCCCACGCCGTCGGCGCCCCCGCCCCCGCATGGGTCCGCGACGCCCTGCCCGAGCTGCCCGCCCTCATGGCGGACTCGTCCCGCCGGGCCTCGGCCGCGAGCCGGACGGCGGCGGACCTCGTGGAGGCGGCGGCACTCGAGTCCCGCGTCGGCGCGGAGCTCGAGGGGATCGCGGTGCGCGAGGCCAAGGACGGCACGGAAGTGTGGCTGCTCGACCCGGCCGTGAGCCTGCGGGTGCCGGGCAGCATCCCGGCGGGCACCCGGGTGCGCGTGCGGATCGAGGGCGTGGACCGTGCCTCGGGTGCGATCACGGCCGCGGGGGTAGACTGGCCGCACAGCTCACGCTGACCCAGGATGACCGGTCGCTCTCTGATCACCCTGACCCGCCGCCCGCGCCCCTGACGCCCGGGACGGCACCATGACCTGCCGGATCCGGCACGGCCCGCCGCGTACGGCGCGCCCGCCCGGTTCCACGGGGCACCGCCCGTCGGCCGCTCCGCGTGCTTGCCTCGCGATCGGCTTCCGCTTGAACCGCGCGCACGGCGGAGCCGGGCCTTCCGCCCGCCGTGACGACGCCTGACCAGGAACGCGAGTCGCCATGACCCAGAACTCCGAGCACACCCCCGCCTCCGCCGACCTCGACCCGACGGTCGCCGCGATCGCGGAGGACATCGTCACCGAGGACGCCGCCCCCGTGGCCCCCGAGCAGACCTTCGCCGACTTCGGGGTGCACCCCGCGATCGTCGAGGCCCTGGAGGCCAAGGGCATCGTCCACCCCTTCCCCATCCAGGCCATGACCCTGCCGGTCGCCCTCGGCGGCCACGACATCATCGGCCAGGCCAAGACCGGCACCGGCAAGACCCTCGGCTTCGGCATCCCCGCGCTACAGCGCGCCATCGGCCCGGGCGAGCCCGGCTGGGACGGCCTCGAGGCCAAGGGCACCGCGGGCGCCCCGCAGGCCCTGATCGTCGCCCCGACGCGCGAGCTCGCCGTCCAGGTGGCCGGCGACCTCACGGCCGCCGCGGCCCGGCGCCCCCTGCGCATCGCCACCATCTACGGCGGCCGCGCCTACGAGCCGCAGATCGAGGAGCTGCAGCGCGGCGTCGAGATCGTCGTCGGCACCCCCGGCCGCCTCATCGACCTGATGCGCCAGCGCCACCTGCGCCTGGACCTGGTGAACACGGTGGTGCTGGACGAGGCCGACGAGATGCTGGACCTCGGCTTCCTCCCCGACGTCGAGACCCTGCTCGCCGCCGTCCCGGCCGTGCGTCAGACCATGCTGTTCTCGGCCACCATGCCGGGTCCCGTGGTCGCGATGGCGCGCCGCTACATGACGCAGCCGACCCACATCCGCGCGGCGGACCCGGAGGACGAGGGCCTGACGAAGAAGGACATCCGTCAGCTCGTCTACCGCGCCCACCACATGGACAAGGACGAGCTCGTGGCCCGCGCCCTGCAGGCCGAGGGCCGCGGCCGGACCATCATCTTCACGCGCACCAAGCGCACGGCCGCTCGCGTGGCGGACGAGCTGACGGCGCGCGGCTTCGCGGCCGGCGCGCTGCACGGCGACCTCGGCCAGGGCGCCCGCGAGCAGGCGCTGCGCGCGTTCCGCAACGGCAAGGTGGACATCCTCGTGGCCACCGACGTCGCGGCGCGCGGCATCGACGTCGACGACGTCACGCACGTGTTCAACTTCCAGGCGCCGGAGGACGAGAAGACCTACGTGCACCGCGTGGGCCGCACGGGCCGCGCCGGCAACAAGGGCGTGGCGGTGACCCTCGTGGACTGGGAGGACATGCCGCGCTGGTCCCTGATCGACAAGGCGCTCGGCCTCGGCCAGCCCGAGCCGGTGGAGACCTACTCCTCCTCCCCGCACCTGTTCTCCGACCTCGGCATCCCGAAGGGCACGAAGGGCCGTCTGCCGCAGGCCAAGCGCGTGCTCGAGGGCCTCGAGGGCGAGACGCTCGAGGACCTCGGCGGCCCCGAGGCGAAGCAGCGCGACGGCGGCCGCGGACGGGGTCGCGAGGGCGGTCGGTCCCGCGACGGCGAGCGCGGCGGCCGTGAGGGCGGCCGCGGCGGACGTGGCGGACGGAACCGGGGCGGCCGCTCCGGCGAGGGCCGCGACGATGCACGCGGCGGAGGCCGCGGCGAGCGCTCGGCCCGCGGGCGTGGTGAGGTACCCGCCGAGCAGCGCGCCGAGGGCCGGGGCCGTGGTCGCGGCGAGGGCCGCGAGCGCACCGCCTCGCGCTCCGAGGCCCCCGCAGCCCGGACGCCGGAGCCGGTGGCCGGCGTCGAGCTGACGGAGGCCCGCCGGGCCGAGCGCGCCGAGGCGCGGGCCGAGGCCCGTCGTCGCCGGGGCGGCCGCACCCGCACGCGCCGCCGCAACGGCGAGGTCGTGGACGGCTGACCCTCCCTTCCGGGCCCCCGGGAGTCTTCTGCGCGAATGACCCTTCTGACCGCCGTGCAGGCGGCCGGAAGGGTCATTCGCGCAACGGATCCTCCGCCGTCGCCCGGGCCGTCCGGGCTCAGCCGCGGATGATCGACGTGCCGGTGCCCTGCCGCTCGATCTCCGCGAGCACCTCCGCGCCCGTGCTGTGCTCGCCGATCGGATTCGGCTTGCCGGTGCCGTGGTAGTCGGACGAGCCGGTGACGAACAGCCCGTGCCGGCCCGCGAACGCGCGCAGCCAGGTGCGCTCCTCCGCCGGGTTGTCCCGGTGCTCGACCTCGACCCCCGCCAGTCCGGCCTCGGCCATCTGCTCGAACACCTCGTCGCCCACCACGCGGCCCCGCATGCGCGCCCGGGGATGCGCGAACACCGGCACCCCGCCGGCGGCCCGGATGAGCGCGACCGCCTCGGCCGGGTCCGGGGCGAAGTGCGGCACGTAGTACTTGGACCGGCCGGCGAGGATCTCCCGGAACGCCGCGGACCGGTCCGGGACGGCCCCGATCGTCACGAGGGCGTCGGCCAGGTGGGGCCGGCCGATCGTCGCGTTCTCCGCCGCGTGCTCCTGGACCAGCTCCCACGTGATCGGGAAGTCCGCGCCCAGGCGCCGCACCATCTCCTGCGCCCGGATCAGCCGCGCGTCGCGGGCCAGGCCGACCTCCCGCAGCAGGGCGGGGTCCTCGGGGTCGTGCAGGTAGCTGAGCACGTGCACGCTCACGCCGTCGGCGGAGGTGCAGGACATCTCCATGCCGGGCACGAGCGTCAGCCCGGTCTCCCGCGCGGCGTGGGCGGCCTCGGCCCAGCCGGCGGTCGTGTCGTGGTCGGTGAGCGCGAGGCCGTCCAGCCCGGCCCGCGCCGCCGCACGCACCACGTCGGCCGGCGGCTCGGTGCCGTCGGACTCGGTCGAGTGCGTGTGCAGGTCGTAGCGGGCCATGGCGGCCATGGTACCGAGACCCGCGCGCGGCGGCCCCGACCTGCCCGCGCCCACCGGTGCCATGATGGAGGGCATGACCGATGCCGCACAGCACCCCGCCCAGACCACCCCGGACCAGCCCGCCGCCGCCCCCGAGGCGGGCGCCGACGGCACCGGCGCGGTGAACCCCCAGCCGCTGGCCGAGCGCGTCGACAACCGCTCGCAGCGCCCCGCCTCGAACGCCTTCCGCGACTTCATGGCCTCCGACTGGGCGCCCTCGTCGCAGGCCCTGCCCGACCCCGACGCCTCGGCCCCGTACGCCGCCCGGCGGCGGGCCGCCGTGTCCGCGCGCTTCCCGGGCGAGCGGATCGTGGTGCCGGCCGGCCGCCTCAAGGTCCGCTCGAACGACACCGACTACCGCTTCCGCGCGCACTCCGCGTTCGCCCACCTGACGGGCCTCGGCGTGGACCACGAGCCGGACGCCGTGCTCGTGCTCGAGCCCACGGACCCGGGCGCCGGCGACGACGGCACGGACCACACCGCCACCCTGTACTTCCGTCCCCTGGCCGGCCGGGACACCGAGCAGTTCTACGCGGACTCGCGCTCGGGCGAGTTCTGGATCGGCCCCCGCCCGACCCTGGCCGGCCTGGCCGCCCGCACGGGTCTGCGCACGGCGGGGCTCGAGGAGCTCGAGTCCGCCGTCACCAAGAACGTGGCCGCGGACGGCACCGCGGTGCGGCTGCTGGCCGAGACCGACCAGGACGTGGACGCGCTGCTGGCCGCCGTCCGGACCGAGGCCGGCGTGGACCTGACCGCCGCGGCCGAGGCCGACGCCCAGACCGCCGAGTTCCTCTCCGAGCTGCGCCTGGTCAAGGACGCGTGGGAGGTCGAGCGGATGCGCGCCTCGGTGGCCGCCACGATCGCCGGCTTCGAGGACGTCGTGCGGGCCCTGCCGCGCGCCGTGGGCCACGACCGCGGCGAGCGCGTGGTCGAGGGCGCCTTCTTCGCCCGCGCCCGCCTCGAGGGCAACGACCTGGGCTACGACACGATCGCGGCCTCCGGCAACAACGCCACGATCCTGCACTGGATCCGCAACACGGGCGCCGTGCGCCCGGGTGAGCTGCTCCTGCTCGACGCCGGCGTCGAGGACGACTCCCTCTACACCGCGGACATCACCCGCACCCTGCCCGTGTCCGGCACGTTCACGGACGTGCAGCGCCGCATCTACCAGGCGGTCCTCGACGCCGCGGACGCCGCCTTCGCGATCGTGCGCCCCGGCATCCGGTTCCGCGAGCTCCACGCCGAGGCCATGCGGGTGCTCGTCGACCGCCTCGACGGCTGGGGCCTGCTGCCGGTCTCGGCCGAGGTCGCGCTCTCGGACGAAGGCCAGCACCACCGGCGCTGGATGCCCCACGGCACCTCGCACCACCTCGGCCTCGACGTGCACGACTGCGCGCAGGCCAAGCGCGAGCTCTACCTGGACGGCGTGCTCGAGCCGGGCATGGTCTTCACGATCGAGCCGGGTCTGTACTTCAAGGAGGAGGACCTGGCCGTGCCGGAGGAGTACCGCGGCATCGGCGTGCGCATCGAGGACGACATCCTCGTGACCGAGGACGGGGCCGAGAACCTCTCCGCGGCCCTCCCCCGCACCCCGGACGAGATCGAGGCCTGGATGGCGCGGCTCCAGGCGTGATCCGGCGCGGAGGGCGCCCCTAGGGTTCGGACCATGGGTATCGACCTGACCACCGAGCTCACCGCCCTCCGCGACCGCCTCCTCTCCGCCGAGGCGGAGCACGCCGACCTCATCTCCCGCGTCCGGGAGCGCCACCGGGCCTCGGCCCGGAACCTCGTGCACTACGTCGCCCTGCGCGGCACCGACCTGCGGCCCCTGCAGGAGGCACTGAGCGACGCCGGACTGTCCTCTCTGGGCCGCATGGAAGCCGGCGTGCTGGGCCACGTGGACGCCGTGCTGGCCGCCGCCCGCGCACTCGACGGCGACCCCGCCCCCGCGCCCGAGGACGACGCCCTGACCTCCGCCGAGGGCCGCGCCATCCTCGCCCGCAACGCGGCGAGCCTGCTCGGTCCGGCCCGCGGCGACCGGGACGCGCGCATCATGGTGACCATGCCCTCCGAGGCCGCCACGGACCCGGAACTCGTGGCCCGGATCGCCGAGGCCGGCATGGACCTGGCGCGCGTGAACTGCGCCCACGACGACGAGCAGGCGCGGGCCGCCATGATCGCGGCGGTCCGCCGGTGTGCCGGTGCGGGCCGGCCCGCGCCCTTGGTCGCGATGGACCTGGCCGGGCCGAAGGTGCGCACGGGCCCCATCGAGCCGGGCCCGCGCGTCGTGAAGGTGAAGCCCACCCGGGACGCCTCCGGGACCGTCACCGAGCCCTCCCGCGTGTGGCTCGCCACCGGGACCCACGACGCCGTGGCCGCGACGGACGGGCCGGACGGCGCCGTCGTCGTGCCGCTGGCGGCCCCGGAGGGGAAGACCCTGGCGGGCCTGCAGCGCGGCGACGAGATCGAGCTGACCGACGCGCGTGGCGCTCACCGCAGGCTCGAGGTCGAGCAGGTGGACGGCGAGGGCGTGCTCGTGCAGGCGGACAAGACGGTCTACTGGGCGACGGGCACGGCGCTGACGACGCCGCACGGGCCGCTCGAGGTCGGGCCGCTGCCCCCGCTCGAGCAGTCGATGCGCGTGCATGAGGGCGAGCAGATCGTGCTGACCCGCTCGCTCGAGCCGGTCCCCGCGGTCGACACGCCGCCCTACCGGATCGGCCTCACCCTGGCGCAGGCGTTCGCGGACGCGGCGGTCGGCGACCGGGTCTCCCTCGACGACGGACGGATCGGCGCGCGGATCACAGCGGTGTCCGCCGACGAGATCACCCTCGAGGTGACCCAGGCCGGCCCTCGCGGGGCGAAGCTCAAGGCGGAGAAGGGCGTGAACTTCCCGGACACGCACCTGGCCATCCCGGCCCTCACGGACGAGGACCTCGCCCACATCCCGTTCGCGGCCCGCCACGCGGACATGGTGAACATGTCCTTCGTCCGCTCGGCCGAGGACGTGGCCCAGCTGATCGACGCGCTCGAGGCCGAGGACGCACCGGACGTGGACATCACGCTGAAGATCGAGACGGTGGAGGCCTTCCGGCAGCTGCCGCGGATGCTGCTCGAGGCGATGCGCTGGCGGGACGTCGGGGTGATGATCGCCCGTGGCGACCTGGCGGTGGAGGCCGGCTTCGCACGGATGGCCGAGCTGCAGGAGGAGATCCTGTGGCTGTGCGAGGCGGCGCACGTGCCCGCGATCTGGGCCACCCAGGTCCTCGAGTCCCTCGCCAAGACCGGCCTGCCCTCACGGGCGGAGATCACGGACGCCGCGATGGCGCAGCGGGCCGAGGCCGCGATGCTGAACAAGGGCCCGTACATCGACCGCGCCGTCACCGTCCTCGGCGACATCCTGGGCCGGATGCACGGTCATGCGAGCAAGAAGCGCGACATGCTCCGGCGGCTCGAGTCCTGGTCCCTCTGACGGGGCTCAGCCGCGCGGCTCGTCCCGGGGCCGGGGCGGGTGGCCGCCGCGCGCCTCGATGAGCTTGGCGACCTCCTCCGGGGGCAGGGTCACGCCGTAGGAGCGGTCCAGGCCGGTGGGCGCGGGGTCCGCCTCCGGGACGGGCCGGGCCGGCGCCTCGGGTCCGCCGGGAGCGGGCGCCGCGTGGGACCCGCCCGACGACGGCGCGGCGGCCGGGGTGGCCTGCACGGGCCCGTCCTCGGCCTCCTCCGCGGCGGGCGCGGGCGCCGGCTGCGGGGCCGCGGGCGGCGTCGGGGCCGCGGCACCGCCCAGGCCCAGCTCCTGGCGGGCGCGGGCGGCGTGGTCGAACGCGACCACGAGGTCGAAGGCCGTGGGCACGACGGCCTGCGAGGACGCGAAGCCGTGCTGGCCCCGACGCATCGCGAAGCCGATCACGCCGAAGATCAGCCACACCGCCAGGCCCAGCAGCATGGAGGTGAGGATCTGCCCCGGGCCGGCCTCGGGGGCCAGCAGGTAGAGGAACACGCCGATCAGTCCACCGAAGAACACGCCGCGCACTCCCGCGGACAACGCCACCTGGGCGTAGTTCAGCCGGCCGCGCACCCGCTCCACGACCCGCAGGTCCTTGCCCACGATCGACACGGCGCTCACGGGGAAGTCCGTGGCGGCGAGGCGGTCCACCTGCTCGCGCGCCTGCGCGTAGGTGGCGTAGGTGGCCAGCAGCTCTCCGCGGGGCAGGCCCTGCTCGGCGCCGGGCTGAGGGTTGGACATCATGAACGACATGGACCCATTGTGCCCGGCCCGGCGCCCGGGCGGGCGGCGGTCCGCCGTACGCGGACACGGAGCCGCGGTCCGGCACGCCGTAGGCTGGGTCGGTGAGCTCCCCCAAGATCTTCGTGGCCCGCCTGCTGGGCCTGGACGTCTTCGACCCCCTCGGCGACCGCCTGGGACGGCTGCGCGACGTCGTCGTGCTGGACCGCGGCCCCGCCGCAGCCCCGTTCGCCACCGGCCTCGTGATCGAGGTCCCCGGCAAGAAGCGCGTCTTCGTCCCGATGACGCGGGTGACGTCCATGGACTCGGGCCGGATCATCACGACCGGGCTGATCAACCTGCGCCGGTTCTCCCGCCGTGGCGCCGAGCAGATGGTGGCCGCCGACCTCTTCGACCGGAAGGTGCGCCTCTCCGACGGGTCGGGCGAGGCCTTCCTGGAGGACATCGGGCTGGAGCAGCAGCGCAACGGCGACTGGCTGGTCTCGGACCTGTACGTGCGCCGCATCGTCGGCCGCGGCCCCTTCGGCCGCGCCCAGCGGGGCGAGCACCTCCTGCTGAACTGGGACGAGGCCCGCTGGACGGCGCAGGCCGACCCGCAGGGGGCCACGAGCTTCCTCGCCGCGCACGAGGACCTCAAGCCCGCCGACCTGGCGGACATGCTCCACGACATGTCGGAGAAGCGCCGCGTCGAGGTCGCCAGGGAGCTGCAGGACGAACGCCTCGCGGACGTGCTCCAGGAGCTGCCCGACGACGACCAGGTGCAGATCCTCTCCCAGCTGGACATCGACCGCGCCGCCGACGTCCTGGAGGAGATGGACCCGGACGACGCGGCGGACCTGCTCCACGAGCTGCCCGACTCCCAGCAGGAGCTGCTGCTCGAACGCATGGAGCCGGAGGACGCCGAGGACGTCCGGCGCCTGCTCGAGTACGAGGAGGGCACGGCGGGCTCGCTCATGACCCCCGTGCCGGTCATCCTCCCCCCGGAGGCCACCGTGGCCGAGGCCATGGCGACCATCCGACAGCAGGAGATCTCCCCCGCGCTGGCCTCGCTCGTGATCGTGGCCCGGCCGCCGTTGGAGACGCCGACGGGCCGGTTCCTCGGCGTCGTCCACTTCCAGCGCCTGCTGCGGTACCCGCCGCCGGAGGCGATCGGCAACATCATGGACAAGGATCTCGAGGCCGTCTCGGACCTCGCCCCCATCGCCCACGTGACCCGCGAGCTCGCGACCTACAACCTCACGTGCATCCCCGTGGTGAACGAGCAGGACCGCGTCGTCGGGGCCGTGAGCGTGGACGACCTGCTCGACCACATCCTGCCCGACGACTGGCGGGCCATGGACCTCGACGACGCCGAGACCCGCCCCGCAACCTGACCCCGCGGCCCGCCGCCGCACGACACCGGAGGTGTGAGCATGACCCAGACCGCGCGAGACCTGCGCCCGGGCCGCGGCACCGGCCTGGACACCCCGCTGAGCGCCAGCGGGCGCCGCGTGCCCCGGCTGGCCCCGAACCCGGACGCCTTCGGCGAGGCCACCGAGGGCATCGCCCGCTTCATGGGCACCCCGCAGTTCCTCGTCTGGATGACGCTGTTCTGCGCCGCCTGGCTGGGCTGGAACACGTTCGGCCCGATGGAGTGGCGGTTCGACTCCGCCGAGCTCGGCTTCACCGCGCTCACGCTCATGCTCTCCCTCCAGGCGTCCTACGCCGCACCCCTGCTCCTGCTGGCGCAGAACCGCCAGGACGACCGGGACAAGGTCGCGCTGCGCGAGGACCGTGACCGCGCCGAGCGCAACCTCGCCGACACCGAGTTCCTCACCCGCGAGATCGCCGGTCTGCGGCTGGCCGTCCAGGAGGTCGCCACGCGCGACTTCGTGCGCGGCGAGCTGCGCGGCGTCCAGGACGACCTCAGGGACGACCTCCGCGAGGCGCTGCGCGCCGAGCTGCGGGAGGAGATCCGGGAGGAGATCCGGGAGGAGATCCGGGAGGAGCTGCGCGCCGGCCTCCCGGGCGCCGAGGCCCAGCCCCGCAAGAACAAGAAGACCAAGGGCCGCGGCCGGGATGCGCGGCGCGGCGACGCCGGCGCCGAGCCCACGACCACCACGCTCGCCACCCTCGCGGCCCAGGAGGCCCGCGAGGCCGGGGGGTCCGGTCCGGCGGCCGGTCCCGCCGACGGTGCGGGCCCGGTGGACGGGGGCGGCCGATGAGCGCCCTGGGCCTGCCCGTGCCCGAGGTCCGCACCGACCTCGAGCGCCGGGTGCTGGAACGGCTCGCCACGGTCCAGGACCCCGAGATCCGCCGCCCGATCACCGACCTCGGCATGGTGGAGTCGGTCGTGGAGACCGCCCCGGGCGTCGTCGAGGTCGCGGTCCTGCTCACGATCGCCGCGTGCCCCCTGCGCGGGACGATCCAGACGGACGTGGCCGCCGCCGTCGCCGTCGTGCCCGGCTGTGAATCCGTGGACGTTCGCGTCGGGGTCATGGAGCCCGAGCGCCGCCTGGCGCTGCAGGACGCCCTGCGCGCGACTCGGCCGACGAACCCGTTCGGGGAGGGGACGCTCACGCGCGTCCTCGCGGTGGCCTCGGGCAAGGGCGGCGTGGGCAAGTCCTCGGTCACGGCCAACCTCGCGGTCGCGCTCGCCGCGCGCGGGCTCGCCGTCGGCCTGATCGACGCGGACGTGCACGGCTACTCCATCCCCGGGCTCCTGGGCGTGACCGGCACCCCGACGAAGCTGGACCGGATGATCCTGCCCCCCGTGGTGCGGGACGTGAAGGTCATCTCGATCGGCATGTTCCTCGACGCGGACCGGCCGGTGGCCTGGCGCGGGCCGATGCTGCACCGCGCGCTCGAGCAGTTCGTCACGGATGTGCACTGGGGCGACCTGGACGTCCTGCTCGTGGACCTGCCCCCGGGCACCGGGGACATCGCGATCTCGACGGCGCAGCTGCTGCCCGCCTCGGAGCTGCTCGTGGTGACCACGCCGCAGCACGCCGCCGCGCAGGTGGCCGCGCGCGCCGGTCAGCTGGCGGAGCAGACGGGCCAGACCGTGGCCGGCGTCGTGGAGAACATGGGGCCGATGACCCTGCCAGACGGCACCGTCCTGGATGTGTTCGGGACCGGCGGCGGCGCCGAGGTGGCGGAGCGGCTGTCCGGGGTGCTGGACACGCAGGTGCCGCTGCTGGGCACCGTTCCCCTGGACCCGGCGCTGCGCGCGGGCGGCGACGCCGGCGAACCCGTGGTGGTGTCCGCGCCGGAGAGCCCCGCGGGCCGGGCGCTGACGCAGATCGCGCAGCGGGTGGCCGTGCGACCGCGCGGGCTGGCCGGGCGACCCCTGCCGTTCACCCCTCGCTGACCTCGGGTGCCGGCGCCCCGGCCGGGGCACCCGACGCGCGCGACGGCGTCAGGTCGCGTCGACGTCGAAGGGGGCGGGCGCCAGCCCGAGCAGCTCGAGGGGATCCGGTTCGGTCTCGACGGCGGCAGGGCGCTCCTCGGTGAGGGCCTCGGCGCGGCCGGAGGCCATCAGGGCTGCGGCGGCACCGCCCACGGCGGCCGCCCCCGCGGCGGGCGCGCTCGACCGGGTCTGTGCGGCGGCGACGGACTCCGCGGCGGCGGTGCTGCCGGCCCCGGCGGGGCGGCGGAAGAGCGTGCGCGGATCCATGTCCGTCAGGTCTTGGTGGGTGAGGCCGCCGTGCACGTCCTCGGCGCTGATGCCCGTCGCCTGCGCCGCGCGGGACGCGGGCGTGGACGAGCCGCCGGCGGGCTCGCGGAGCGCGTCGCGGATGATGCGGCGCGGGTCGTACTGGCGGGGGTCGTACCTGCGCCAGTCCACCTCGTCGAAGTCCGTGCCGGTCTCCTCTTTGAACTGCGCCTTGGCACCCTCGGCCTTGTCGCGCATGACGCGCAGCCAGTCGGTGAAGGCGCGCGTGTACTCGGGGAGCTTCTCCGGCCCGAGGATGACGATCGCGAGCACCGCCAAGATGATGAACTCGCTGCCGTTGATACCAAACACCCTCCGAACTCTACTAGAGCGGCACCGCCCCACAGCCCGGAGCCGCGGGGGCGGGGCGGCTCAGCCGCGGGGGCGCGGCACGGCGTCCGCGATGCGTTCGAGGCCTCGCTCCAGGCGCTCCTCGACGGCGTCTCCGCCGCCCAGCTCGAGCACCCGTGCCCGCTCGGAGACCAGCAGGTGGGTGAGGACCGCGTCGGCGCGCTCGTCCGGCAGGCTGGCCTCCACGCGGTAGGCGGCCTGCGGCGTGGTCAGCTCGGCCGTCCAGCCGTCCTCCTCCCCCGCCGGGACGATCCGGTAGACGCCGCCGCCGGCCAGCCGACGCTCCTGCGCCCCCGTGCTCAGGGGCGCGGTCGAGGCACAGCCCTCCGGGGCGGCTCCCACGATCCGGGGTCGGCACTCACGGACGGTCACGGTCGGCTCGTCCCGACCCCAGCCGACGACGACCTCCACGTCCTCGGCCGTCTGGGCGGTGTCGACGGTGAGCGGCTCCAGGCCGGCCCCCACGAGGGAGGGCACCGTCCAGCCCTGACCCCGCAGCTCCGCGACGGTGCCGCGCCGGTCGGTCGACGCGGTCCCGGCCGCCGGCAGGGCGACGGTGTCCGTCGGGGTCGGGGCCGTGCGCAGGGCCGTGGTGCGGGGCGCGCCGGCCACCCAGACCGCGGTGAACAGCCCGCCGAGCAGGACGACGAAGGTCAGCAGCCCCACCACGAGGCGGCCGGAGACCCCGCGGGCGCGCAGCACCGGGGCGACGACGGCGCCGGCCGGACGCTGGTGCACCGTGCGGGCGGCGTCGAGCACGCGGGCCCGGGCCTGGACCGTGGCGCGGCACTCGGGGCAGCGGTCCAGGTGGCGGGCGATGCGCGCCCGGGACGCGGCGGGGAGGGCGCCCTCGAGGTAGGCGTCCATGTGGCGCTGGGTGTGTCGACGTCCCATGCGGCCACCTCCTCGGTCCTCGCGTCCTCGGCCCGGCGACCGGCCTCCCACACGGCGGGAGCCGGTTCGTGCCGTGTCCCATCATCGGCCCGCCTCCTGGGAGAACACTGGGTCGCGGCCGCGTGCCGGCCCGTACACTGGCCCGCGTCGCCCGTGCCGCGGGCGAGGTCCCGTCGTCGTCGTCCCGGAGTCAGCCATGAGCGCCCTGCAGCCCCAGCCCACCGACAAGCACGCGTCCTGGGCCTGGTCGGAGAGCCGGGCCACCGAGGACGACGTCGTCCTGCGCGCCCGCGAGCGCGCCGCCGAGCTGGACGTGCCGCCGGTGAGCGAGGGGACGGCGGCCCTGTTGACGGTGCTGGCGGCCACGCGTGCCCCCGCGGCGGTCGTGGAGGTGGGCACGGGCGCCGGCGTCTCGGGCCTCGCCCTGATGCGCGGTCTGCCCGAGCGCACGGTCCTCACCACCGTGGACCCGGACGCGGAGGCCCAGCGCGCGGCCCGCGAGGCGTTCTCGGAGGCCCGCCTGCCCACGAGCCGCACCCGCATGATCACGGGGCGCTCCCGGCTCGTCCTCCCCCGGCTCACGAGCGGCGCCTATGAGATGGTCCTGGTGGACGGGGACCCGGCCGCGCGTCAGTTCGACGTCGAGCAGGCCGCGCGCATACTCGCCCCCGGCGGCGTGCTCGTCGTGGTGGACGCCCTCGACGGCGACCGCGTTCCCCGGCCCGCCGTGCGCGACGAGTCCACCGTGTCCGCCCGGGCGGTGGACCGCCTCATCCGGGAGGACGAGCACTGGCTGTCCGCCGTCGTCCCCTCCGGCACGGGCGTGCTGATCGCGGTGCGCCGCTGATCCGCGGCGTCGCCGGGGACGCGGACGCCCCGCGCACCGCGACGGTGCGCGGGGCGTCCGCGTCGAAGGGGTCCGGGCTCAGGCCTGGATGACGCCCTCGAGGCACTCCTTGAGCTCGCGGGCCTCGTCCGCGTTGATCTCCAGCACGAGACGGCCGCCGCCGTCGATCGGCACGCGCATGATCAGGCTGCGCCCCTCCTTGGTCACTTCCATGGGACCGTCCCCGGTGCGGGGCTTCATGGCGGCCATTGCGACTTCCCTTCTGGATGATGTTCCCGTCACGGCGTCCGGTGACCGCGGGAGCGGGCACTGACCGGACGCCTCCGGCGCCCCCGCACGCGGGCGTGCGCGAGGCCGGTCACATCACCATTATCGCGGATTCCGCGTGCTCGCGCCAAACGATGGCCCGCACCGAGCCCGGCCCGCGACTCAGGCGCGCCCCGCCGGATCGCTCCGGGACGGGTCGGCGGCCTCGAGCTCGGCCACCCGGGCCCGCAGTGCGGTCGCCTCGTCCTCGCGCTCCGCGAGGGCGTCCCGCAGCCGCAGCAGGACGGCGTCCACCTGGTCCCGCTGGTAGCCGGGCACCGCGACGGCCAGCCGCAGCAGGTCGACATCCGCCGCGCGCGGCCGCTCGGGCAGCAGGACGGGGTGCCCGGGCGTCTGTCCGGCCGGGTCGTCGGCCCGGAGCGTGAGCCGGCCCGTGAGGGCGGCGGCCAGGGCCGCCAGCACGACGACGAGCACGGCCACCAGGACGGTCCACTGCGGTCCGCTCACGTGTCGGCCCTCCCCGCCGAGCGGAGCACGCACGCGACGGCCTCCTCGGCCGTGTCCACGACGTGGAAAAGGTCCGGGTCCTCGGGCGAGATCATGCCGCGCTCCACGAGCGTGCCGCGGATCCAGTCCACGAGCGGGCCCCAGAAGCCGCGGTCCACGAGGACCACGGGGAAGCGGGTGACGGTGCCGGTCTGCACGAGGGTGAGGGCCTCGAAGAGCTCGTCCAGGGTGCCGAGGCCGCCGGGCAGCACGATGAACCCCTGCGCGTACTTGAGGAACATGACCTTGCGGACGAAGAAGTAGCGGAAGTCCACGCCCACGTGCACCCAGGGGTTCAGGCCGGTCTCGAACGGCAGCTCGATGCCCAGGCCCACGGACTCTCCACCGGCCTCGTGGGCGCCCCGGTTGGCGGCCTCCATGGTGCCGGGCCCCCCACCGGTGATGACCGTGTACCCGGCCTGGGCCAGGCGGCTCCCGACCTCGTGCGCCAGGGCGTACTCGACGCTGCCCTCGGGCGTGCGCGCCGATCCGAACACGGAGACCGCGGGACCCAGCCCCGCGAGGGTGCCGAAGCCCTCGACGAACTCGGCCTGGATGCGCAGGACACGCCAGGCCTCGGACGTCGTCGAGGCGACGTCGGCGGTGGGGCGCGCGGCGTCGCCGGGCCGCCGACCGTCGAGGAGGAGCTGGTCGAACGTGGGGGTGTGCGCCGCCTCCCCGCGCAGGATCTGCCCGCCGCGGCGGACGCGCTGGGACGCGGCGGCGACGTCGCCGCCCGAGGGGTGCTCATGTGGGGCCATGGCGTCAGCCTAACGAGCCGGCGGGCCGCCAGGGCCGGCGTCGCACGGCGCACCGCGCCGGGTGTGGCGTGCGCTATATTCCACTGGCATGACGCAGATCACGCCTGAGCAGCCCCACGGCGCCCACCTCCCCGACGAGGCCGGCACGCGGCGCCGTCGCGGTGCCGCGGGCGATGACCTGATCGTCCTCGAGGGCGTCAACAAGCACTTCGGCGACTTCCACGCCCTCCGCCAGATCGACCTGCGGATCCCGCGCGGCCAGGTGGCGATCGTCCTCGGCCCGTCCGGCTCCGGCAAGTCGACGCTGTGCCGCACGATCAACCGGCTCGAGACCATCGACGACGACGGCGGCCGCATCCTGATCGACGGGCGGCCGCTCCCCAACGAGGGCAGGCAGCTCGCCCAGCTGCGCGCCGAGATCGGCATGGTCTTCCAGTCGTTCAACCTCTTCGCGCACAAGTCGATCCTGGAGAACGTGACCCTCGGGCCCATCAAGGTGAAGGGCAAGCGCCGGGCGGACGCCGAGCGGCACGCCATGGAGCTGCTCGAGCGCGTGGGCGTGGCCGCCCAGGCCAGGAAGATGCCGGCCCAGCTCTCCGGCGGGCAGCAGCAGCGCGTGGCCATCGCCCGCGCCCTGGCGATGGAGCCGAAGGCCCTGCTCTTCGACGAGCCGACCTCCGCCCTCGACCCCGAGATGGTGCAGGAGGTCCTCGACGTCATGGTCCAGCTCGCCGAGGGCGGCATGACCATGGTCGTGGTCACCCATGAGATGGGCTTCGCCCGCAAGGCCGGGGACCGCGTGGTCTTCATGGCCGACGGCGCCATCCTCGAGGACACCGACCCCGACACCTTCTTCACGAACCCCCGACACGAGCGCGCCCAGGACTTCCTGGGCAAGATCCTCGCGCACTGACCCCGTCCCCCGTCGCACCCCACCGCACCGAACCAGAGGAGAGCACCATGCTCCGCACGAAGCTCCTGACCCTGTCCGCCGTCACCGCCGCGGCCGCGCTGTCCCTCACCGCCTGCGCCCCCTCCTCGTCGCAGGGCGGCGGTGGCGACGCCGCCGGCTCGTCCTCGGCCGGCGAGTCGACGTCGTCCGGCTCCGGCGAGCGCCTGCGCATCGGCATCAAGTTCGACCAGCCGGGCCTGGGCTACCGCGAGGGCTCGGCCCAGCCCACCGGCTTCGACACGGACGTGGCCCGCTACGTGGCGGACAAGCTCGGCGTGGCCGAGAAGGACATCGAGTGGGTCCAGACCCCGTCCGCGAACCGGGAGAACGCCCTGGAGAACGGCGAGGTCGACATGATCTTCGCGACGTACTCCATCACGGACGCCCGCAAGGAGCGCGTCGCCTTCGCGGGCCCGTACTTCGTGGCCGGCCAGGACCTGCTGGTCCGCGCGGACGACACCGCGATCACCGGCCCCGAGGCCCTCGACGGGAAGAACCTCTGCTCCGTCACCGGCTCCACCTCGGCCCAGAAGATCAAGGACCAGTTCGCCTCCGGCGTGAACCTGGTGGAGCAGGGCGGCTACGCCGAATGCGTGACCTACCTCGAGTCCGGCCAGGTGGACGCCGTGACCACGGACGACATCATCCTCGCGGGCCTGGCCGCCGCCGACGCCAACAAGGGCAAGTTCAAGGTCGTCGGCAACACCTTCACCACGGAGCGCTACGGCGTCGGCCTGCCGAAGGACTCGGAGCGCTGCGAGGACATCAACGAGGCCATCCAGGAGATGAAGGACTCCGGCGAGTGGAAGAAGGCCCTCGAGTCCAACACCGAGGGCACGGGCTACACCTACGACGAGACGCTGAACTCCGGCGAGGACGCCGAGTTCGAGCCCTGCGCCTGACAGCCCCGCGGCCGGGTGGGCCGAGGACGTGACCTGAACCGTCACCCTCGGCCCGCCCGGCGGCACCCCCGCCCGTCAGCCCTGTCCCGACCCTCGGAGAAGACATGGAATCGATCTCCTCGCTCCTCGCGGACTACGGCGCGGACATCCCGCTCGCGTTCTGGACGAACATCAGGCTCGCGTTCCTCGCGACCCTCGGCTCGTTCGTCCTCGGCGTGGTGCTCGCCCTGTTCCGCATCTCGCCCGTCCCCTCGCTGCGCGCCCTCGGCACCGGCTACGTCAACGTGGTCCGCAACACCCCGCTGACGATCATCATGCTGCTCGGCGTGCTCGCCGTCTGGGGGCAGCTGAAGATCAGCTTCTCGTCCGACTTCACGCTGAACTTCTTCATCTACGCCGTGATCGCGCTCTCGCTCTACCACGCGGCGTTCATGTGCGAGGCGATCCGCTCCGGCGTCAACACCGTCCCGCTCGGGCAGGCCGAGGCCGCCCGCTCCATCGGCCTGGGCTTCCTGCCCGCGGCCCGCCACGTGATCCTGCCCCAGGCGCTGCGCGGGGCCATCACCCCGCTGGGCAACACCGTGATCGCGCTGACCAAGAACACCACCGTCGCCGCCGCGGCGTCGGTGGCGGAGGCCTCGGGCCTGATGAAGCGCATGATCGAGTTCAGCCCGGACGTGATGGTGGCGATCTTCCTGACCTTCGCGATCGGCTTCTGCCTGATCGTCATCCCCATCGGCCTGCTGACCACGTGGGCCTCGGAGAAATGGGCGGTGGCCCGATGAGCGCCCAGGCCTCCGTCCTCTTCGACGCCCCGGGTCCCATCGCCCGCCGGCGGATCCTCCTCGCCAACCTCGTCGCCCTCGCCGCGGTCCTGGCCGTAGCGGTGCTCGTCCTGATCCAGATGAACGCCACCGGCCAGCTCTCCGGCCGCCGCTGGCTGGCCGCCGTCGACGGCGACGCGTGGCGGAACTACTACCTGCCGGGCCTGCAGTTCACCCTGCAGTCCGCGGGCATCGCCGTGGTCACCTCCGTGGTGTTCGGCCTGGTGTTCGGCTTCCTGCGTCTGGCCCCGTTCGGCCCGGTGCGCTGGCTGGCCGCCGTCGTCGTGGAGTTCTTCCGGGCCGTGCCGGTGCTCGTGATGATGGTGTTCTTCTACCAGCTGTTCGCACAGGTCGCGCGCACCGGGGCGATCCAGCCCCAGGACGGCCCGTACTACGCGGTGATCGCGGCACTGACCCTGTACAACGGGTCCGTGATCGCGGAGCTGGTGCGCTCCGGGGTGCGCTCGCTGCCGCGCGGCCAGCGCGAGGCGGCCGCGGCGGTGGGCATGACGAGCATGCAGTCCCTGCGGCTCGTGGAGGTGCCCCAGGCCCTCATCGCCATGCTGCCCTCGCTGCTGAGCCAGTTCGTGGTGATCCTCAAGGACTCGGCGCTGGGCTACCTCATCGGCTTCTTCGAACTCCTGCAGTACGCCCGCCAGCTCGGCTCCGGCAACGGCAACATCCTGCAGTCCCTCGTGGTGGCCGCGATGATCTTCATCGTGATCAACTTCCTCCTCACCTGGGCGGCCACCCGGCTCTCGCGGCGGCTGTCGTCGCGGACGGCCGGCGACGCCAGCGCCCCCACGACCCCGCTCGTCGGGGCGCCCACGAACA
This sequence comes from Micrococcus sp. UYEF5, assembly GCF_040546065.1. Lineage (NCBI taxonomy): Bacteria > Bacillati > Actinomycetota > Actinomycetes > Micrococcales > Micrococcaceae > Micrococcus > Micrococcus sp. UYEF5. The sequence goes on from NZ_JBEPNB010000007.1 coordinate 126,171, forward strand.
CGGCGGCCTGACCGGGCGGCGGGCGAGGCGGGCCCGCGAGTCCGGCGACGGGCACCGGCGACGTCGTCGGGTCAGCCGGCCAGCCAGGCCGCGAGCGCCGCGAGGCACGCGTGGACCGCCTCGCGGGGCACGTGCTCGTCGTCCGTGTGGGCCAGGAGGGCGTCGCCGGGGCCGAAGTTGACCGCGGGCACGCCCAGCTGGGAGAACCGCGCCACGTCCGTCCACCCGTACTTGGGCTGGGGCTCTCCCCCGACGGCGGCGACGAACGCGGCGGCGGCCGGCCGGTCCAGACCGGGGCGGGCGGCGGGCGAGGCGTCGTCGATCCGCACCTGGGCGTCCCAGTCCACGCCGGCCCCCTCCAGCACCGCGCGCACGTGCGCGTGGGCCTGCTCGAGGGTCTTGTCCGGAGCGAACCGGTAGTTCAGGTCCACGGACGCCTCGTCCGGGATGACGTTGCCCGCGACGCCGCCGGCCACGCGGATCGCGTGCAGCCCCTCGCGGTACTCCAGGCCCTCCACCGTGACCGTGGCCGGCTCGTACGCCGCCAGGGCGGTGAGCACGGGGGCCAGCTTGTGGATCGCGTTGTCGCCGCGCCACGCACGGCCCGAGTGCGCCGCGACACCGGGGAAGGTGACGCGGTACCGGCACGTGCCGTTGCAGCCGCCCTCCACGACGCCGTCGGTCGGCTCGAGCAGCACCGCGAAGTCGCCCTCCAGCAGCTCGGGGGCTTGGCGGGCCACGCGGGCGAGGCCCGAGAGGTCCGAGGCGACCTCCTCGTGGTCGTAGAACACCCACGTGACGTCGTGCACGGGGGTCGGGCCGTCCGCGCGGCCGAAGCGGCCGGCCAGGGCCAGCTGCACGGCGACGCCGGACTTCATGTCCACGGCTCCGCGGCCGTACAGCACGTCCCCGTCCCACGCCGAGGGCACGGTCCCGCGCGAGCCCGGCACGGTGGGCAGGGGCACCGTGTCCAGGTGCCCGGCCAGGATCACGCGGGTCGGCCGCCCCAGAGCGGTGCGGGCGACGACGGCGTCCCCGAACCGCCGCACCTCGAGGCCGCCGAGGGCGCGCAGGGCCTGCTCGACGGCGTCGGCCAGCGGCCCCTCCTCCCCCGAGACGGAGCGCACGTCCAGCAGGATGGCGGTGAGCGCCGCGACGTCGAGGTCCGGATCGGCGAGGTCGGGCAGGGACACGGGGGTGAGACTCATGTGTCCAGTCTACGGACGGGCCTCTCGCCGCCCTGCAGCGTGCCCCGGCCGCTCAGTAGGCTGAGGCGCATGACCCAGACCGCCGCACAGCAGCCCTCCCCCCGTCTCGTCTCCGGCCACGGCCTGGCCACCACGGCCGCCGACGGCGCCGTCCTGGACGTGTGGTTCCCCGCGCCCGTGGCCGGTCCGCTCTCCGCCGCGGACGCCTCGCTGCGCGACACCCTGCGCGCCCTCGCCGCGGACGACGCGGACCGCGGGACCACGCAGGCCGTCGTCGAGCTGGAGGTCGACCTGGACGCCGCCCCGGCCTCCACTGCGGACGCGTGGCTGCGCCTGCACGCCCTCTCGCACCGCCTGGCGCGGCCGAACGAGCTCAACCTCGACGGCGTCTTCGGGCTGCTCACCAACGTGGTGTGGACGAACCACGGACCCTGCGCGGTCGCCGACTTCGAGCTGACGCGGGCGAGGCTGCGTGCCCGCGGCGCCGTGCAGGTGTACGGCGTGGACAAGTTCCCGCGCATGACGGACTACGTCGTGCCCTCCGGGGTGCGCATCGGCGACGCGGACCGGGTGCGCCTGGGCGCCCACCTGGCCGAGGGGACGACCGTGATGCACGAGGGCTTCGTGAACTTCAACGCGGGCACCCTGGGGCATTCGATGGTGGAGGGCCGGATCTCGGCCGGCGTCGTGGTGGGCGACGGGTCCGACGTCGGAGGCGGCGCGTCCATCATGGGCACGCTCTCCGGCGGCGGCACCCAGCGGATCGTGATCGGCGAGCACGTGCTGCTCGGCGCGAACTCCGGCGTGGGCATCTCCGTCGGCGACGACTGCGTGGTCGAGGCCGGTCTGTACGTCACCGCGGGCACGCGCGTGAGCGTGCTGCAGGACGGCGAGGCGGCGCGAACCGTGAAGGCCGTCGACCTCTCCGGCGTGCCGAACCTGCTGTTCCGCCGCAACTCCACCACGGGCGGGGTCGAGGCCCTCCCCCGCGCCGGCCGGACCGTCGAACTGAACGCGGCGCTGCACGCGAACTGACCCGGCGCACTCGCCCCGCGGCTCTTCCCTCCCCTCCCCGCTCCCCGCCGCGTTGGGGGGGGGCGATTTCCGGTGGTATCCCGCCGGGATAACGCCCAGTATCGCCCCCGGAACTCCCCGGCGGCCCGGGGGCGGGAAGACGACGACGGCGGCACGCGGCGCGGGCCGTCGGCTCCTGCACAGCAGCGCCCGCCCCGCGCGTCGTCCCCGTGCCGCGGCCAGCGCGCCCCGGGCGCCCCGCCGGCGTCGTCCGATGGGTGCATGCCGCGCGTCGTGACTCCTCTGCCGCCCGACCAGCCCGCCGTGCTGTTGGCCACGGACCTGGCCCGACTGGGGCTGCCGCCCGACCGCGCCCGCCGGTCGGACCTGGAGCGGGTCGGGCAGGGCTTCCACCGGCAGCGGGCACGTCCTGGCACGGGCTGGGCCGACCTGGGCCTGACCGAGCCCGGGCACGGCTTCTCCCCCGATCACCTCGCCGCGCTTCTGCGCCGGCGCCCGGATGCCGTCCTCTCCCACGAGACCGCGGCCCACCTGCACGGTCTGCCGATGCCCGCGCGAGCCTGGCGGCGGCGCGACCCGGCGACGGGCGAGTTCGAGGCCGACCCGCCGGTGCACCTCACCGTGGCCCGGGGGACGCGACGCGTCCGGCGGGCTGGTCTGATGGACCACCGCAGGCCGCTGGCGCCCGAGTTCGTCACGCACGTGCACGGCCTGCGCGTCACCACCGTCGATCGCACCTGGCTGGACCTGTGCTCCCTGACGCCCCCGTGGACGTTCGAGGACCTCGTGGCCGCCGGCGACCACGCCGTCAGGCACCCGTGGACGCCCGCGGGCCGGACGGATCCGGCCACCACGATCGCCGCGCTGCGCTCGGCGCTGCACGCGTCCGGACGCTTCCATGGCCGCCCGGCCGCCCGGGAGGCGCTGGATTCCGTTCGCGTCGGGGCCGACTCGCCGCCCGAGACCCGCCTGCGCCTCGCCCTCGTGGCCGGCGGACTGCCGGAGCCGGAGCTGCAGGCCGCGCTCGAGCCCGGGGACCCCTTCTCCCCCGTGGCCGACCTGGCCTACCGTCACGTGCGCCTGGCCCTGCAGTACGACGGTGCGGGGCACCGCACGCGGGAGCAGCAGGCGCGCGACGCCCGCCGGGGCCGCTACGGGCAGGCGCGCGGCTGGACGACGCTCCGCGTCACCTGGGCCGATGGGCGCGAGGACTTCCGTGGCGTCGTCGCGGTGGTCCGACGCCGCCTCGGCCCCTCCGCCTCGACGTAAGCACGCTCCGGCGAACGCATTGGGGGCGGGGTTGGGGGGGGGTTGGGGGGGGGAGCACCCCCAAACCCCCCCCCCCCCCCCCGGGGGGCCCCCCCCCCCCGCCCCCGCGGGCAGGGGGGGCCGCCCGCCCCCCCCCAGAACGGG